>JACPOT010000086.1 GCA_016191385.1 Chloroflexota bacterium | reverse complement strand
CATCGAGACCACCATCTCCCGCGGCCGGCGCTTCGACCCGCCGCGCTACTCCATGCCGGCGTGGGCGCGGTCCGAGGGCGGCCCGCTCTCGCCCTGGCAGGTCAAGCAGCTGGCCGACCTGATCATGTACGGCACCGAGGCCGACTGGGCCGACCTGGGCCAGATCCGCCAGCAGCGCGAGATGCCGGTCGCGGAGGTGATCCCACCGCCGCCGGCGATCCCTACGGGCGCAGACCAGTTCCGCATCACCTGCGCCGTCTGCCACACGGCGGACGCGGGGAAGAACAGCCCGAACCCGCTCGCCCCGAACCTGGCCGAGTACGCGACGAAGGGCCCGCTCAACGACCAGCTCAAGGCGGTCAAGGCCTCGGGCGACCTGGACTGGCTCACGAAGTGGGTCGTCAACCCGCCGTCCATCAAGCCGGGGACGGCGATGCCGCCGTACGGCGCGAGCGCTGGCGGCACGCTGAACGACGAGCAGGTCAAGCGGGTCGTGGACTACCTTCTGGGGCGAGGGAAGTAGATGCTCACTGAGGTCGGCGAGTCCATCGAGTTCTACATGGTCTTCGTCACGGTCGTGATCCTCCTGGTGAGCATGTACTTCTTGCAGAAGTGGTGGACCACGTACCGCTAGCGGCGGAGCGTCCCCGCCCACGCCTTCCGACCCTCACGCTCCTCGTCGGACGCATCACCACGATCAAGCTCACGTACTGGGCCGTCCTCACCGCGGCCGAGATCGTCCTCGGCGCGCGCATCCTCCTGTTCGAGGACCGCTTCCCGCTCGCCGTCGCCGTCGCGATCGTCACGACCATCGCGGCGTGCGCGTGGGCGGCGCTCTCCGCGCGCGCGATCGACGCGCGCAGCGGCGGGATCGAGCGCTCCCTCCCCGCGGTCGCGACGACCTTCGTCGCGGCGTCGGTCATCGCGACACCCGCGAGCCTGCCGCTGCTGTTCCTCGAGATCCGCCAGGCCGGGGAGGCGTGCACGCGCGGCATCTGCCACTGGGAAGCGATCTGGTACTGGGTCGCCGCCTTCGTCGCGGGCACCGTGCTCATCCCGCTCGTGTTCGCGCTACGCCTGCGGACGGCGCCGTGAGGTCACGGATCTGGCCGTTCGCCGTCGCCGCGGCGATCGCGGTGCCGCTCGGTCTCCTCGTGTACTTCCTCAACCCGCCGCTCTCCGAGGTCCGCCTCGATGATCGCGTCCAGCACTTTGCGGTCACAACGAACGTTGCGCTCGTCGCGGCGGCGGTCTCCATCGTCATCGCGCGCTCCGCCCTCGACATGTGCCATTGGGCCTCGCTCCTCGTCGCGCTCGGGTTCATGTCGCTGGCGGGGATATTTGCCGTGCACGGCCTCGCCACCCCGGGCGTGCTGCTCCGCGGCGACGCCGTCGAGGCCGCGGCCCTGCCCATCGTCGGCCTGTCGGCGCAGCTAAGCCTCGGCATCCCGGCGCTCTTCTTCGCCGCGCGCTACACGCCGATCGCGCGGTGGCTCGAGCGGTCCATGGTCGTGACACCCTCGCGCGCGCTGGCGGCGACGGGGATCGCGCTCCTCGCCTACGGCGTCTTCGCCATCGGCTACCCGCGACGGCTCGGCGACATGGTGGACGCGATGACCGGGTACGGGTCCGCGTACTCGTACGGTGGCTACGGCGGCTCGTTCCAGGGGAACCCGGGCTGGGTCATCGCCGTGGCCGGCCCGACGATCGCCCTCCTCCTCTTCGCGGCCGTCATGCAAGCCCGTGAGTTCACGCGCGGTCGTTTACCGAGCCAGGCGGCGCTGTCGATCGCGTACCTGCTGCTCGCCCAGACGCAGATCGCCATGATCCTCGGTCCGCTGTTTTCGGCCACGTTCTGGTCCTATCACGGCCTCATGGCCTCGGCGGTGATCCTCGCGCTCGGCGCGCTCGTCCTCGAGCTCCCCGAGATGGCCGTGGCCACGGTCAACGAGTACCTGCGGGCGATGGCGCGCGCGGTCCTCGATGAGGGCGCCATCCTCGACAAGTTCACCGGCGACGGGCTCATGGCCATCTTCGGCGCGATGAGCGACACGACGGCCGGTGCGACCGCGGCGGTGCGCGCGGCAGTACGGATGCGCCGCGACCTGGCGGCGATCAATGCGGCGCGCACGGCGCGCGGCGAGCCGGTCATAGGCTACGGGATCGGCATGAGCACCGGCGACGTGGTCCTGGGCGCGGTCGGCCTGCCCGAGCGCTCCGACTACACCGCGATGGGCGACACCGTGAACACCGCCGCGCGCATGGAGGCACTGACGAAGGAGCTCGGCACCGACCTCGTGATCTCCGAGACCACCGCGTCCCTCCTCGACGGCGCCGGACTGCGCCGCATCGGCGAAGCGGCCGTCAAGGGCAAGTCCGCGTCCGTCACGGTCTTCACCATTTAGCGGACGAGGACCTCGAGACCGGCGGGCATCGCGTCCAGCCACTTGCGGCTGCTGACAAGCGCGATGAGGCGGTCCATGAGCTCGCGGGTCACCCGCGAAGGCGCGCGATCCTTGCGGTACGCGAACGCGATCGTCCGCGCGAGCCGCGGGCGCGTGAGCCGGACCGCGTGGAGCGGCCCAGCCCTGGTGACCACCATGCTCGGTACGATCGCCACGCCCAGGCCCGCCGCGGTCATGCGCAGCACGCCGTCCATCTCGGCTCCCTCGACCGCCAGGTGGGGATCGAAGCCGGCCGCTGCGCATGCGGCGAGGGTCGTCTCTCGCAGGTCGTAGCCCTCGCGGAACATGACGAGCGGCACGTCGCGCAGCTCCGTCAGCGCGAGTCCGTCGCGCCGCGCGAAGGGGTGGTCCTTCGTGACCGCGACGACGAGCTCCTCGCGCAGGAGCGGCACCGTGCACAGCGACCGGTGACGGACCGGGAGGATCACCAACGCGAGATCGAGCGTGCCCTCGTAGACCTCGCCGATCAGGTCCCGCGAGCCGGCCTCGCGGAGCTTGAGCTCGATCCCCGGATACGTGGTGCGCAACTCCGACAGCGCCGCGGGCAGGATCGCGACCGTGATGCTCGGCGTCGCGCCCACGCTCAGTCGCCCGCGCCTCAGCCCGGCAAGCTCGCGGACCTCGTCTGCCGCGGTCGCGGCATCCCCGATCAGGCGTCGTGCCCACGGTAGGAGCGCCTCGCCGGCGGGCGTCAGCGCCACGTTCCCGCGCATGCGATGGAAGAGCGAGGTGCCGAGCTCGGCCTCGAGAACGCGGATCTGCCGGGAGATCGACGGCTGCGCCACGCCGAGCTCCCGGGCAGCCCTCGTGAAGTGATGCTGTTCGGCGACGCCGAGGAAGTAGCGGAGCTGCTGGAGGTCCACCGTCTGGCCCATAGCGTAGCGCTATCGACATCAGCGACTTCATGTCTTTGCCTTCTCGTCGCTCGGTGCGTACCGTCGAGGCCGATGGCCACCATGACCGCGCTGCGTCAGAGGACCCTCCGACGCGACGCTTGGTGGATCGAGCCGGCCTTCCTGTTCGTCCTCTTCAGCGCCTTCGTCGTCTACTCGTTCTTCGCGGGCATCGCGAACGCGAACTACTTCGTGGATCCCTACCTCTCGCCGTTCTACTCGCCCTGCATCACGGCGAACTGCGCGCATCTGACGTTCGGGCCGATCGTCGGGACGTGGTGGAACCTGGCGCCGGCGATCTGGATCGTGGGGTTCCCGCTCTCGTTCCGCCTCACTTGCTACTACTACCGCAAGGCCTACTACCGCTCGTTCTTCCAGGCGCCGGCGGCCTGCACGGTCCCGGACGCACGGTCGAAGTACGGCGGCGAGACCGCGTTCCCCCTCGTCTGGCAGAACATCCACCGCCTCACGTGGTATCCGGCCGTGATCCTCGTCTTCATCCTCGCGCTCGACGCCGTGCAGGCGTTCTGGTTCCCGACCGCGTCAGGCGGTCACGCGTTCGGCATCGGCCTCGGCTCGCTACTGATGACCGTGAACGTGGTGCTCCTCGCGCTCTACACCTTCGGGTGCCACTTCTGCCGCTACCTCTTCGGCGGACGCCTGGACCGCTTCCACCTGCGGCCCATCGCGTTCCGCCTCTATTCGCTCATCTCGGCGCTGAACCTGAGCCACGGCCGGTACGCGATCCTCAGCCTCGTCAGCGTCGGCCTGACCGACCTCTACGTACGCCTTCTCTCGCTGGGCGTCATCGTCGACCCGCGCATCGTGTTCGGCGGCTGATGGACGACCTGGAATACGACGTCGTCGTGATCGGCGCCGGCGGCGCCGGCATGCGCGCGGCCATCGAGGCCAAGGCGCAGGGCGCGCGTACGGCGATCGTGTGCAAGTCCCTGTTCGGGAAAGCGCACACCGTCATGGCCGAGGGCGGCATCGCCGCGGCCCTTCGCAACGTCTGGAAGGAGGACAGCTGGCAGGTCCACTTCCGCGACACCATGCGCGGAGGGAAGCTCCTCAACCACTGGCGGATGGCCCAGATCCACGCGCAGGAATCGCCTGACCGCGTCCTCGAGCTCGAGGAGTGGGGCGCCATGTTCGATCGCACCCCCGACGGGCTGATCCTCCAGCGCGACTTCGGCGGTCACCGCTACGCGCGTCTGGCGCACGTCGGTGACCGCACCGGGCTGGAGATGATCCGCACGCTGCAGGACCGGGCGGTGGAGCTGGGGATCGACGTGCTCATGGAGTGCACGATCCAGAAGCTCCTCACGGACGACGGCCGCGTCGCCGGCTGTCTCGGCTACCTGCGACAGAGCGGCGAGATGGTCCTGCTCCGCGCCAAGGCCATCGTCCTCGCCACGGGCGGCATCGGGAAGTGCTGGCGCGTCACCTCCAACTCCTGGGAGTACACGGGCGACGGGATGGCCATGGCGCTCGAGGCCGGCGCCGACCTCATCGACATGGAGTTCGTGCAGTTCCATCCCACCGGGATGGTCTGGCCGCCGAGCGTGCGCGGGATCCTCGTCACCGAGGGCGTGCGCGGCGATGGCGGCACGCTCCGCAACAAGGACGGCGAGCGCTTCATGTTCTGGTACATCCCGGACTTCTTCCGCGAGGAGACCGCCGATACCGAGGCCGAGGCCGACCGCTGGTACGACAACAAGAAGGACAACAGGCGCACTCCGGACCTGCTGCCGCGCGACGAGGTCGCGCGCGCGATCAACACCGAGGTCAAGGCAGGGCGGGGGAGCGCGCACGGCGGCGTGCTCCTCGACATCGCGAGCCGGCGCTCGCCCGAGTACATCCGCTCGCGGCTGCCGTCGATGTACCACCAGTTCAAGGAGCTCGCGGACATCGACATCACCAAGGAGCCGATGGAGGTCGGCCCGACGCTGCACTACATGATGGGCGGCATCCGCGTGGACCCGGACACGCAAGCGACGACCGTGCCCGGGCTCTTCGCCGCGGGCGAGGTCGCGGCGGGGATGCACGGCTCCAACCGCCTCGGCGGGAATTCGCTCTCGGACCTGCTCGTCTTCGGTCGCCGCGCGGGCTTGCATGCGGCGCAGCACGCGAACGCGCAGCGCGCGCCGGGTGCGGTAGATCCCGCCGACGTGGCCGCGACGGAGCGGCGGCTCGCCGCGCCGCTCGAGCGCGCCGGTGAGGACCCGTACGCCCTGCACCACGATCTGCAGGCGGTGATGCAGGACCTCGTCGGGATCATCCGCACGCGCACCGAGCTGGATGAGGCCGCGCGCCAGCTCGGCGACCTGCGCCGGCGTTACGACCGCGTCGGCGCGAAGGGTGGTCGCCGCTACAACCCGGGGTGGAACCTCGCGCTCGACCTCGCGTCGATGCTGACCGTCGCCGAGGCCGTCGCGCGCTCGGCCGCCCTGCGCGAGGAGAGCCGCGGCGGGCACACGCGCGGCGACTTCCCGAACTCGGATCCGGAGTGGGGCCGCAAGAACGTGGTGGCCCGCTGGCGCGATGGCCGCATCGAGCTCACGACTGAGCCGCTCGCGCAGATGCCGCCCGACCTCGCGGCCATCGTGGGCAGCGAGCCGAAGGCGACGGAGCAGACGGCGGTCGAGTCGACGGCCCCCGCGGGGCTGGGCGGGCACCGATGACCAAAGCGCCGGAAGCGGGACCGCGCGAGGTCACCATGCGCGTCTGGCGCGGCGAGGACCGCGCGTCGGGCGCGTTCGCCGACCATCGCGTCGCGGTGGACCCGGGCATGGTCATCCTCGACGTGCTCTTCCGCGTGCAGGCGACGAGCGCGCCCGATCTCGCCGTGCGCTGGAACTGCAAGGCCGGCAAGTGCGGCTCGTGCAGCGCGGAGGTGAACGGCCGGCCGCGCCTCATGTGCATGACGCGGCTGTCAAGCCTGCCGCTCGACCAGCCCATCACCGTCGCTCCGATGGCGACCTTCCCGTTGGTGCGCGACCTCGTGACCGACGTCTCCTTCAACTACGAGAAGGCGAAGACGATCCCCGCGTTCCGCCCCGCGCCCAAGGACGCCGACGGCACGCGGCGCATGTACCAGGAGGAGGTCGAGCGCGTCCAGGAATTCCACAAGTGCATCGAGTGCTTCCTCTGCCAGGACGTGTGCCACGTCATCCGCGACCACGAGGAGAACAAGGAGGCCTTCGCGGGGCCCCGCTTCTTCGTGAGGCTCGCGGCGCTCGAGATGCATCCCCTGGACACCAACGACCGCATCGAGCTGGCCCGCGCCAAGCACGGCCTGGGCTACTGCAACATCACGAAGTGCTGCACCGAGGTCTGTCCTGAGGACATCCACATCACCGACAACGCGATCATCCCGCTCAAGGAGCGCGTCGTGACCGAGTTCTACGACCCGCTCGTCTGGGCCAAGCGCCGCCTCCTCGGTAGGTGACCGCGCGGAGCGCGTTCGCGCTCGCGGCGGGCGCCGTCCTCGTCGTCCTCATCCTCGTTCTCGTCGTTCAGCCCGCCGTCGAGCGGGGCGGGTGGGGCGAAGTGGTCCTGGTCGCCGCGGCATTCGTCCTGGCCCTCGCCGTGGAGCGCTGGCTCCGCACGCGCTGATCCCGCTCCGCACCAGATCCGCGCATTCCCGGTGGTAGGCTCCCGCGACCGAGGGAGGGAGTGAGCGTGAGGCGGACCGTAACGTCGCGCCCGACCGTCCTCGTGGCGGTGACGGCCGTGCTCGCCGCGCCTTTCGCGCTGCAGGGCGCGCGCAGCCTTGCCGCGGGCGAGATCCCCTACCTCTTCGTCGCCGCACTGATGGTCGCGGGCGCCGCCATGACGCTCAAGCCCATCAAGCTGCGGCCCGACCTCGAGCTGAACTCCTCGGATGTCGTCGTGCTCATCGCCCTTTTGTACGCGCCCGCCGGCATCGCGTCGCTTGTCGGGGCGGCGGCACGCATCGGGACGCGCCTCGTCTCGCCGCGGCCGCTCCTGCGCGGCGTTCGCGACGTCGCCGCCGTCATCCTCTCGGCCGGCTTGGCGTCCTTGCTGTACGGCGAGCTCGTCGCCGTCTTGTGGCCGGCGCTGGGACAACGCGCCTCGGTCGCTGCGGGCGTCCTCGCCGCAGTCCTCTTCATCGCGCTCGAGCTGATCCAGGCCGCCTTCTGGCGCGCCGCGGAGGGGCAGGGGGACCTTCCGGTCGTGGGACCGCTGGCCACACCGACCGGGCGCGCGCACGTTCTCTGGCTGGTCGGCGCGGTGGGCGCGTTCGAGCTCGTGCGGGTCGAGCCGCTCTTCCTTGTCCCAGCGTTCCCCCTGCTCGCTCTCGCGTACATGGAGATCCGCGGGAGGTTCGTGGGCGAGCGCCGCGCCCTCTTTCTGCAGACCGCCGTGGATGTCTCGCACGCGGTCGGATCGACGCTCGACACGATGCTCGTGTTCCGCGCGGTCTACGGACACGTTCGTTCGGCCATCCCGGTCGATGCCTTCTTCGTCGCCCTGGCGAACAAGGAGCGGACGCGCCTCTCGTACCGCTTCCTCGTGGACACGAGCGAGGAGCTCGAGCCGCGCGATCGCGAGTTCGAGGGAACGCTGGCGGGTCACGCCATCCAGACGGGCGAGCCCATCCTGCTTCGCGATGCGGAGCATGACCGCTTGCGCATCGCGGTCCCGCGCGCTGCGTGGGGTACCGTCGAGGAGCGCTCGATCCTCGTCGCCCCGCTGCGGGTGCGCGGCGAGATCATCGGCGCGATCTCGGCGCAGAGCGCCGAGGCGAACGCGTACGACCGCGACGACCTCGAGCTCATCCAGGACATCGCCAACGAGGCCGCGATCGCCATCGAGCGCGCCGACCTCCATGAGCGGACGACCCGCCTGTCCCAGCGCCTCTTCGACCTGCACCGCGTCGGCGTGGAGATCGTCTCGCAGCGCGATGTCGGCTCCCTCGCCCGGCGACTGGCGCGGGCCGCCGGGACACTGCTCAGCGGGACCGCGGCGGTGTATGTCGACGACGGGAGCGACGTCCTCGCTCGCGCGGACGCCGAGGGCGACGAGGCCTCGGCAGGCATCCCCAAGTCGAGCGCGACGACGGCGCGCGCTCTCGCGGGCCAGCCAGTGGAGATCGCGACCCCCGACGACCTGCCCGAGGCAGGACGCGCGATGCTCCTCGAGCGCGGACTGCGATCGGTCCTCGTTCAGCCGCTGCGCGTGGTCGACGAGAGCGTGGGTGTTCTCTATGTCGCCTGGGACCAGGACCACGTGTTCACCAACGAAGAGCGCGAGCTGGCGGGCGTCGTCGCCGGCCTCGGCGCGACGGCGCTGCGCGGCCTCCAGCTATACGACGAGCTCGAGGACGCCTACCTCTCGACCATCACGACGCTGACCGCGACGATCCAGGCCCGCGAGGGCCACCGAGAGGATCATCTGCGCCACGTCGCCGCGAACGCCGTCGCCCTCGGCCAGCGCCTCGGGCTGCCCGACGAGCAGCTCCGGTCGCTTCGCTACGCGGCTCTGTTCCACTCGCTCGGCAAGATCGCCGTGCCGTCATCGATCCTGTCCAAGCCAGGACCGCTGACGCCGGATGAGCGCCGGATCATGCAGGAGCATCCGGTGCTCGGTGCGCAGATCATCGGCTCCATCCGCTTCCTCGAGGACGTCGCGCCTCTGGTGCGTCACGCAAGCGAACGCTGGGACGGGCAGGGCTACCCTGACAGGCTCGGAGGCGAGGCCATCCCGCGGCTCGCCCGTATCCTCCACATCGCCGTGGCCTACCACGCCATGATCGTGGACCGGCCCTACCGCCCGGCGCTGTCTCGCGAGGTCGCGCTCCTCGAGCTGCGCAGCGGTAGCGGCGTCGAGTACGACCCGACCCTCGTCGAAGACTTCGCGCGGATGATCGAGACGCGCGGCGCCATCGCGCAGGCGGAGCTGGAGATCGCGGGCGCGCGCGAGCTCGCGATCCTCTCCGAGGTCACGCCTGAGTTCCACACCCTCCTCGACCTCCAGCAGATGCTCGAGCGCGTGCTCGGGGTCCTCGAGAAGCGCATGCCCGGCACGCGGCTCGCGATCATGCTCGAGGACGCCGAGACCGGCGACCTCGTCCTTCGCGCGAGCGCCGGCTCGTGGTCGCCGAGCGCGCAGCGGCGCCTGCCCAAGGGGCGTGGTGTCTCAGGCTGGGTCATGCAGCATGCGCAGACGCAGCTCGTTGACGACGTGCGCCTCGACCCGCGCTGGATCACGACCGGCGACGACACGCGATCAGCTCTCGTGATCCCGCTCCTCGCGGGTGGCCGAGCGATCGGCGTGCTCGGCATGCTCCATCAGGCGGTCGGCGCGTTCGGTCCGCGCGACGTCACTCTCATGCAGGCGGTCGCGGGCCAGCTCGCCGCCGCTGTCGAGGTGGCCGGCCTGCACGAGCGCCTCAAGGTCGTCGCCAGCACCGATGCGCTCACGGGGCTGCACAACTACCGGTACCTGTGGGACCGCCTCGACGAGGAGATCTCACGTGCGGACCGCCGCTCGACGTTCTTCTCGGTCGGCTACCTCGACCTCGATAAGTTCAAGCGGATCAACGACCAGTACGGCCACATCGCCGGCGACACGGTCCTGCGGGCTCTCGGTCGCGCGATCGCCCAGAACGTCAGGCACGAGGACATCGCGGCACGCTACGGCGGGGAGGAGTTCGCGATCGTCATGCCCGAGACGCCCCGCGACGAGGCGGACAAGGCGATGGCGCGGCTGATGGAGATCCTCGACCACACGCAGGTCGAGGTCGTGACCGGCAAGACCATCCCGATGCCGTCGCGCTCGTGGGGCGTGGCCACGTATCCCCTGGATGGCCGCACGGCCAGGGAGCTCATCGAAGCGGCCGACACGCGCGTCTACGCAGCCAAGCGCTCGCGCTAGTGGCGACCCTCACGGAGCTGCGCGCGGAGCGCATCCGCCTCTGCCGACTGAGCCCCGACCGCGCTCTCGCCAGCCTCGACGAGGCCGAGGAATTCCTCCGCGACCGGCGGATGCTCACGCTCGTGCCCGACTCGTCGCTGCCGAGCCTCTTCGCCGCGACACACGAGGAGGCATACGCGCCGGGCAAGGCGGGATTCGGGTCGTGGCCCAAGACGAAGTGGAAGTGGGGCGGCGAGCTCGCGGGACGCCCGGGCGTGCTCACGCCGAAGATCCACAAGGGGAAGATCCTGTTCCTGTCGCGCGAGGCGGCCGCGGCGGCCGATCCGCTCTGCCGCGAGTCGCTCGATCAGGCCGAGGACGGCGGCTTCGGCCCCGAGGCCGCGGCCATCGTCCGCCACCTCGCGGCCGCGGGTCCGTCCAGCCTCGACGACGTGAAGCGCGAGCTCGGCATGGACCCGAAGGCGCTGCGCTCCGCGCGCGAGAAGCTCGAGCGCTCCGGCGCCGTCGTGGCGAAGGAAGCGCTGGTGCCGGTCGGCATCGAGCCGGCGCACCGCCACTCGACGACGCTCGCGCGCTGGGATCAGGCGTGGACGCAGCGACGCAAGGCATCGGTGTCCGCCGCGCTCGACGACCTCGTCGTCCTCGCGGTCCGCGCGGCGGTGGTCACGCACCAGGACGACGTGAAGGATCGCTTCTCGTGGCCGGTGCTCGCGAGCGCCATCGACCGCCTGGTCGCGGCCGGCCGCCTGTCGCGACCCGGCCCGGGGTGGGTGAGCGCCCCGCAGTAGGCGCGCGGGCGGGCGACGTTACCTCTACTCGCGTCCCTCTAGGTCGTCCTTACGCCAGCGGGTGAGGTGCGCGTCGCGCTCGTGGGCGAGCGAGCGCAGCGCTTCGGCGGGCGGGAGCGGGATCCCCTCGAGCCACTCCGGATCGGCGGGCTGGCCTAGCTCCGCGAAGAGCAGCTTCGCGATCTTGATGAACGTTTCGCGCCCCCCGAGGGCCATCGTCTCGAACGGGCCGACGAGCGACCAGCGTCGCCCCAAAGTGCGACGCACCGCGAGATCGACCGTGGCGGGATCCACGCCGTGCTCGACCACGATGCGGGCGGCCTCACGCAAGAGCGCGAACTGCAGGCGGTTCCACAGGAACCCCGGGATGTCGGGAACGACGATGGGCTCCTTGCCCATGCCCTCGAGGAGGTGGACCACCTCATCGACGCGCTTGGGATCCGTCCCCGCTCCGGGGATGACCTCGACCAGGGGCATGAGGATCGCCGGATTGGCGTAGTGCGTCCCGAGCGTTCGCTCGGGCGCGCGACACGCTTCCCCGAGCCGGGTGATGGGGATGGACGAGGTGTTGGAGCAGAGCAGCGCAGCTGGCGCAGCCCGCGCCGCCGCGTCGAGCACGTCGGCCTTCGCGTTCATGTCCTCGGCCACCGATTCGACGACGACGTCGCGTCCCGCGCATGCGGTCGCGAGGTCGGCCGAGGTGGAGAGGCGCGGGCGCGCCGCCTCGCCGCGGTCTTCCGCGAGCAGGCCCTGCGCGACGAGAGCGCGGATGGCCGCGTGGGCACGCTGGAGCGAGGTCTCGGCAGTGCTCGCGGAGCGCGTGACCAGCACGACCTCGTGACCCGCGATCGCGTATTCCGCGCCGATCTGCGCGCCCATCAGGCCCGCCCCGGCGATGGCGACGCGCTTCAGGCGGCTGCCTTGATGAGGTCCTGGACGAGCGCCTGCTCGCGCTGGAGCTCGGCCACCGATGTGGTCACCTTCGACTTCGCGAAGGCGTCGAGCTGCACGCCGCGCACGATCTCCCACCAGCCATCGCCCGCGACCCGCACCGGGAAGCTCGAGACGAGACCCTTCGGCACGTCGTACGAGCCGTCGGAGACCACGGCCACGCTGGCCCAGTCGTCCGCAGGGGTGGGTGAGGTGAGGCTGCGGACATGGTCGACGATGGCCTGTGCCGCGGAGAACGCGCTCGATGCGCCGCGCGCCGCGATGACCGCCGCGCCGCGCTGCTGCACCGCGGTGAGGAACTCGCCCTCGAGCCACGCGCGGTCGACGGCGTCGGTGACCTTCTTCGCGCCGACCGTCGCGTTCGTGAAGTCGGGGAAGAGCGTCGCGCTGTGGTTGCCCCAGATGACGAGCTTCTTCACGTCCCGCACCCGGGCACCGGTCTTTGCGGCCACGAGCGAGCGCGAGCGGTTCTGGTCGAGGCGCGTGAGCGCGGTCCAGCGGTCATCGGGGACCGCCGGCCCCGCGGCGCTGCGCGCGATCAGGCAGTTGGTGTTGCAGGGGTTGCCGACCACGACGACGCGCACGTTCGGACCGGCGTGCTGCGCGATGGCGCGGCCCTGGCCCACGAAGATGGGGCCGTTCTCCTTGATGAGGTCGTTGCGCTCCATCCCCGGCCCGCGTGGCTTGCTCCCGACGAGGAGCGCCCAGTCGATGCCCTTGTGCGACTCGGCCGGATCAGCGCTGGCGCTCACGCGCGCGAGAAGGGGGTACGCGCCGTCCTCGAGCTCCATGATCACGCCCCTGGCCTTGTCGATCATCTGCGGGATGTCGGAGAGGCGGAGGTCGACGTCGGTGTCGGGACCGAACATCTCGCCCGCGGCGATCCGCGGCAGCAGGGCGTACGCGACCTGGCCGGTCGCGCCCGTGACGACGACGCTCACCGTGCGGCTACCCACTGACGATGGCCTCGGCCTCGATCTCCACCAAGATCCGCGGATCGATGAAGCCGACCTTCAGCACCGAGGTCGCGGGTCGGATCTCGCGGAAGACGTCACCGTGGATCACCGCGACGCTGTCGATGTCGCGCTCGTCCTTCACGTAGATGCGCGTCATGATGACGTCGGCGAAGCTGCCCCCGAGCTCCTCGAGAGCGCTGCCCATGATCTCGAGCGCGCGGCGCGTCTGCTCGGTCACGTCGTCCGAGACGACCTGCCCGTTCTCATTGAGCCCCGCGGTGCCCGCGATCCTGATCACGTTGCCGTCGCGCACCGCGCGCGAGTAGCCGAAGCGGAACTCATACGACGAGCCGGTCGAGTGCCGGCTGCGGCTCGGCCGCTTCGGATCGGTGTCAGGCATGGACTCTGCCTCCCATCCTGCGGATCACCGCGTCGGCGAACTCGCTCGTCCCCACCGCGGTCGGGTCGTCGCGCTCCGCCTTCAGGTCGTACGTGACATCGCGGCCTTCGCTGACGACATCTTCGATGGATCGCTCGAGCCGTTCGCCGGCCTTGCGCTCGCCCATGTGCCGGAGCATCAGGGAGCCCGCGAGCATGAGGGCCATGGGGTTGACCTTGTTCTGGCGCGCGTACTTCGGAGCGGAGCCGTGAATGGCCTCGAAGACCGCGACCTCGCTGCCGATGTTGGCCCCCGGCGCGACGCCCAGCCCTCCGACCAGGCCCGCGGCGAGGTCGCTGACGATGTCGCCGTAGAGGTTCGGCAGCACGAGCACGTCGTAGAGGTCCGGCTTCTGGACGAGCTGCATGCACATGTTGTCGACGATGCGGTCCTCGAACTCGATGTCCGGGTACCGCTCCGCGACCTCGCGCGCCACGCGCAGGAACAGGCCGTCGGCGAATTTCATGATGTTGGCCTTGTGCACGGCCGTGACCTTGCGGCGGCCGTTCGCTCGAGCGTAGTCGAATGCGAATTCGACGATCCGCTTCGAGCCCATCTCGCTGATGTACTTGATGGCGATGGCCGCGTCGTGGCGGATGGTCGTGCGCGCGGCCTTCTCGATCGCCGCTCGCACCTCGGCGAGCTCCGGCGTGCCGAGGTCGAACTCGATCCCCGCGTAGAGGTCCTCGATGTTCTCCCGGACGATCACGAGGTCCACGTCGCCGACCGGCGCGCGCACGCCCTTGATCGTTCTGGCCGGTCGCAGGTTGGCGTACAGGTCGAACTCCTTGCGGAGGGCGACGTTGACGGACCGGAAACCGGTCCCGAGCTCGGTCGTCAGGGGACCCTTGAGCGCGACCTTGTTGCGGCGGACCGAATCGAGGGCCGCCTGTGGGAACGGCGTGCCGTGCTTCTCGATGGCCGCCGTGCCGATGTCCTGTACGTCCCAGCGGATCTCGACCCCTGTCGCCTCGATGGCGCGGCGCGTGGCCTCGACGATCTCCGGCCCGGTGCCGTCGCCGGGGATGAGCGTGACGACGTGGGTCATGCGCTCAAGCCGCCGCGATGATCTGGCGCAGGACCATGGGCAGCACCCCGCCGTTGCGGAGCTGATCGAGGTCGACCGGGTCGTCGACGCGGGCCAGGGCCTCGAAGCGGACGACGGTCCCGTCGGCCCGCCTGGCCTCGACGTCGATGGGCGCGCGCGGCGCGAGGCGGCCGAGGCCGGTGATGGTGAAGGCCTCGTCGCCGGTCAGCCCGAGAGAGGCGGCCGAGGACCCCGGCTCGTACTGCAGCGGCAGGATCCCCATGCCGACGAGGTTCGAGCGGTGGATCCGCTCGAAGGACTCCGCGATCACGGCGCGAACGCCGAGGAGCAGCGGGCCCTTCGCGGCCCAGTCTCGCGAGCTGCCGGATCCGTACTCCTTGCCGGCCAGGACGACGAGCGGCTTGTTCTCGCTGCGGTAACGCATCGCGGCGTCGTAGATCGTCATCTCGTCGCCGGAGGGGACGTGCCTCGTCCACCAGCCCTCGCGGGTCACCATCGCGTTGCGCAGGCGGGGGTTCGCGAACGTCCCGCGGATGAGGATCTCGTGGTCGCCGCGCCGGGTGCCGTACTGGTTGAAGTCGATGGGCTTCACGCCGAGGCTGATCAGGTACTGGCCCGCCGGGCTGGCCTGAGGGATCGATCCCGCGGGCGAGATGTGGTCCGTGGTGACCGAGTCGCCGAGCATGACGAGCACGCGCGCGCCGGTGATGTCGTCCACCTCGCGCGCCGAGCCCAGGTCCTGGAAGAAGGGCGGCTCCTGCACGTACGTGCTCTGGGGGTCCCACTCGTACATCGGTCCCGTCGGCGCCGGCATGGTCTTCCAGAAGCGGTCGCCCTCGTGGATCTTCGAGTACTCGGCCTCGTACATGTCTTTGGTGATGGCTGTCGAGATGACGTCGGCTATCTCCTCGGCCGAGGGCCACAGGTCTCTCAGGTACACCGGCTCGCCGTTCTTTCCCGTCCCGAGCGGGTCGCGCGAGAGGTCGATGTGCACGGTCCCCGCCAGGGCGTACGCCACGACGAGCGGCGGCGACGCGAGGTAGGACGACTTGACGAGCGGGTGGATGCGACCTTCGAAGTTCCGATTGCCCGACAGGACGGAGACGACGTTGAGGTCGTGGTCCTTGATCTCCTGCTCCACCTCGGGCGTCGCGAGCGGCCCGCTGTTCCCGATGCAGTTGTGCACCGCCACCCCGCCCGCTACGAAAGCGTGAACGTCGTCGACGCTTACGTCGAAGACCTCCCGGACACCCGCCGGGCGGCGCTCGATCAACCTCAGGGAAAGCGTCGGCAGAGTGAGGGCCTCCTTCTCGACCGCGTAGCGCTTGTGAAAGTCCGCCTCTTCTCGTGGCCGAACGTCCGAGAACCATGACCGCGCGCCGATCTCGTCGAGCAGGCGCACCGGTGACGGGAATCCGGCGGCATCGCGGTGGAGCGGCCTGAAGGCGATCGCCGGCGGGCGCGAGAACCGGTCGAGACCCTGCAACGTGGAGTAATGGTGGAAGACGACCGCTTCTATATGCTCCAGCCCCGCTGCCGCGACGTTCCTCGCGGTGGAGAAGGACATCTCAGGCGCCTCGGCGCGCATGGCATCGAGCCGCTCGCTCATCCAGCGGCGCTGCTTCGCGATCGCGTCGACCGTTCGCCAGTACACGGCCGCCGCGCTCGCCTTGAGCGCCTTGTCGACGCAGTAGCGGTATCCGACCTTCGTAAGGAAGGAGAGGCCGTCCGGCAGGCAGAGACGGATCTCGATGCGCGGTCCGTCTTCTGCGGCCTCGTAGGACGAGGCCGAGTGCCGCACCGGGTACTCGTACGTGCGAGATCCGTCGACCCTGACGCCGCAGCGCCGGAGCAGATCGACGATCTGGAGCATCACGATCTTCTGCTTTTGGACGTGCTCGGGGCGCACTGCCTGCGAGTACGCGGGCTGCTCGAGGCTCGCATCTTCCTCGCCCTCGCCGTACTTCTTCAGCATCGGCGCATGTCCATCCGCGCCGAACAGACCGGCCATGTATTCGCGGACGAGCGAGACAGGGCAGCGTGGATCGAGGACGAACGCCGGGAGCGACGGAGCTTGGTCGATACGCCGGCCAACACGGATGCCATCGAGGGCGATGATCCCGCTGGTCAGCTCCATGGGCAGAGCGATCGACCACTTCCGGTCGTCGTAGCGCGAGCCCTTCGGCCGCTTTCCGATGATCATCTCAATGTCGTTCAGCACGGTCTCTCGATCGATGGCCTGGCCGACGTTCACGCGACCCTGACCGAGGACGCTGATCGAGCCGTCGCTGAGGAGGTGACCGAGGAAGCGCCCGAAGGCGAGGGTGCGGAGCCGCTCGCCCGGCGACGAGAGCGTGAAGGTGAGGTCGCCCGCCGCGAGCTCGTACCCGGACTCGTCGTCCTGCGGAGCGTCCAGCGGGGCTTCGAGCCCCATGACGATCCGGTCCACGCCCGGACCGAGCTCGTCTGCGCGGACCCACCGGCCATCGCTGCGGAGGAGCTCATGATCGGGCGTACAGGTCAGCGTCCGCCCATCCTGGAACGTGAGGACGACGGTCTCTCGAAGACCGGTCGACATTGCCGCGTTTTGGCGCGCGACAGCGAGCCGCGAGGTCGCGTCCGGCCCGTAGAGGACCGCGCCACCTGCCGTTGGCAGGTCTTCGATCCGCCGAGCCGTCCCGTTCGCCTGAAGGACAGGGGTACCACGAGCGATGCAAACAGTGCAGCCGTAGCCCACGAGGAAGTAGCCGAGCTTGTCGAGATAAGGAGTGAGCCCGGCCTTGTCGAGGTAGCGCGTCACCACACGCGACCCCGGGGCGAGCGTCGTCTTCACGTGCGGCTTGACGGTGAGACCGCGCTCCACCGCCTTCTTCGCCAGGAGCGCCGCCGCAAGCATCACCGAGGGGTTCGACGTGTTCGTACAGGACGTGATCGCCGCCAGCACGACGGAGCCGTCCGAGACGCGGCCTTCCGTCGGTGATCGGTGGGCGACAACGGCTGTCGCGGCTGTAGCGGGTGCGACCTGCGTCTGCGCGGCATCATTCAGCGGCTTCGGGCCCTCGGTGTTGCCGGGGAGCGTGATCCCCTTCGTCGGTTTGGGTCCGAGGAACGATGCCCATACGTTGGGAAGCTCGACGCGATCCTGCGGCCGCTTCGGCCCCGCGACGCTCGGGTGGATGGTGCCGAGATCGAGCTCGATCGTCTCATCAAAGGTCGGTGACGGAGCGCCATCGATACGGAACATCCCCTGCGCCATCGTGTACCGCTCGACCAGGTCGACCAGCTCGCCGCGGCCGGTGGCGGTGAGGTAACGCAGGCTCTGATGGTCGACGGGGAAGAGCGCGGCTGTCGCGCCGTACTCCGGGCACATGTTCGACACGGTCGCGCGATCCGCGACCGTCAGCGTCGACAGGCCATCGCCCGCGAACTCGACGAACTTGTTCACGACGCCGTGCTGGCGCATCCGCTCGGTGAGCGTGAGCACGAGATCCGTGGCGGTCGTGCCGGCCGGCAATGTTCCGTTGAGGCGGACGCCGACGACGATCGGCCATGGCAGGTACGTGGGCTGGCCGAGCATCGCGGCCTCGGCCTCGATGCCGCCGACGCCCCAGCCGAGCACGCCGAGCCCGTTGACCATCGTCGTGTGCGAGTCGGCACCGAAGAGGGTGTCCGGCATCGCGGTCGTCCCGCGTACCTGGACGACGCGCGAGAGCCGCTCGAGGTTCACCTGGTGGCAGATGCCCGCTCCCGGCGGCACGACGTTGAAGAGCTCGAACGCCTGCCCCGCCCAGCGGAGCAACGCGTAGCGCTCACGGTTGCGCTCGTACTCGCGCTCGAGATTCCGTTCGTAGACCCCGGCGGACCCGAAGAAGTCGGCCTGGACCGAGTGGTCAATGATCAGGTCGACCGGGACCCGCGGCTCGATCTTGGCCGGGTCCTTGCCGGCGCGCGCCATCGCCGCCCGCATCGCGGCGAGATCTACGGCCGCCGGGACACCGGTGTAGTCCTGCAGCAGGATCCGCGCCGGTCGGAACGGGATCGACGTGCCCGCAGGAGGCGCCGCCGGGTATCGCGACAGCGCTTCGACGTCGGCCGCGCTCGCGAGGCCCTCGCTCGCTCCGCGCACGAGGCCCTCGAGGAGGATCTTCACTGTCACCGGGAGCGTGGCGATGCGCGGGCCGAGCTCTCCGATCGGGAAGTACGAGACGTCGGTGCCATCGAGCGATCTGAGCTGTGGGAGCGGGACCGCCATACATGCTGATCGTACCCGCGTGTGCCGGCATGCGCCGTCACGCATCCTGCCTCGTAAGACGGTCCCGCTTCGCGGGACCGCTGTACAAGAGGTCGCGTAGCGACCTCAGTAAGATCGACGACGAATGCCGCAGCGCGGCGCGACCGTCGAGTACCGCGGGGTCTGCAAGCGATACGCCGACGGCACTGTCGCGCTCGACGATCTCTCGCTGACCGTTCCCGCGGGCGCGATCTGCGCGCTCGTCGGTCCCAGCGGCGGCGGCAAGACCACGGCGCTCAAGTGCGTCAACCGGCTCATAGAGGCCACGTCAGGGACCGTGCTCATCGACGGCCGCGACGTCCGCGACGGCGATGTGGTCGCGCTCCGCCGGCGCATCGGCTACGTGATCCAGCAGGTCGGGCTCTTCCCGCACTACACCACCGCGCAGAACGTCGCGACCGTCCCCGAGCTATTGGGCTGGGAGAGCGGTCGCGTGCATGCGCGCGTGACCGAGCTCCTGGACCTCGTGGGCCTCGATCCGGCGCGATACGCGGCGCGCTATCCGGCGCAGCTCTCCGGCGGAGAGCGCCAGCGCGTCGGCGTCGCGCGCGCCCTCGCGGCGGAGCCGCCGGTGATGCTGATGGACGAGCCATTCGCCGCGGTCGATCCCATCGTGCGCGAGCGGCTGCAGGACGAGTTCCTGCAGATCCACGACCGGATCGGGATGACGGTCCTCTTCGTCACCCACGACGTCGACGAAGCCATTAAGGTCGGCGACCGCATCGCGCTGATCCGCGGCGGCAAGCTCGTGCAATACGGACCGCCGGACGAGCTTCTCGCGCGGCCCGCTGACGCGTTCGTTCGCGAGTTCGTGGGCCTCGACCGCTGGCGGAAGCGGCTCGACGTGCTCGCGGCCGCCGGGCTGCTGGATCGCCCCCGATGAGCGAAGGCGAGCCGCTGATCCGCTGGGACTGGGTCGCGTCGCACCTCGACGAGATCGCGCTGCGGCTGGGCGAGCATCTCGAGCTCACCCTCATCGCGGTGGGCCTTGGCCTGGCCATCGCGTTCGGGCTCTCGATCCTGATCCTGCGCTATCACTGGCTCGAGCAACCCACGGTCTTCGCGACCGGGACGCTCTACACGATCCCGAGCCTCGCCCTCTTCGCGCTGCTCGTTCCCTGGACGGGTCTCACGCTGCTCACCGCCGAGATCGGCCTCGTCGGCTACACGCTCCTCATCCTCATCCGGAACATCGTGGGCGGGGTCCGCGCGGTCCCCGCCGACGTACTCGCGGCAGCGCGCGGGATGGGCTATTCGGGCGCGCAGCTCTTCTGGCAGGTCCAGCTGCCTCTCGCGCTCCCGGTGATCGTCGCCGGCACGCGCATCGCGACGATCACCACGATCGGACTCGTCACGGTGACAGCGCTCATCGGGCAGGGTGGCCTCGGCTACCTGATCCTTATAGGGATCCAGCGCTTCTTCTCGACGCCTCTCCTCGTCGGCGCGTTCCTCTCAGTCATGCTCGCGATCGCCGCGGATGCCGCGCTGGTCCTCCTGCAGCGGGCGATCACCCCGTGGGCGCGCGTCCGGTGACCTTCCTCGCATCGGTCGGCGTGTGGGTGGCGGGTCACATGACCGGCTCGGACGGCATCCCAGTTCGTGTCCTCGAGCACGTCGAGATCACCGCCGCGTCCGTGCTCGCCGCCGCGGCGATCGCGCTACCGGTCGGCCTCTACCTCGGACACACGGGACGCCTGGCCTTCGTCGCCATCAACATCGCAAACCTCGGACGCGCGCTCCCATCGCTCGCGCTTCTCGCGTTCGCCCTTCCTGTGGCTTTCGCGCTGAACCTCGGCCTCGGCTTCTGGCCGACCTTCCTCGCGATGGTGCCACTGGCCATCCCGCCGATCGTCACGAACGCGTTCGCGGGCGTCCGGAGCGCCGACGCCGACACTGTGGAGGCGGCCCGCGGCATGGGGCTCCGCGAGCTGCAGGTGCTCCGCAGGGTGGAGATCCCCGCCGGCCGGCCGATCATCCTCTCCGGCCTGCGCACGGCGACGGTGAACGTGGTCGCGACCGCCACACTGGGGTCGCGACCGCCACACTGGGAGCGCTCGTCGCGGGCGGGGGCTTGGGGCGTTACATCATCGACGGCTTCGCGCTCCAGGAGCCGGAGCGGCTCTTCGTTGGCGCGATCCTCCTGGCCCTGCTGGCCCTGGGAACAGAGCTCGCCTTCGGTGTGTTGGGCGGGAGGGCCGGTCATACTGCGACTGCCGGCCGAGAGCCCTAAAGAGTGCGCGGCCAGCGACCCCGGAGGAGGAGTTCTATGCGGCGTTCTCTATTCGCGCTGATCACGATCCTGGGCGTCCTCGTCGCGGCTTGCGGCGGCGGCGCCAGCGGGCCGAAGCCGGCGGTGATCGTCGGCTCCACGAATTTCTACGAGCAGATCACCCTCGGTGAGCTGTACGCCCAGGTCCTCGAGGCCAATGGCTACCAGGTCACGCGCAAGTTCAACCTCGGGAACCGCGAGATCGTGCAGCCGGCGCTCCAGTCGGGCCAGATCGACGTGCTCGCCGAGTACCTCGCGACGCTGGTCAAGTTCCTCGACAAGAACGCGAAGCTGACCACGGACAAGGCCGCGACGGAGAAGACCCTCCAGGGTCTCCTCGATCCCAAGGGCCTCACGGTGCTGGCCGCGGCGGACGCGACCGACCAGAACGGCATCGTCGTCACCAAGGACACGGCGACCCGCCTGAAGCTCACGAAGGTCAGCGACCTTGCGGCGGTGGCGAAGGACCTCGTCTTCGGCGGTCCGCCGGAGTGCCCGCAGCGCGAGTTCTGTGCGCTGGGCCTCAAGAGCACCTACGGCATCACGTTCAAGGACTTCAAGGCGCTCGACGCGGGTGGCCCGCTCACCGTCGCGGCGCTCGAGGGCAAGCAGATCGACGTCGCTCTGCTCTTCACGAGCGACCCGGGCATCACGGCCAAGGGGTTCGTGCTCCTCGACGACGACAAGCACCTCCAGCTCGCAGACAACATCGCGCCCGTCGTTCGCACGGACCTTCTCAAGAAGGACAGCGGCGACATCAAGAAGCTGCTCGAGCAGGTGAGCGCGAAGCTCTCGCAGGCGGAGCTGGGTGACCTCAACAAGCAGGTCGCCATCGATAAGAAGGACAGCAAGGACGTCGCGGCGGCCTGGTTGAAGAAGCAGGGGCTGATCAAGTAGCCATGTGGCAGAACCTCGGCGGCGCGCTGGCCTCGGGGCCCGCCGCCGCCGGGTGGGGCCAGGGCGAGACCGAGGTCTGGGCTATCCACGAGGACGGGCAGCTCTACGACCGCTACTGGGACGGCACTGAGTGGCATCGCTGGGAGACGCTCGACGCGCCCAGCGGCGTTCGCCTCGTGGGTCAGCCCGCCGCCGCGGCGCGTGACGCCGCTCGCATCGACGTGTTCGCGGCGGGCGACGACGGCCGGCTCTGGCATCGCTGGTGGGACGGCGCGCTCTGGCACGTGGCGCTCACGCCGTGAACGAAGCGTTCGACCTCGTCGTCATCGGCGCGGGCGCCAGCGGCGAGGGCGCCGCCGACTACGCCGCGCTGCGCGGCGCGACCGTCGCGCTCATCGAGAACCGCGCGAAGGGTGGCGACTACGGCTGGCCCAAGGCCGCCGCGTTCCGCGACTGGATGATCAACCGGGTCGATCGGCGGTATCCCGACGACTCGTCGCACGCGCGCGGGCACGAGCGGCATGGGGTGACCATCGTGCGCGGGACCGGCCGCCTCACCGGGCCTGGGCGTGTCAAGGTCGCGCTCACCGGCGGGGCCACGCGCGAGCTCGAGGCGCGCAAGGGCGTCGTCCTCGCCGCGGGCTCACGGGCGCGCGTGCCGTCGATCCCCGGGCTGGAGGAGGCGGGGTACTGGACCAACGTCGAAGCGACGTCGCTGCGCGAGCTGCCCGCGAGCGGCGTGATCCTCGGCGCCGGACCGTCCGGGGTCGAGTTCGCGCAGTACTTCGCGCGGTACGGCGTGCCTACGACGATCGTCCAGTCGAACCAGCGGCTGAACCCGACCGATCACCCGCGCAGCTCGGACCTGCTCGCGAGGGCTTTCCGCGCGGAGCGGATCGACGTGCGCACGGGCGCCCGCGCGCAGCGCGTGCGCGCGCACGCGGGCCCGGCCGGCGAGCACGTCATCGACCTCGCCGGCGGCGCCAGCGCGCAGGGCCACGTCGTCGTCCTCGGCATCGGCCGCGTGCCGAACCTGGGCGGTCTCGGCCTCGAGACCGTCGGCGTGCCGGTCACCGAGGGCGAGTACCTGAAGCCCGACGACCGGATGCGCGTCGCTGAAGGCGTCTACGCGGTCGGCGACCTCGCGGGTCGCGAGATCAGCACCCACCTCGGCCACTACGAGGGTGAGATCGCAGCGCGCGCCGCCCTCGGCGACGACGTAAGGGCGGATCTGCGTGCCGTCCCGCGCTGTGTGTACACGGATCCCGAGTTGGGCGCGGTCGGGCTGACCGTCGAGCAGGCGCGGGAGCAGGGCCGCGATGCGGCCGAGTTCACCCAGGATCTCGCCGTCACAGCGAAGGGCTACGTGAGCGAGGCGCACGGGCACGTGACGATCGTCGCGGACCGCGCGGATCGCGCGCTCATCGGCGCGTTCATGGCCGGGCCGGGCGCGACCGAGGCGATCCACGAGGCCGTCCTAGCGGTGAAGCTGCGGCTCCCGCTCGCAGTCCTCGAGGACACCATCCACGCATTCCCGACGACGTCGCGCGTGTTCGGGTACCTGTGCGCGCAGGCCTCGCGCGAGCTCAGCGGCCTCAGGACGGGGGACCGCGCCGGGGATCAGCTTACCTAGGCGCTCGCTGCCGCTACCCGGGCTTGAGGTCCGCCCAGGTGATGAGCACCGTGAAGACGCGGCACCACACGACGACGCTCTTGTAGAGGGACAGGTCCGCATTGGCGGGGATGTCGTAGTTGAAGGAGCCGTTGGTCGCCTTGAGCGGGCCAAGGTAGAGGCTCGTCGCCTCCGACCATTTCCCGCCGGTCTCTCGCGAGAGGTAGACGTGCACATCGGGCGCGTTCGTGATGGACACATCCTGAAAGCGGAGCACGCGTTGCTCGCCGACACGAACGAGGGTGACGGGTCCTTTCCCGTTATGGAGGTTGTCCACGAACTGCAGCTCGCCCTTCGCGAGGATCGCGACCTGAGGCTCGGGGACAGGGGCAACCCCGACCCGACCCGAGGGAAGCGCCGTGGCCGGCTGGGTCGCCGCGGGCATGAATGTGGGTAGCTCCTCGTTGAGCGTGGTGCGGATGAAGAGCGGCGAGCCGAGGTACCAACCGGCGCCGGCGATGACGATGGCGGCGACGACCGCGGCCGCGCGCCACGCGGGGGACCGGCCCAGCCACAGGAGGCGTGTCACTCGATCATTCTCAGGCCGGATGGAAGCCTTTACCTACGCGTCGCTCCTTGACTACCGCCGTCAGGTGCACGCGTTGTATGGCCATGTGCGCCGCCTGGCGGACCAAGATCCAGCCATCGCCCACGAGCACTGGCGCCGCATGCGCGATCGGCTGTTCGGGTCGCACCCCGCCTCGGCCGTCGCGCTCGCCGACCGCCCCCGCTTCAAAGGCCTGCGCTACTTCTCCTATGACCCGCGTTACCGCTTCAGCGCGCCTCTGATCGAGAGCGAAGGGCGGCGCTTCGAGGTCCAGACGAGCACCGGCGAAGCGCTGTGGCTTCGGCCCATCGGCCGTGTCGAGATCCCCCTCGGCGCGCTGCCGGTGTTCTGGATCGACGTCTATGGCGGTGGCGTCTTCGTCCCCCTCAAGGACGGCACCAACGGGAAGGAGACCTATGGCGGCGGCCGCTATCTCCTCGACACGGTCAAGGGCGCGGACCTCGGGTCCGACGCGAAGGGCGACATGATCCTCGACCTCAACTTCGCGTATCACCCGTCCTGCCACTACGACTACCGTTGGTCCTGTCCGCTGGCAGGACCGGAGAGCCGGCTGAACGCGCGCGTCGAAGCGGGCGAGATGACGTGGGACAAGTGAACGAGCGAGGAGGGGCTTTGCCCCGACGAGCGAGCCAGACAGAGCGGAGCGACTCTCGGGCCGAAGGCCACGAGAGAGAAGCAGGGGCCGAGCACTGACCACCTATCAGCGCTGGGTCATCACCGCTGCCGTCCTCGGGTCAGGAATGGTGTTCCTCGACTCGAGCGTCGTGGTCGTCGCGCTTCCTCGGATCGGGCAGGAGCTCCCGACCCTGTTCCTCGGGGTGCTCGAGGGGCAGTCCTACGTCTACAACGGCTATCTCCTCACGCTCTCGGCACTGCTCATCCTCGCCGGAGCGGCGAACGACCACTACGGCCGCAAGAAGATGTTCCAGCTCGGCATCGGGGCCTTCGCCGCGACGTCCGTTCTGTGCGGCCTCGCCCCGAACCTCGAGACCCTGGTGCTCTTCCGCGTGCTGCAGGGCGCCGCCGGCGCGCTGCTCGTGCCAAGCTCGCTGTCGCTCATCACGGCGTGCTTCGAGGGAGAGGCGCGCGGACGCGCGTTCGGCTACTGGTCCGGTGCGTCCGCCGCGACGACGATCCTCGGCCCGGTGCTCGGCGGCCTCCTCGTCGACTCGCTGTCGTGGCGGGTCGTGTTCTTCATCAACGTCCCCGTCGCGCTCGCGGCGCTCTACGCGACACGGACCATCGTCGAGAGCCGGGACGCGGAGAGCACCGGGACGTTCGACTGGGTCGGGTCCGGGATCACCGCCCTCGCGGTCGGTGGGCTGGCCTTCGGGGCGATCTTCGGGCAGCAGCGTGAGTGGCGCGAGCCCGTTGCGTTCGTCGCGCTCGGGCTGGGTGCGCTCGCGACGATCGCGCTGCCGATCTGGATGGCGCGCGCGAAGCACCCGCTGATCCCGCTCGACCTGTTCCGCTCACGCAACTTCGCGGTCACGAACCTCTCGACGTTCCTGATCTACGGCGCGCTGTACGTGAGCCTGTACTACCTCACCCTCTTCATGCAGGGAGTCCTCGGATACACGGCGGCTGCTGCGGGCGTCGCTGGTCTTCCGGCGACGCTCCTGCTGGTCCTGTTCTCGTCGCGCGCCGGCACGCTCAGCGCGCGCTTCGGGCCGCGGACCTTCATGGTCGTGGGGCCATTGGTGATGGCTGCGGGGATGCTCACGTTCACGCTCGTGCCGGGAGACGCGACGCCGTGGCGCCTCGGCCAGGGTGACCTCTGGCCGCCGCTCGACTACTTCACGCGGCTCCTGCCAGGGCTGCTGCTCTTCGGCGTCGGCATCACGCTCCTGGTGACGCCGCTCGTCACGGCGCTGATGTCGAGCGTGCCCGTCCGCAACTCTGGGCTCGCGTCGGCGATCAACAACGCGATCTCCCGCGTGGGTCCCCAGCTGCTGGGCGCCGCCCTATTCATCGCGATCACGCTGACCTTCTACGCGGGGCTCGAGCGTCGCGTTCCGGGGCTCGACACGTCGCAGGCCGACGTGCGTCAGGAGATCGCGCCCTTGAACCCACCCAAGTTCCCGAGCGAGCCGTCGACGTTCCCACCCTCTATCGGCCAGAGGCGCAACGAGGTGATCATGGCGTCACGCGACGCGTCGACGGACGCGTTCCACCTGGCCATGGCCCTCGGCGCCGGTCTCCTCGTCGCGGGGGCGGCCGTGAATCTCGGGATCCGGAACGCGGACGCGAAGGCGAAGCCGGC
>JACPOT010000101.1 GCA_016191385.1 Chloroflexota bacterium | reverse complement strand
GGGATCGCCGACGGCGCGGACGATCCGGGCATCGAGGTCCGCGCGTCCGTGGAAGGGGTCGACGAGGTGGCCGCCGTCCTCCGGCGACCAGGCCATGGCGTTCATGGTGAAGTCGCGGCGCGAGAGGTCGGCCTGCAGCGACTCGGTGAACGCGACCGCGTCGGGCCGGCGATGGTCGGAGTACTCGGCCTCGACCCGGTACGTCGTCACCTCGATCTCGTGGTCTCCTTGCTTGACGACCACCGTCCCGAAGCGGTTCGTGTACAGCGACCGCTTGAACACGGACTGGATCTCCTCCGGGTCGGCGTCGGTGGCGACGTCCCAGTCGGCCGGATCGACGCCGCGGATGGCGTCGCGGACGCAGCCGCCGACGACGAAGGCCTCGTGGTCCTTCTCGCGGAGGCGCTTGATGACGGTCGCGACGTCCGCCGGGATCTGCAGGTGCACGTGCGGGAGGCTAAGCCTCGCCGAGGTAGGCCTTCCGCACCATCTCGTTCTTGGCCAGCGCTTGCGCCGAGTCGCTGAGCACGATCCGGCCGGTCTGGATCACGTAGCCGCGGCGGGCGATCGAGAGCGCCATGTGCGCGTTCTGCTCGACCAGCAGCACCGTCGTGCCCTGGGCATTGATGTCCTGGATGATCTTGAAGACCAGCTCGACGAGCACCGGCGCCAGTCCCATCGACGGCTCGTCCAGCAGGAGGATCTTGGGGCGTGCCATCAGCGCGCGGCCGATCGCGAGCATCTGCTGCTCGCCGCCCGACAGCGTCCCGGCCCTCTGCAAGATGCGCTCCTTGAGGCGCGGGAACAGGTCGAAAACGCGCTGATAGTCGCTGTCGACCTCGGTGCGGTCGGTGCGGGTGAACGCGCCCATCTCGAGGTTCTCGCGCACGGTCATCCCCGCGAAGATCCGCCGGCCCTCGGGGGAGTGCGCGATCCCGAGCCGGACGATGTCGTTGGCCGGCGTGTTGGTGATGTCCTCTCCGTCCAGTGCGACCGAGCCGGCGCGCGCGTGGGAGACGCCCGCGATGGTGCGGAGGGTCGTCGTCTTGCCCGCGCCGTTGCTCCCGAT
Source organism: Chloroflexota bacterium (assembly GCA_016191385.1). Classification (GTDB taxonomy): domain Bacteria; phylum Chloroflexota; class Limnocylindria; order P2-11E; family P2-11E; genus JACPOT01. The sequence continues at coordinate 9,662 of JACPOT010000101.1, read as the reverse complement.
GAGCGTGACGATCTCGCCCTCCTCCACCGTGAGCGAGACGCCCTTGAGCGCCTCGATGGTCCCGTAGAAGGTGTGGACGTTCTCGACCTGGAGCATCGCCATCAGGCCGACCTTCTAACTGGCCGCGGACGCTGCGCGGCCGAGGTATGCCTCGATCACACGCTCGTCGCGCTGGACGACGGTGGGCGTGCCTTCCGCGATCTTCGTGCCGTGGTCCAGGACGGTGACGCGCTCCGAGATGCCCATCACGACCTTCATGTCGTGCTCGATGAGGAGGACCGTGATGCCGCGCTCGTCGCGCAACCGCCGGATGAAGGCCGTCATGCGCGCGGTCTCGTTCGGGTCCATGCCGGCTGTGGGCTCGTCGAGCAGCAGCAGCTTGGGCTCCGCCGCCAGCGCCCGTGCCAGCTCGAGCCGGCGCTGGTCGCCGTACGGCAGGTTCTTGGCGGTGACGCCGTCGCGGCCCTTCAGGCCCACGTATTCGAGCAGCTCGCGCGCCTTCACCTCGGTCTCGCGCTCCTCGGTGCGCTCCCGCGGAAGGCGGAGGATCGCGTCGAACGGCGAGGACGTCATCCGCGAGTGATGCCCGACCATGACGTTCTCGACCGCCGTCATGTTCTGGAACAGGCGGATGTTCTGGAACGTCCGGGCGATGCCGTAGCGCGTGATCTGGTGCGGCGGCAGCCCGGAGATCACTTTCCCGCCGAAGTGCACGGTGCCCCTGGTGGGCTTGTAGAGGCCGGCGATCACGTTGAAGAAGGTGGTCTTCCCGGCTCCGTTGGGGCCGATGAGGCTGACGATCGCGCCCTCGGGGATGGTGAAGTCGACCTCGTCGACGGCCACGAGCCCGCCGAAGGCCTTCGTCACGGAGCGGGCCTCGAGGATGTCGCTCATTCGATGTCCTCGATGACCGCTCGCTCCTGCGCGGCCTCGGTCTCGCTCTCCTCGGCGGCGTGGAGCTCGGCGCGACGGCGCGCGCTCGGGAACAGGCCCTCCGGCCGCACGAGCATCAGGACCACCAGCGACACGCCGAACAGCAGCTGCCGCATGCGGCTGGTGTCGGTCAGCTCGAGCTCGCTGTTGTTCGTCGCGCGGCCGATACCGTGCACGATCGCGGAGAACCAGTCGAACATGATCCGGTCGACGAAGCCGAGGATCAGGCCGCCGGCGATGACGCCGTAGATGTTGCCGAGGCCTCCGAGGATGATCATCACCAGGACGAAGATCGAGACGTCGAAGCGGAACTGCTCCGGTGCGATGACCTGGAGGTAGCTGGCCCAGATCGATCCGGCGAACCCGGAGAAGCTCGCCCCGAGCGAGAAGGCGAAGAGCTTCGTGGTGACGAGATTCACGCCCATCGACGCCGCCGCGACCTCGTCCTCGCGCATCGCCGCCCACGCGCGCCCGATCCGTGAGCGCTGGAGGCGGCCCGTCAACACCACCGAAACCATGAGGACCGCGACGATCAGGTAGTACCAGGGCACCGGATCCGTCGCGAAATGGACCCCCGGGACCTCGGGATAGCCGATGGGGTTCATCCCCTGGGTCCCCTTGGTCACCTCGGGCGTATTCCTGATGACCAGGGGCACGATCTCGCCGAAGCCCAGGGTCACGATCGCGAGGTAGTCGCCGCGGAGCCGCAGGGTCGGCGCTCCGAGGAGGACTCCGAAGCACGCCGCGACCGCGGAGCTGATGAGCATGGCGATGAAGAAGTTCACCGGCTGGCCTTCGCGCACGAATGCGAAGGGGCTCACCTCCGAGGTAAGGAAAGCCATGCTGTACGCGCCGATGGCGAAGAAGGCGGCGTAGCCGAGGTCCAGCAGCCCCGCGAACCCGACGACGACGTTGAGCCCGAGCGCCAGGACGATGAACAGGCTGATGGGGATGGCTTTGGCCTCCCAGCCGAGGTTCAGCACCTGGTTGATGACCGGGAACGCCAGCGCGAGCGCGATCGCGCCGGCCGTGGTCACGATGTTGCGGTCGCGCGCGGCCCCCTTCGCCGTGTACCACCAGCCTTCGCTCGAGCGCCTCATCTCAGTCGGAGGCACCCTGGCCGAGAAGGCCGGTCGGCTTGAACACCAGGATGATCACGAGGAGCGAGAACACGCCCACGCTGTCCCACTGGCCGCCGAGGAACGTGATGACGATCGCCGACAGCAGCCCGAGGACGAACCCCCCCAGGGCCGCGCCGCTGACGTTGCCGATACCGCCGAGCACCGCCGCGGTGAAGGCCTTCAGCCCGGCGTCGAAGCCGAGCGTGAAGACGGTGTTGTTGTTGTAGAGGCCGTACATCAGGCCGGCGGCGCCTGCCAGGATCCCCCCCAGGAGGAACGTGAACGAGATGACGCGGTTCACGTCGATGCCCATCTGCGAGGCCATCTCCGAGTCCTGGGCGACCGCGCGCATAGCCTTGCCCATTCGGGTGTTCCGGATCACCCAGGCGAGCGCGAGCATCAGCGGGATCGCGAGCCCCAGGACGAAGAGATCCTTGAACGTGAACCGGACGAGGGTCTCGAGCCCGAACATCTGGCTCACGAAGTCGTACTGCGGCAGGAGGTCGGGGAACCGGCGCGGGGTCGGGCCCTGCCACAGCAGGCCGAGATTCACGTAGATGAACGAGACGCCGATGGCCGAGATGAGCGGCGCGAGGCGCGGCGCCTTGCGCAGCGGCCGGTAAGCGATGCGCTCGGCGAGCACGTTGAGGGTCCCGCAGAACGCCATGGCCAGGAGCATCGCCGCGAGGAGCGCCCACCACGGCGTGCCGCCGATGCCCACCTCGGTCGCGAAGCCGAGGAGCGTGAGGGTCGTGAGACAGGCGAAGGTCCCGAGCATGAAGAGGTCGCCGTGGGAGAAGTTGATCAGCTCGATGATCCCGTAGACCAGCGTGTATCCGAGGGCGATCAGCGCGATGAACGCGCCGTTCGTGATCCCGATGACGATGGCCGCGAGGAAGAGGTCTATCCGCGCACCCCCACAAGGCATGGAAAAGGGCGGGCCGCCGTTCTCCGGCGGTCCCGCCCCGATCCTACATATGTCCTGCGCTGGGTCTTGAACGCTACTTGGTCGAGAGCTCCTTCACGAATGACCAGGAGCCACCCTTTGCCACGGAGCCCGAGAACTGCGTCAGCGTGGTGTCGCCGTTCGCGTCGAACGACCACTTGCCGAGAACGCCGTCGTAGTCCTTGGTGCCCATCACGTTCGCGAGGACGGTCGCGCGGTCGTCGGCCTTGTCGCCGGCCTTGTTGATGGCCGCCAACACGACCTTCGCCGCCTCGTAGCCGTAGATCGCGTACGGGTTCGGGTTCTTGTTCTGGAACTTCGCGTCATAGTTCTTGAGCCACTCGGCCGCCTTGCCGGTGTACTTCTCCGGCGGCACGCCACCGAAGGTCGAGAACGTCTTGGCGTCGGCCGCGGGGCCGGCCTGCTTGAGGAACTCGGAGCAGTTGATCCCGTCGGGGCCCATGAACTGGATGCTCGGAACGACAGCCTTGAGGTCCTTCAGCAGGACCGCGGGGTTGTTGTCGACGATGCCGCCGTAGAAGACGAGGTCGGAACCGCTGTCCTTGATCTTGTTGGCGAGTGCGCGGTAGTTGTCGGCCTTGTCGGCGCCCTCGTAGCCGCCCTCGGCCAGGCCGAGCTCCTTGGCCTTCGCGCGGAACACGTCCGCGACGCCCTTTCCGTAGAGCTGCGTGTCGTGGACGATGTAGACCCGCTTGGCGCCGTTGTCCTTCGCCCACTGCGCTGCGACCGCGCCCTGGATGTCGTCCGCGGGGACGACGCGGGCATAGTTGCGCTTGCCGCTCGGGTAGTAGGTCCCGGGCTCGTTCGCCTCACCCTTGCCGGGCTTCGTGAGGCCCGGATAGGTGTTGGCCGGCGACACCATCACGAGGCCCGCCTGGTTGAGGAGCGGGATCGAGACCTTCGCCGCGCCGGAGTTGTAAGTGCCGATGTAGGCGACCACCGACTTGTCGTTGATGGCCTTGCGCGCGTTCTCGGCCTCTTGTGCCGCGTCCCACGACCCCTTGGCCGCGGTCGCGTCGTCAAGTGCTTCGAACTGGACCGTGACGTTCGTGATCTTCGTCTCGTCGATGGCCATCTTGATGGAGTTCACGATCTCCACGGTCTGGGTCCGCGATGCCCCGGTCATGGGCAGGCTCGAGATGATCTTGACCGTCTTCGCCGTGCTTGCGCCGCCTCCGCCTGCACCGCCGCCGCACGCTCCGACCAAGAGCGCGAGCGCGGTCAGGGCGACGACGAGCGTTCTGCTACGCGTAGCCATGCACACCCTCCCTGTTCTCGGCCGGGACGGAGATGCGCTTAGAGAGCCTCCCCACGCGCCCGCGCCGGATCTGGAGCAGTCTGGGCTTGTGCCCGAACGCCGTCAAACATCGGCCCTCTGCGCTTTCGTGCTGTTCCTGGCCGCCTGTCAGACCGCCGACGTGCCCCGCTCGACGGTCGGCTCGACCTCGCCGCCGACCGCGGCGCCGGCCGGCCTTGCGCCGGGACGCGTGGTCTACAGCCGCTACGGCCTGGATCTCTGGGCCAGCGCTCCGGATGGCTCGGGCCGTGCGGCCCTCACGACGGATGGCGCCTCCGGTCCCTATTTGAGCGCGCGCCCCGCGCCCGACGGCAAGCTCATCGCGGCCGAGCGCTCGATGCCGGGCGACCCCGGTACATCCCTCTATCTATTGCGGCCGGCGGTGGCTGCGCTCCGGTTGACCCGGCCGGACATGTTCCTGGACGGCTACGCCTGGTCACCCGATGGCCGCTACCTCGCGTACGGCGAGGTGGCATCGGGGATCACCGCCGCCGCCGGCGGCCTCACGGGCATCGGCGCGGTCGGCGACGTGCACCTCTATGACGTCGGTGCGGCCAAGGACATCGTCGTCGGCCCGGGGACGCACCCCGCGTTCTCGCCCGACGGCGCGCGGCTCGGATTCGCGCACCTCGGCGGGGCCATCGCCGTGGCCGACGTGCGCGCGCTCGCCGATCGCGGATCGAGCGCCTTCCAGATCCTGACCACGCTCGCCGACCTGACGCGCTACTCGACGCAGACCGCCCCGAAGGGCATGGGCCTCATCGGCGGCCCGCAATTCTCGGCGGACGGGAAGTACGTCGCGTACGCCGCGATCGAGAAGGGGCCGATCCTCGAGGCCGAGCAGATCGTGTACGTCCAGGAAGCGTCACCCGGCGCTCCGCCGACGCTCTTCGTGGTCGGCAAGACCGGCGCGATCCATCACGTCGCCGACATGCGCTGGTCGCCGACCGCGCCGGTGCTCTCGTACACGATCATCAACGCGCAGCCCCACCACCACTGGCTCTACGTGATCGACGCGCGGACGGGCGAGCGCCGCGAGCTGTACGACTCGCAGAAGCACTTCCTCGATCACACCTGGTCCCCCGACGGGAAGACGATCCTGGTGCAGGTCGACGACGGAGACGAGTGGCTGTACTTCCGACCGGAGCGCGCGGGTCCGGTCGGGCGCATCGCGCCGGGCGGCTGGCATCCGGAGTGGTGCGCGTGCGACCTGCGCTCGCTGTCGCCGTGAGCGGACTGCGCATCCTTCGCGCGGCCGACGTCGAGCGCGCGTGCCCGCTGGACGTTGCCGTCGAAGCGGTGCGCAAGGGATTCGCCGCGCTGTCGGGCGGCGCGGCCACGATCCCCGTCCGCCCGTCGATCCCTCTCGGCGGCGGCGGCACGGCCCTCACGATGCCGGCCGCGGTGGCCGGGTGGCCCTACTGGTCGGTCAAGGTCGTGACCGTCGCGCCCGGGAACACCCTCCTCGGCCTTCCGCTCATCGGCGCCGCCGTGCTGCTCGGCGACTTCGCGACCGGTACGCCTCTCGCGCTCATCGAGGGCGCGAGCCTGACCGCCCTGCGCACCGGCGCCGCGGGCGGCGTCGCCGCGGCGGCGTTGGCGCGTCCGGCCAGCAGCATCCTCGCGCTCTTCGGAGCGGGAGCGCAGGCGCGCATGCAGCTTCGCGCCGCCGCGCGCGTTCTCAAGCTGACCGAAGTGCGGGTCGTGTCCCGCGATGCCGCGCACTCTCGCGCCTTCGTGGCCGAGGCCGCCGCGGACCCGGACCTCCGTTCCGCGGGTGTCCGGGTCGCGGGCCGGGACGACGCCGTGCGCGGCGCGGACATCGTCGTCACGGCGACGACGAGCGACACACCGGTGTTCGACGGCGCGCTCCTCGGATCGGGCGTCCACGTCACCGCGGTCGGATCGTTCCGCCCCTCGATGCGCGAGCTCGACGAGGCGACGCTCCGCGGAGCGCGTGTGGTCGTGGACCAGCGCGACGCCGCGCTCGCCGAGGCGGGGGAGCTGCAGGGCCTCCGTCGCGAGGATCTCGTCGAGATCGGCGACGTGGTGGCCGGTCGCGCCCCCGGTCGCACGGACGCGCGGCAGCGGACGGTCTTCAAGAGCGTGGGGAACGCGGTCCAGGACCTCGCCGTCGCGTGGCAGGTGTACGAGCGCGCGGCCGAGCAGGGCCTCGGGGAGACGATCGCGTGGCCCTGAGCGCGACCCAGAGAGCGCCGGCGAAGGACCGCAGCCGACCTGTCCTGCAGCGGCTCGCGAAGGCCTACCCCGACTGGGGACCCACCCTGACGTTCACCTCGCCGCTCGAGCTGCTCGTCGCCACGATCCTGGCCGCGCAGGCCCGGGACGAGCGCATCAACGAGATCACGCGGTCCCTCTTCGCGAAGTACCGCACGGCGCGCGACTACGCGCGCGCTCCCCAGGAGCGCCTCGAGCAGGAGATCAGGGCCTCGGGGTTCTTCCGGAACAAGGCGAAGGCCATCCGGACCATGAGCGCGCAGCTGCTCGAGGAGTTCGACGGCGAGGTGCCGCGCGACATGGAAGGCCTCACCTCGCTCCACGGGGTCGGGCGGAAGACGGCGTCGATCGTCCTCGGCGCGGCGTTCGGCGTGCCGGCGATCGCCGTGGATCGCCACGTCGAGCGGGCGGCGTCGCGCCTGCGGATGAACAAGAAGGGCACGGACGGGACCGAACGCGGTCTCGCGGCCCTCTACCCGAAGCGCGACTGGTACAAGGTCACCTGGACGTTCGTCCTGCACGGCCGCCGCACGTGCATGCCGACCCCGGCCTGTCCGCGCTGCCCGATCCGCGACCTGTGCCCCTACCCGCGGAAGACCCTCTAGCGGCGCGACCACGCCCCGAGCGCGCCGCAGGCACCGCCGACCGCGAGCCGGACGACGTCGCCGACCACGGTCGCCGCGGCGTCGGCCAGCGGATCCACCGCCTGCGGGCCGAGGCTGTCGGCGAGCGCCCCCGACACGATCCACAGCATCGCGACGAGCCCGCCGTGGAGCGCGCCGGCGTAGCCCGCGACCCGTCCGGCGACCGCTCCACCGGCCGCGATACCCGCGGGCACGGCCACGGCGCCGAGCAGGGCCGATCCGCTCGCGGACGCGCCGATAGAAAGGAGAAGGCCGATGAGGAGGGCCACCGCGCCGCCGAGGAGGATGGCCGTCCAGCGGAGCTCGGGCATCTCGCGGCTCACGCGAGAACGCTACTGCCCTGAAAAAGATCCGATCCGCTCAGGCCTAGAGCGGATCGGCGGGATCGCGAAAGGTGCCGGAACGCGAGTGACCTGAAAGCTCAGATCAGAGCTGTTAGTGCTTCTTCGCTGACTTCTTGGCTGACTTCTTGGCCTTCTTCTTCGCTGGCATGTCGGAGATCACCTCCTCCTGGCCACTGATCGGTGATAGTGAGACACACATCCATGCGGAATGTCAACGATCAGGGGTCGTGGATCATCCGTGGAGGTCGCGGCGGATCCGGAGGATGAGCCGCTCGCGGACCGCCCTCGGAGCGACGTCGGAGGTCGCGGAGGAGCGGACGCGCTCGAGGAAGAGCTCCTCGAAAACGAACGAGGACTCGCATCCGCCGCAGTCATCGAGGTGTACGCGGACCTCTTCGACCTCGCGCGGAGAGAGCTCCCGGTCGAGATACGGGTAGAGCCGCTCGCGGCACTCGTCGCATTCCATCAGGCGATCCCTCGCTCCTGGGCCAGCGCGAAGAGTCTCTGCTGGAGGAACTTCCGGCCGCGATGAAGGCGGGACATCACCGTCCCCATGGGGATGCCGAGCATCTCGGCGATCTCCTTGTAGTGGAAGCCCTCCACGTCGAGCAGGACCACGTCGCGGAACCGCTCGGGCAGCTCCGTGAGCGCCTCCTGGATCTGGCTGTCCACGATCGAGTCGATCAGCTCGCGCTCCGGCTCGGGGGCGCTGGCCCCGCCGGTGTCGGCCATCCGGCTGTTGAGCGTCGTCTCGGCGATGTCGTCGATCTCCGTGGTCTGTGGGCGGGCGGCCTTGCGGCGATACGAGTTGATGAACGTGTTGGTGAGGATGCGGAAGAGCCAGGCCTTCATGTTGGTGCCCGCGGTGAACTGGTCGCGGAAGCGAAGGGCCCGGATGTACGTGTCCTGCACGAGGTCCTCCGCGTCCGCTTCCGACCGCGTCATGCGCAGGCCGGTGCGGTAGAGCGCGTCCAGGTAGGACAGAGCCTCTTTCTCGAACGCATTGTCTGCCACCCCTTCACCCTAGACCCAACGGCCGGCGGGTCGGGCACATTCCCCCTGTGAAGGTCCGCCGGCGGCTTCGCGCGATCGCCACGCGGCTGCGACGCGCCTACGGCGAGCCACCCGCGCCGCGCCACCTCCCGCCCATCGACGAGCTCGTCCTCACGATCCTCTCGCAGAACACCAGCGACGTGAACCGCGACCGCGCCTACGCGGATCTCCGCCGCGCCTACCCGACGTGGGCCACCGTCGCGGATGCGCCCGCCCGCTCGGTCGCTCGCGCCATCCGGCGCGGTGGGCTTGCATTCACCAAGGCGCCGCGCCTTCGCGCCGCCCTGCGGTCATTGCGTGACGCGGGCGTGAGCCTCGACCATCCGCGAGCGCTCGCGGACATGCCCGACCCCGCGCTGTGGGACCTGCTCCTGGGGCTCCCCGGCGTCGGCCCCAAGACCGCCGCCTGCGTGCTGCTGTTCTCCCTCGACCGCCCGCACTTCCCGGTCGACACGCACGTGCACCGCGTCGCGATGCGTCTCGGCCTCGTGCCGGAGCGCGCCATGGCCGTGCAGGCGCAGGCCGCGCTCCAGGAGGCGATCGCGCCGGCGGACGTGTACGCGCTCCACATGGGGCTCATCCGTCACGGCCGCGAGGTGTGCGTGGCGCGGCGGCCGTTCTGCTCGCAGTGCGTGCTCGCGGACCTCTGCCCGCGCGTGGGGGTCAGCTCGCCGCGCTGAGCCTCTTCTCCAGCTCGATGTGCGCCGGGAGCATCTGGTAGCTGAGGCGCGCATTGATGCCGCGCATGGACTTGTTCGGCTCGTCGTTGGTGGTGAGCATCGCGCGGCGCCCCAGCTCCTTCGCGCGGCGGAGCGCCTCGACCTTGAGCCCGAAGGCGATCCCGCGCTTGCGATGCGTGCGCGCGACGCCGGTCATGAAGGTGTAGCCGTCCGCGCTGCGCTCGCCGTTCAGGGTGAAGCCGGCGATGGTCGCGCCGTCGAGGGCGAGGATCGAGCAGTCCCAGAGCGTCTTGCCGGACTCGACCATGAGCTTGCGGTACTGCTCGTAGGGCCAGTGCGGCGTCGGCCGCGCGAAGGGGACGTCCTCCCACATCGGCGCCTCGGC
>JACPOT010000085.1 GCA_016191385.1 Chloroflexota bacterium | reverse complement strand
CTCGCCGAGCACATCCTGGCCGAGCACCCCGACGCCACCGTCTACGGCACCTACCGCTGGCGCTCGCGCATGGAGAACCTCGAGGAGCTGGCCCGGCGGAACGTCCTCGACGTCGTCGAAGGGCGCTACTCCACGGGGCCCGAGATGCGCGACGCCAAAATGCGCACGGGTCGCGTGCAGCTCCTCCACTGCGAGCTCACCGACGCGGGCGCCGTGGAGAAGCTCATCTCCGCGGTCCAGCCGCACCGCGTCTTCCACCTCGCGGCCCAGTCGTTCGTGCAGTCGTCCTTCGACGAACCCGCGGCCACCATCGACATCAACGTTCGCGCGCAGCTCAACCTCCTCGAGGCGGTCCGGCGCCACGACGGCGAGCAGACACGGATCCATGTGGCCGGCTCGAGCGAGGAGTACGGGCTCGTTCTTCCGGATGAAGTCCCGATGAAGGAGACGAACCCGCTGCGTCCGCTCTCGCCGTATGCCGTGAGCAAGGTCACGCAGGACAAGCTGGCGTGGCAGTACTTCAAGTCGTACGGCATGCACATCGTCGTCACGCGAGGCTTCAACCACACCGGGCCGCGGCGCGGCCTCATCTTCGTCACGAGCACGTTCGCGCGTCAGATCGCGGAGATCGAGGCGGGGCTGCACGAGCCGGTGCTCTACGTCGGCGACCTCACGACGAAGCGCGACTGGACGGACGTGCGCGACATGGTGCGCGCGTACTGGCTCGCGCTGGAGAAGGGCGAGCCCGGCGAGTCCTACAACGTCGGCAGCGGCCGCACCTGGTCCATCCGCGAGATGCTCGACATCCTGCTGTCGCACTCGAAGATCAAGGTGCGCCTCCAGGAGGACCCCGCGCGCCTGCGCCCGAGCGACGTGCCCATCCTGTGGGCTGACGTGTCCAAGTTCCGCAAGGCCACGGGCTGGGAGCCGAAGATCCCGTTCGAGCGCACACTCCGTGACCTGCTCGAGTACTGGCGCGTCCGCGTGACCAGCGGCAAGCTGCTCCCGCTCGGTCAGATGCCCAGCGAAGTCCCGGTCGGGAGGGAGTGACCGATGCCTGATCTCGGCGCCATCTGGACCCAGATCACGAGCAACGCGCTCGTGCAGTTCTCGGTCCGCTTCATCGTCGTCTACATCTTCTTCATCTACCTGGCGATGGTCTTTTGGACCGTGCGCGACGCGCAGCACCGGACCGAGAACCCGATCATGCCCTACCTCGCGGGGCTCATGGTCGTCGCGCTCAACATCTTCGGCCTCTTCCTCTACCTCATCGTCCGGCCGAAGGAGACGATGGCCGAGGCGTACGAACGGCAGCTCGCCGAGGAGAGCCTCCTCGCCGAGGCTGAGCAGCGTGTCGTCTGCCCGACGTGCCACGAGCGCGTGCAGGAGGACTACGTCCTCTGCCCCACGTGCCGCACGCGCCTCAAGAGGGTGTGCCCCTCGTGCTCGAGGCTCATCCGCCCTGAATGGAGCATCTGTCCCTACTGCGCGAAGGACTTCGACGAGCGCGACTGGACCGTGCACGCCGGGGGCAAGGCCGCGTCGGGCAGCAAGGCCACGTCGGCGCCGCGCGACGCGACGGAGCGGATCTCCACCTGACCCACCAGGTGCCGGCAAGGATCGCGCGATATATACCTATCCCCGTGACAGATAGCGAGAAGCCGAAGCCACCCGTGATCGGCGACATGCCGCGAGAGGAATACGAGCGGTACGCCGGGCAGTGGGTCGCAGTCAAGGACGGCCACGCGCTGTTCGGGTCGCCGAATGGCACGGAGGTCTTCGATTGGCTGGACGAACACGGGATCGACGGAGCGGTCGTTATCAAGCTGCGCCGGAAGGGCCAACCGGACCACTACATGTTCGCGAGCGTGCACCCCGCCGCTACCTGATCCCGTACCGCGTACTCGCCGGGGACAGCGCCGCCCGCCCGTTCGTCCTCTGCTCGCTCGGAAGGTCGACGGCCCATCCGATAGCGGCGCTCGTCGACTCGGGTGCCGACTCGTCGTCGCTCCCCTCCGATGTAGCTCGCCGGCTAGGCGTCTCGTACGACGCATCGCAGGCGCGGGTCGCGTTCGGTGCCGGTGGCGAGTTCACGCAGCACGAAGCCGCAGGAAACGTTGTTCTCGAGACGGAGATCGGACCTGTCACCCTGACAAGACCGAGCATCAGTGATGTGCTCCCGTTCATCCTGTTCGGCCGACGCGACATCTTCGCCGGCCGTGTGGTCTGCTTCGATCAGGACGCGCAGCAGCTCCGCATCGAAGCGCGCTGATGCCGTCCATACGCGAATGGCCTGAGACCACGCGCCCGCGCGAGCGGCTCATCGCGCACGGCGCGCTCTCCACCGGCGATGACGAGCTCCTCGCGGTCCTCATCGGGAGCGGCACGCCCGGAAGGTCCGCCCTCGCGCTCGCGCGCGACCTGCTGATCCGCGTCGGCGGCATGCGCGGGCTGGCGCAGGCAGATCACACGCGGCTGCGCGGCGAGGGCATCGGCCCGGCCGCCGCGGCGCGCATCCTCGCGGCGCGCGAGCTCGGCCAGCGCGCCATGGCCGCCGGTGTCCAGGGCGAGGTCATCGACTCGCCCGAGGCCGCGGCGCGCGCGCTGGGCGCGCATTTCGCCGCGCTCGACCGCGAGGAGGTGAAGGTCGCCCTGCTCTCGCGCAAGCACCGCCTCCTCGGCGTCGTCCCCGTCTACAGCGGCAACGTCGCCGGCACGAGCGTGCGGATCGGCGAGCTGTTCACGGAGGCCCTGCGCCGGCACGCGCCCGCGATCGTCATCGGGCACAACCACCCCTCGGGCGACCCCGCGCCGTCGCCGGAGGACCTGCGGACCACCCGGGACGCCGTCGCGGCGGGTCGCCTCCTCGGAGTGGATGTCCTCGACCACGTCGTCTTCGGGGCGGGGCGGTGGATCAGTCTGGGAGAGCAAGCAGGCAACAGGTAACAAGCGCGCGCGCGGCCCGTTCAGCGGAGGGTGGGGAGATCTCTCGCACGCACCGGCCTGGGCTTCGCCGCGTCCGCCGTTACGGTCGGACTGCTGGTCGCCACCTCCAGCACCCAGCCGGGCGCGGCGAGCGTGACCGTCCCGGATGTAACGGCGCCCCGCGTCCAGGCCTACGTCAGCGCGCTCGGCGCCCCCGACCAGCTCGACCCGGCGCAGGTCGTCTCGCGGTTCCGCGACCCCGACGCTCGCGTGTCCATCACTCCGCCCGCGGGCTGGGTGCGGACCCCGGCGACCGCGCTCGACCGCGTGTCCGAAGAGGACACCGTCGAGGTCGCGCGCTTCCAGGCGCGCCTCGGCGACCCCGCCCTGTACGCGCAGCCCCTGCCCGTGACGAGCGGCCTCCTCGCGGACGCGACCGCCGTCGTCTTGCTCTCGCTCGTGCGCGATGGGAGCGACCTGTTGCGGATCGACCTCGGCGGGCTCGACCCATCCACGGTGAAGCAGCTGCGCGGCGCAGACGCCATCGACAGCGAGACGAGCTACGACGGGATCGTCACCTTCACGCGGATCCTCGTCTCGCGGACGACGGGTCGCAGCGCGGTGATCCGCGGCTACGTCGAGATCGGAGCGCGCGACGCGTTCTCCCGCGCCGTGCTCGCATCGATCGACTCCGCTGTCGTCGAATCCGAGGGCCCGAACGGCGCCCGCTATGTCGCGCCCGAGCCTCCGCCGCCACCGGCGCCGGAGCCGGCCGCGGCACCCCCAGATCCCTCGGCGGGGATCCGCAGCGAGATGATCGCGCGGGCCCGGTCGATGCTCGGCACGCCCTACGTGTGGGGCGGCAACGTCGCCGGTCTCGGCATGGACTGCTCCTCGTACATCAGCCGCGCGTGGGGCGTGTCGCGCTACACGACGGACTCGATCGGTCGCGTCGCCGTCGCGATCACGAAGGACGAGCTCCTTCCGGGCGATGCCATGAACCTCGAGACGTGGCGCGACCCGGCCGGCGCGGGCCACATGCGCATGTTCGACGCCTGGGCCAACGCCGCGCGCACCCTCGTCTGGGTGTACGAAGAGACGCCGCCGCGCTCGGTGTACCGCGTGGTCGCGTACGACGACCGCTACATGCCCATCCGGCTCATCGGCCTCTCGGGCGGCGGCGTCGCGCCGCTCATCGTCGCGCCCGCGCCAAAGCCGGTCGCCACGTACGCGCCCCGCCTCGCGACCCCGCGCCCGACGCGCACGCCGCGGCCGACGGTCACCCCGACGCATACACCGACGGTCACCCCGACCCGCACGACCGTGACAGCGCGCCCGAGCGCCACCCGGACGTCGCGGCCGAGCGCTACGGCGACCCCTCGCCGGACTACGCCTCGGCCGAGCCCGACCCCGAGGCGAACGACCGCGCCCTGACGCCTCGCCGCGGGGATCCGCGGCTATCCTTCGAACACTCCAGGAAGGGAAGTCCCCATCGTGTTCGACGGCCTCCTCGGCCTCTTCTCACGTGATATCGGCATCGACCTCGGCACGGCCAACACGCTCGTGCACGTGCGTGGGCGCGGCATCGTCATCAGCGAGCCGTCCGTCGTCGCGAAGGATGCGCGCACCGGCGCGATCCTCGCCATCGGCGCCGAGGCGAAGCGCATGGTCGGGCGCACGCCCGCTGGCATCACCGCCATCCGTCCGCTGAAGGACGGCGTCATCAGCGACTTCGACATCACCGAGCAGATGCTTCGCTACTTCATCCAGAAGGTCCACGACCGCTTCGCGCTGTTCCCGCGTCCGCGCGTCGTGATCGGCATCCCCTCCGGTGTGACCGAGGTCGAGAAGCGCGCGGTGCAGGATGCGGCGGTCAGCGCGGGCGCGCGCTGGGCGCGGCTCGTGGAAGAGCCGATGGCCGCGGCGATCGGAGCGGGGCTCCCCGTGAACGAGCCGACGGGCTCGATGATCGTCGACATCGGCGGTGGTACGACGGAGGTCGCGGTGACCTCGCTCGGCGGGATCGTCGTGTCGCGCTCGATCCGCGTGGGCGGCGACGAGATGGACGCCGACATCGCCGCGTACGCGCGGCGCGAGTTCAACCTGCTCATGGGCGAGCGCACGGCCGAGGACATCAAGATCGCCATCGGCTCCGCGTATCCGCTGGACGAGGAGGTCTCGACCTACTTCCGCGGCCGCGACCTGCTCACCGGCCTGCCGCGCTCCATCGAGGTCACGAGCGCGCAGGTGCGCGAGGCGCTCGAGCCGGCCATCCAGCAGATCGTCGACGCGGTGAAGGACACCATCGAGGAGACCCCGCCCGAGCTCATCGCCGACGTCATGGACCAGGGCATCTACGTCGCGGGCGGCGGCGCGCTGCTGAAGGGGCTCGACACGCGCCTCTCCGAAGCGACGCAGATGGCCGTGCACATCGCCGACGACCCGCTCACCTGCGTCTGCCGCGGTACCGGCAAGATCCTCGAAGAGCTCGTGCTCTACGACCGCGCGTTGGTGACGGAGACCTACGCGATGCTGCCCCGCTAGATGGCCTACCTCGGCCGCGTCGGCGCGCGCAAGGAGGACGACCGTACCGCGCTGCGCCAGTTCGCGGTCCTGTTCATCGTCGCGCTCGCGATCCTCGTGACCCGCAACGCCGAGCCGGTGCGGGCGGCGGCTGGCGCGCTCACGGGAGCGCTCGTGCCCGTCGAGGCTGCGCTCGCGCAGGTCGGCGGCGGGGTGGGTGCCTTCACCGAGACGGTCCGCCAGATCCAGGAGCTCCGCGCGGAGAACGGGCGGCTGCGCGACCAGATCGACCAGCTGACGCTCGAGAACGTGCGCCTGCGCGAGGCCGCGATCAACGCGCAGCAGGCGGCGAAGCTCAACGAGGCCGCGGCGCGCATCCCATACGAGACCGTCGCCGCGCCGGTGATCTCGCGCGACCCGAGCGGCATCCTCCAGACCGTCCTGCTCGGCGTCGGCAGCGACGCGGGCGTGCGCGTGGGCAACGTCGTCGTCTCGGAGCAGGGCGTCGTCGGCAGAGTGAGCGAGGTCGGCAGCGGCTACAGCAAGGTGCTGCTCATCACCGACCCGGGGTCGAACGTCTCCGCGATCGTGCAGGGCTCGCGCGCGACGGGGATCGTCCGCGGTCAGTACGGCGACACACTCGTGATGGAGTGGATCCTCCAGACCGAGAAGGTCGAGGTCGGCGACGTCGTCATCACCGCCGGGCTCGCCCTCGGCGACGAGCTCCGCTCGCTCTATCCCAAGGGTCTGGTCATCGGGACCGTGGGCGCCCTCGACCGCGCCGAGAACTCGGCGTACAAGCGGGCGATCCTCCTCCCCGCCGTCGACCTGCGGCGCCTGGAGCACGTCCTCATCGTCAAAGCCCCAGCGCCTGCGGCTCGTTAACGGCCGCGCCGATCCGTCCGCTCGTTCGTTATGTGAGCGTGAGAGGGATAGCGGGGGCTCTGTCGGTCGGCCTCCTCGTGGCCGCCTCCTTCGTCGCGCTCCCGCAGCCCGCGGCGGGGCACGCGCCCGCGCAGGCCGCGAGCGCGGTCCCCGCGGCGACCGCGGGCATGCGCATCCTCGTCCGCTTCGCGGCCGGATCCACCGACGCCCAGCGCGCGGACGCGGTCCGGAGCGTCGGCGGCTGGGTCGAGACCCAGATCCCCGCGATCGGCGTCACGCGCATCGCGCTCCCCGGCGGCGCCGACGACGCGTTCGGCGACGGGGACGCGGTCGCCGCGGTGCTCGCGAAGCATCCCGCCGTCGCGAGCGCGGAGCTCGACCGCAGCGTCCGCCTCGCGTTCGAACCGAACGACACCTACTGGGCCACCGACCCGTACACGTCGCTCGGCCAGTGGGGCCTGCGCAAGGCGTTCGTCGACAAGGCCTGGGACACGGTGCGCGGGTCCGCGAACGTGACCGTGGCCATCCTCGACACCGGCGTGGACGGGACGCATCCCGACCTCGTCGGCGCCCTCGTGCCCGGCACCACGTTCGTCGTGCAGCCGAGCTCGGAGTGCGCGGTCGGCACCACGAGCGACGACAACTCGCACGGCACGCACGTCGCGGGTGTCGTCGGCGCGACCGGCAACAACGGGACGGGCATCGCGGGCGTCGCCTTCGGCGTGAGGATCATGCCGCTGAAGGTCCTCGACTGCACCGGCCAGGGCAACCTCTCCGACGTCGCGAACGGGATGATCTGGGCCGTCGACCACGGCGCGAGGATCGTCAACCTCTCGCTGGGGTCGGCCTTCGACAGCCCGACGCTGCGAAGCGCGGTGACCTACGCGACGCAGCGCAACGTCCTCGTGGTCAGCGCGGTCGGCAACTGCGGCACCAGCGGTGACCGCTGCACCTCTCTCAATGAGCTCCAGTACCCCGCCGCGTACCCCGAGGTCCTCGCGGTCGGCGCGACCGACACCGACGACAGCGTCGCCTTCTTCTCGAGCCGCAACTCGACGACGGACGTGACGGCGCCCGGGCGCCGCATCGTGAGCACGACGCCGACGTACCAGACCTATCTCTCGCGCAGCACCAGCAACCCGGCCACGCTCACCTACGCGTCGTTCAGCGGAACGAGCCAGGCAGCGCCGCTCGTGGCCGGCGTCGCCGCGCTCATCTGGAGCGCTGACCCCTCGCTCACCGCGACGCAGGTCTACTCGCGCATCACCTCGACCGCCGACGACCTCGGCGCGCCGGGGCGCGACGACGGCTACGGCTTCGGCCGCGTCAACGCCCTCCGCGCGGTGTCGGTCGCGCCCGTCGCGGAGCGGTTCGGGGTCACGTACGACCTGGCGGCGACGCCACGCGCCGTGGCGACGGGCAAGGTCTTCGCGGCGCGCGTCGGCCTGACGAACACCTCGAGCTTCACCTGGCGCGCGGCCGACCCGAGCGCGGTGAGCCTCGAGTGGAGCTGGCAAGACCCCACCGGGCGTGCCGTGGCGGGCGCCTTGAGGGGACAGGCGCCGCTCCCCGCGGATGTCGCACCGTCGGCCGCGACCACGGTCACCGCGGCCGTCGTTCCACCCTCGACCGCGGGCACGTATGTGCTGCGGCTCGACCTTCTCCGCGGGACCACGGCCTTCAGCACCAAGGGCTCCGCCGCCGCGCTCGTCCCCGTCGTCGTGGGCAGCGGCGTCGGCGCGACGATCGCGCCGGCGACGGCCGGGACGGCGTCGTTCGACGCGTCCACCACCGCGCCGCTCGGGGCGACGGTCACGAACACCGGCGTCACGACCTGGCCCGCCGGCGGCGCGAACCCGGTCCGCCTCTCGTACCACTGGCTGCGCGACGGCCAGGTCGTCGTCTGGGACGGGCTGCGCGCCCTGCTCCCCGCGGACGTCCCGCCCGGCGGGAAGGCCACGCTCGCGCTGCCGGTGATGACGCCCGAGCGGCCGGGCACCTACCTCCTGCGGCTCGAGCTCGTGCAGGAGGGGATCTCGTGGTTCTCCGCGTTCGGCGTGGGACCGCAGGACCTCCAGGCGAACGTGCGCAGCGCGTACGTCGCGAGCTACTCGGCCCTGGCGGTGCCCGTCCTGCTGCCGGGCGGCCGCATCTCGATCCCCATCACGGTGACGAACGACGGGACCGCGGTCTGGAGCGCCGCCGGCGCGACGCCCGTCCGCATCGCCGCGCACGTGACCGACTTCAACGGTGCCGTCGCGATCTGGGATGGCGCGCGCACCCTGCTGACCGCCGACGTTGCGCCAGGCGCGAGCGTCCGGACGGACCTCGTCGTCGACGCTCCTCTGCGGGCGGGCGCGTACAAGGTCCGCGCCGACGTCGTGCGCGAGGGGATCGCCTGGCTCAGCTCGCTCGGGGTCAGCACCGGCGACGCCGACCTCCTCGTCGCGCCCGATCCGCGCGCCGAGATCGCGGGCGGACCCATCGCCGTCTCGCGCAGCGCGCCCGCCGCGACGGTCACGATCCGCAACAGCGGCATCGCGACCTGGACGACGACGGGTGCCGCGCCGGTCCACATCGGGGTCCACTGGTACAGCGCCGCGGGCGCGGTCCTCGTCTGGGACGGGCCCCGGACGAGTCTCCCCGGCAACGTCGCGGCGGGCGGATCGGTGTCAGTTGCGGTCGCGCTCGGGCCGCCGCCGGCCGGCGCGGCCTACGTGGCCATCGACCTCGTCGCCGAGGGCGTGACCTGGTTCGGGGCGGGTCCGCTCCGTCCGGTGACGTTCGGACCGTGATGTCGTTGATACCCTTACCCCGGGGAAGCGCCTGCGGCTCTCTCGGAGCGCCGTGGGCCGGTGCGGAGGAGGAAGGGACCGAGATGTGCGGCTAGCGACCCTCGTTCTCGTGGTCGTCGGGCTCTTCGCCCAGACGGGCGCGGCGCTGGCGACCCCGCCGGCCGCGCCTCTTGCCGCCATCTACCAGGCCACCCCTCCGGCGTCCGCCGGGGCCGGGACCGACCTGCGCTTCCCCGTCACCGTCACGAACGCGGGCACGGAGACCTGGGTCGGCTACGACGCGACCCAGCCCGCCGCGGTCGCCGGCCAGATGGCCCTCGCCTACCACTGGTACGAGCTCGCGTCGGGGGCGGTCGCGGTCTGGGACGGGGTCCGGACCCCGCTGGGGGCCGCGCCTGTGGCCCCGCAGCAGAGCCGCAGCGTGACCCAGACGGTCCGCACGCCGGTCACGCCGGGCACGTACGTGCTGCGCCTGGCCCTGGTGAAGGAAGGCGTCGAGTGGGTGGCGCCGGGCCAGGCCATCCCGCTCGAGATAGTTCCCGCCTTCAAGGCCGCCTTCACCGCGCCGCAGCTCTCGGCGCTCGTCACCGACCAGACCTACTCGGTCCCCGTCACCGTCCTCAATCAGGGGACCGTGACGTGGAACGCCACCGGCGCCGACCCGGTCAGGCTCAGCTACCACTGGCACGACGCCGCGGGCAAGACGGTCGTGTGGGATGGGCTCCGGACGCCGCTCCCCGCCGACGTCTCGCCGGGGACCTCCGCGACGATCCAGGCGCGCGTCGCCGCACCCCTGGCGGCGGGGATCTATACGCTCACCTTCGACCTGGTGCGCGAGAACGTCGCGTGGTTCCAGGCCCTCGGCAGCGTGCCGGCCAGGGCCAGCGTGAGCATCGCGCCGGTGACCTACGCCGCGCAGTACGACGTGCGCGTGAGCGCGGCCTCGTACATCGGAGAAACGAAGTCCATCCCCGTGAGCATCACGAACAACGGCAACGTGCCGTGGACCGCCGACAACGTCGTGAACCTCGCGTATCACATCTTCGATAGCAAGGGGGACCCGGTGGTGTGGGACGGCCTGCGCGCGCCCATCGGGGATCTCGCCGTCGGCGCGACGAAGCAGGTCCTTCTCGCGTACGTGTCGCCGACGCAGGTCGGCGACTACACGCTGGCCATCGACGCGGTGCGCGAAGGGCGCGCGTGGTTCAGCTCGCTCGGCACGCCGTCGGTGCGCTTGCCCATGAAGGTCGAGAGCGGCTTCGGCGTCGGCTACGGCGCGACGACCACTCCCGGCCTCGCGACGATCGGTGCGCGCGTCACGCTCAAGGTCAACCTCGACAACTACGGTCCGCGCACCCTCGCCGCCGGCGGCCCCAACCCGGTGCGCCTCGCATATCACCTGCTCTCCTCGGACGGATCGATGATCACCTGGGATGGCGCCCGGGGGATCCTCCCGTTCGACGTGCCGCCCGGCCGCAGCGCCAGCGTCGAGGTCGATGTGCAGCTGCCCTCGCGCGTCGGCAACTACGTGATCCAGTGGGACCTGGTGCAGGAAGGCGTCGCCTGGCTCTCGCAGCTCGGCCTCGCGTCGAAGCGGGAGTCGATCACCGTCCAGCCCGGCGTCACCTTCTACGGGAAGGGCTTCGGCCACGGCCTGGGCATGAGCCAGTACGGCGCGCAGGGCATGGCCACCGGCGCCGGCGGCCTGCCGAAGATGAGCGGCGAGCAGATCGTCGCCTACTACTACCCCGGCACCACGCTCAGTCCCATCTCGCCGACGAGCGGCAACTCGACGATCCGCGTGCTGCTCTCGCAGCCCAGCAGCCAGGGCCGCTACTCGTGCGGCGCGGCGTACTTCGCGGGCTCGATCGCGAACCTCGTCTCCAGCGGCGGCTTCCGCGTGCTCAACGAAGGCGCGGGCAATGCCGAGGTGTTCCGCGCGTCACCGAGCGTCAGCGTGCAGCTGCAGGCCATCGGCGGCGTCGTGCGCGTGTGGAACCAGGCGACGGCGACGCCGACCGCGGTGTACGAAGGGCCCGGGCCCATCGCGATCGTGCCGCTCGACGCCTCGAAGCCGACGACCTTCAAGGAGAAGGGCGCGTTCCGCGGGAACTTCCGCTTCACGAATCTGGGCGGGACGCTGCGCGTGCTGAACGTCGTCTCCTATGACGACTACGTCAAGGGCGTCGTGCCGCTCGAGATGCTGAGCAACTGGAACCTCGAGGCGTACAAGGCGCAGGCCATCGCCGCGCGGACGTACGCGTACTCCTCATATCAGGGCGGCAAGCGCGACTACGACGTGCTCGAGGACCAGTCCGACCAGTGCTACGGCGGCGTGCAGATGCTGAGCGGGCGCGTGGTCGAGACGGCCATCACGAACCAGGCGGTCGACCTGACGGCGCAGAAGATCCTCACCTACAACGGCCAGGCCATCCGCGCGTACTTCGCGTCGTCGAACGGCGGCTATTCGAAGGCCATCGGCTGCTGGGCCAACAACGCCTACGTCAGCGGTGGCGTCGTGCAGTGCGGCCCGAGCGAGGCGTACCTCTCGCCCGTCGCCGATCCGTGGGACCTGAGTGTGACCAGCCCCGCTCCGAACAAGAACACGAGCTGGACCGTGACGTTCTCGAGCGATCAGATCCGCAACGCGGTGCTCGCCGTGCGCGGCATCGACATCGGGACGCTGCTGTCGGTGGATCTCTCGAACCGGCTGCCGGTCGTCGTCGGGCACGTGACCTCGGTCAAGGTCTCGGGGACGTTCGCGACGGTCGACGTGCCCGCGGACAAGCTCCTCAAGGACAACCTCTTCCTCAAGTCGACGATGGTCCGTCTCGCTCCGTGGTGATAACAGCGACCTGACCCTCGCGTTCCCCCTATGCGCCTCGCCTGTCCCTATCGCAGAATGCGCATAGCGCGCGTCGGGGATGGTGGCGAGGAAGAAAGGGGCCCTTCCTCTGACCAGCCGCGGGCGCTTGCGCCGTCGTCAGCTCCTGGCCGCGCTCCCCGCCGCCTTCGCGCTGACCCTGCTGCCGCGCGCGCCGCTCCCAGCGATGGCCGCTCCTCGCGCGTCGGGGAAGATCGTGGCCCGGCAGGTCGACCACGCGGCGCCGGCGCTCGTCGGAGCGCTCCGGCGGTCCAGCGGCGAGCGGCTCGAGGTCGCCGACGCTGGCACGACCGGCGGCGAGACGCTCTCACTCACCTCACCGGCCATCGCGGCGGACCAGCTCTTCGAGCGCGTCGGCGTCCACTTCCGTGCGGCGCGCGGAAGCGGG
>JACPOT010000040.1 GCA_016191385.1 Chloroflexota bacterium | reverse complement strand
GTCTGGCGCCAGTAGCGATAGCCGCGGTGCGCGTAGACGGGGCGGGGGAAGATCCGCGCCGCGACGGGCGCGGTCGCGAGCACCTGGCCGCGGATGGGGACGATCCGCGCTGACGTGAGACCGGCGGTGAACGCGTTGGTCGCGATGACCACCGCGCCGGCGCGGACCGTGCCGGCCCGCGTCGCGACGCGGTCGCGGGCGACCTCGATGACCGGGCTGCTCTCGTGGATCCGCGCGCCGAGGCCCTCCGCGGCGTCCGCGAGTCCGCGCACGAACCGCACCGGGTGCATCTCGCCGTCCTCGGCGTAGACCGCGGAGCGGTGCTCGGGGTCCAGTGAGACGCGCACGTTCGGGCTGCCGAGGGCGCGAGCGCTCTCGCGGATCTCTTCCCACTCCTCGTCGTCGCCCGCCTGCTGGACGGAGCCCTTCCAGGCCAGGTCACACTCGATGCGGTGGCGCTGCGCGATGGCGGCGAGGAGGACGCGGTTCGCGACGGTGAAGCGCCAGATGCGTGAGGTGCGCTCGGGTCCGTAGCGGCGGCATGCCGCGACGTAGTTCTCGGCGACGCCGGCGAGGATGAACCCGGCGTTGCGGCCGGACGCCGCACCCGCGATCTCATCCCGTTCGAGGACGATGGGCCGTGCGCCTTCTCGCGCGAGCGCGTACGCCGCCGAAAGTCCCGCGATGCCTGCGCCGACGATCGCGACGTCCGCGGTGGCATCGCCTTCGAGCGGCGCGCGGCGCGCGCGCTTCGGGCCGTCGAGCCACAAGCTCGGCGGCGGCGCGCCGGTCACACGGCCACGCGGGCGGTCGCGCGCTCGAGCGCGCTCGGTAGATCGGCGGCGATGCGCTCGGCGCTGGCCGCCGCTGTCCGCAGTCGCTCGATCGCCTGCGCCGCCGTCTCCTGCGTCTCTCCGGTCCGCTGGCCCTCGAGGAAGGCGTTGACCTCGGGCACGAGATCCTTCGGCGTCAGCTGCGAGGTACCCGTGATGATCCGCTGCTTGCTGGTCGGGTCGAGCGGGGCGATCTCGGTGTCCCATCGCGCGCGGACCTCCTGCCACGTGGCCGCGCGCGCGTGACGCTGCCCGAGCGCCTTCTCGATCAGCAGGTAGCGGTCCTGGACGCGTATGGCGTCGGAGAAGACCGTCTCCGCGAAGCGGCGTACCAGGTCCGGGTCGGCGAATTCCGTCAGCGCGCCCTTGAAGCGCGCCTCCTCCTGCGCGTCGGTCTTCTCGACCTCCTTCATGCGCCGCAGGAAGGTGTCGAACAGCGCGCCGTCACCCTCGCGCGCGGCGACCGCGATCGTGGCTCCGGCGATGTCGGGGGACATGCGCGCGCCGGCGAGGTGCGCGTCCAGCCGCCGGCGTGCCTCAGCGCGCACGTCGGCGGCAGCGGCGGTGTGGCCGAGCGCGACGATCACAAGGCTGCGCTTCTCACGCTCGTCGGGACTGTCGTCGGATCGGACGTCCCACCCGACCGCTTCGAGCTGCGGCCGGTAGATCGAGTCCACGAGCTTCTCGAACGCGGGGCGCGTCGCGTCGGACACGGCGTTGTCGTTGAGCCACTCGAGCATGGCGCTCAGGGTCTGCAGCACCGCGCGGTCGCTCTCACCCCGCAGGCTGGCCACCAGCTCGAGGAACGCGCCGACGCCGATCTTGCGTGCGCGCACCAGGGCCCACGTGCAGCCGAGGAGGTCGAGCCTCTCGACCGGAATCAGCGCGCCGAGCGCGCCCGCGAGCAGGGTGACCGAGCGCTCGTCGAGCGCATAGCGGAAGAACCCTTGTGCCCCACCATTAGGGGACCACCACCTGGCCCCGGCCAGCTTCACGTTGCCTTCGCGGCTGTCGAGGCGGTATCGCTCGCGGACCACTCCCGACGCGGTGCCGTAGACGAGGACCATCGGGACCGGCCAGACCTGGTCGGTCTGCTTCGCGTCGGGATCCGCGAGCATGCGCTCCTGCCGGAAGCGGATCTCGAGCCCGTCAGCCGTCTGAGACGCGGTACAGCGCACGAGCGGGTGGCCGGGCTCGCGGATCCACGTGTGCGCGAGGCCGGCGACGTCCGACCCGGAGGCCTCGGCCAGGGCGCGCCAGAAGTCGTCCGCGGTCGCGTTGGCCTCGCGGTGGCGCTTCAGGTAGATACGCACGCCGTCGCGGAAGGCGGCCTCGCCGACCCAGCCTTCGATCATGCGCAGGACCAGCTGGCCCTTGATGTAGGACACCGCGTCGAAGCGCTGCGACGCCTCCTCGACGTTCTTCGCGTCCATGGAGATGGCGTGGGTGGAGAGAAGCGAGTCGAGGCTGAACGCGCTCGCAGCCTGCTGGACGATGTCGCGGTCGAAGCCCCACTCGGGGTTGAGCGCCATGGTGCACTTGTCGCCGACGAACGATGCGAACGACTCGTTGAGCCACAGGTCGTTCCACCACGCCATGGTCACGAGGTCGCCCCACCACATGTGCGTGAGCTCGTGCGCGATCGTCGAGAAGGCGCCCTTCAGGACCGCGACGGACGCCGTGCGCTTGTCCGCGGACAGGGTGCGCGTGCGATATGTGATCGCGCCGGGATTCTCCATGGCACCCGCGCTGAAGTCGGGGATCCCGATGCCGTCGCACTTCGCGTACGGGTACGGGATCGCCGTGTAGGGTTCGAGCCACTCGAGCGAGCGCACGTGGACGTCACGCGCGTACACGGCGCTCTCGGCGAGGCCCGGCGAGATCCAGACGCGGACGGGGACGCCGGTCGACGTGCGCGCTTCGGGTGTCGCCTCGTACGGGCCGACCGTGAAGGCGACCAGGTAGGTGGAGATCGGCGGCATCTCCTTGAAGCGCGTCAGCAGGCGGCCACCGCCGAGATCCTTCTGCTCCTCGATCGGCGCGTTGGCGATGGCGACGAGCGCCGCGTCGTGGACGAGCTCCACGCTGAACCGAGCCTTGAACTCCGGTTCATCGAAGCACGGGAACGCGGCGCGCGCGGAGGCTTCCTCGAACTGCGTCGCCGCGTAGTGCTCTTCTCCGCGCACCGAGCGGTAGAGGCCGCGCAGGTCGTCCTTGATGTCCCCGTCCCAGGTGAGCTCGAGCACGTGAGCGCCCGGCGCGACCTGCGACGCGGGAGCGATGGTGACCGTCTGCGACTCGCTGTCGTACGTCCACCCTGTCGCGGCGGTCCCATCGACGATCGCGCGGGTCACTTTCAGGTCGAGGGAGTGCAGGACGATCTCGCGCTGCGCTCGCGCGGTCGTGAGCTCGATGCGAGCGGTCCCCTGTGACGACCACTTCTCGATATCGAGGTCGAATCGCAGCTCGTACCGCTTCGGGCGCACGTCCTTGACGAGCCGGAAGTCGTTCACGAGTTCCGATCCTAGGGGATCATCGCCGGTATCGTCTGTATCGCATGCCGCCCTTCATCTACTCCATGCGCGGGCTCGGGAAGGTCGTTCACAGCCCGACGCAGCGCGAGATCTTGCGCGATATCTCGCTGTCCTTCTATCACGGCGCGAAGATCGGAGTGCTCGGCGCCAACGGGGCGGGGAAGAGCAGCCTGCTGCGGATCATGGCCGGCGTCGATACAGAGTTCGTGGGCGAGGCACGGCTCTCGCCCGGCTTCACGGTCGGCTTCTTGCCGCAGGAGCCGGCCCTCGATCCGGCCAAGGACGTGCGCGGGAACGTCGAGGAAGGCGTCGCCTCGTCGCGCGCGGTGCTCGATCGTTACGCCACGCTCTCCGCTCGCTTCGGCGAGGACCTCGCGCCCGAAGAGCTGGACTCGGTCTCAGCTGCGTTCCAGCGCACGCAGGACGAGATCGAGGCCAAGGGTCTCTGGGACCTCGACGCGAAGCTCGACGGCGCCATGGACGCGCTGCGCCTCCCGCCGGCCGAGCAGGATGTCACGACGCTCTCCGGTGGCGAGCGGCGCCGCGTCGCCCTGTGCCGGATCCTTCTGAGCTCGCCGGACCTACTGCTCCTCGACGAGCCGACGAACCACCTCGACGCCGAGTCGGTGAAGTGGCTCGAGCGCTTCCTTTCCGAGTACAGGGGCACGGTCGTCGCCGTGACGCACGACCGGTACTTCCTCGACAACGTCGCCGGGTGGATCCTCGAGCTCGACAAGGGCTACGGCATCCCCTGGGAAGGCAACTACTCGTCCTGGCTCGAGCAGAAGGGACGCCGCCTCGCGCTGGACGAGAAGGCGGAGTCCGCGCGTCAGCGGACCCTCGCGCGCGAGCTCGAGTGGGTCAAGCTGTCGCCGCGCGCGCGGCAAGCGAAGGCCAAGGCCCGCCTCAACGCGTACGAGCAGCTGCTGTCGGAGCGGCCGGAGGAGCGCGAACGGGACCTCGAGATCTGGATCCCGCCGGGGCCTCGCCTCGGCGAGGTCGTCATCGAGGCGAAGGACCTGCGCAAGGCCTACGGCGACCGGCTGCTGTTCGAGGGGCTCACGTTCACCCTCCCGCGCGCCGGCATCGTGGGGATCATCGGCCCCAACGGCGCGGGCAAAACGACGCTCTTCAAGATCCTCGCCGGCGAGGAGACCCCCGACGGCGGGAGCCTGCGCATGGGCGAGCGCGTGAAGCTCGCGTACGTCTCGCAGTCGCGCGAGTCGCTGGACCCCTCACGGCTGGTGTGGCAGGAGATCGGCGGGGGCGAGGAGACCATCGAGGTCGCCGGCCGCAGCAGGTCCGTGCGCGCCTACGCCGCGGGACGAGCCGAGCAACGACCTCGACGTGGACACGCTTCGCGCGCTCGAGGACGCGCTCCTCGACTTCGCCGGCTGCGTGCTCGTGACGAGCCACGACCGCTGGCTCATCGACCGCATCGCGACGCACATCCTCTCGTTCGAAGGGGACAGCGCCGTGCGCTGGTTCGAGGGCAACTACACCGACTACGAGGCCTGGAAGACCAAGGAGCTCGGTGAGGACGCCGCGCGCCCGCACCGCATCCGCTACCGCCCGCTCATCCGGGCGTAGTCCCGCGCTAGCGCTCCCCGTAGACGAGATCGGGCAGCCACAGGGCCATCTGCGGGAAGACGTAGAGCAGCGCCAGGGCGACGAGCTGGATGCCGATGAACGGGTACATGCCGGTGAAGATCTGGTTCAGGGTCACGGACTTCGGCGCGACGTTCTTGAGGTAGTAGGCGGACATCGCGACGGGCGGAGAGAGGAAGGCGGTCTGCATGTTGACGGCCGAGAGGACGCCGAACCACACGAGGTCGACCTTGAGCGTCAGCAGGACCGGCAGGAACAGCGGGATGAAGATGATCACGATCTCGGTCCACTCGAGGGGCCAGCCGAGCAGGAAGATGATCAGCTGGACCAGGAAGACGAAGCCGATGGGATCGAGCCCGAGACCGAGGAGGAAGTCGCCGACGACCTGAGCGCTCCCGAGGCGCGCGAACACCGCCGCGAAGATCGACGATCCCACGAGCAGCCAGCCGACGATGGATGCCGTCCGCACCGTGAGGAACACGGACTCCTTCACCATCGTGACGTTGAGCCGGCGATGGAAAGCGGCGAGGATCAGCCCTCCGAGCGCCCCGAGGGCAGCGCCCTCCGACGGCGTCGCGATCCCGAAGAAGATCGCGCCCAGGACGAAGAGGATGAGCGAGAGGATCGGGAGGAGGCCCCGGACGAAGAGGATGAAGACCTCTCGCGGTGGGGCCTGCGTCTCCTCTATCGGCGTCGGCGGGGCCACCTTGGGGTCGCGCGCGGACCGGACGACGATGTACACGACGTAGAGCGCGGCCAGCAGGAACCCGGGGATGAATGCCGCGGCATAGAGGCGCGGAACGGACACCCCGGCGATGAAGCCGTAAAGGATGAGGAGCACGCTCGGCGGGATGAGGATCCCGAGCGTCCCCGCCGCGACGATGATGCCCGTGGCGAACGTCGTGCTGTAGCCGCGCCGCATCATCTGCGGCAGCGACAGGAGCCCGAGCAGCGTGACCGATGCCCCGACGATCCCGGTGGCCGTCGCGAACAGCGAGCCGGTGAGGAGGGTCGCGACCCCGATGGAGCCGGGGACCCTGCCCATGAGCAGAGAGATGCTCTTGAACAGGTCGTCGAGGACGCCCGCCCGCTCCACGACGTACCCCATGAAGAGGAAGAGCGGGATGGCGACGAGGACGTCGTTCTGCATGATGAACCAGGTCCGCAGCACGACGAGGTCGAAGACGATAAAGCCGTTCCCACCCTGGGCCATCCCGAGGAAGCCGAAGAAGACGCCGAGCGACATGAGCGTGAACGCCGTCGGGAAGCCGATGAGGATCGCCACGACCATGAGCGCCAGCATCACGAGGCCGATACCTTCGGGACTCATAGCTCCTCCTGGTGCGCGAGGACCGTTTCGGTCTCCTCGACATCGGAGAGGCGGGCCGGCCAGACGCCGGTCTGCAGCGCCCGCGCGGCGCGGATCGTCTCGGCGGTCCCCTGGATCGCCATCAGCACTCCGGCGATCGGGATGATGGCCTTCAGCGGATAGATGGGTGGCGCCGCCGCCGTCGTGAACGAACGCTCCTTGATCTCCCACGACGCCTCGGCCCACTGCGCTCCCACCGAGACGAGGGCGAGGATCCCCGGGAAGAAGGCGAAAAGGAATAGGACAAGGTCGACCCCCGCCTGGACGCGCACGGGCCAGAGGCGGTAGAAGACGTCGCCGCGCAGGTGCTGGCCACGCGATAAGGCGTACGCGCCTCCGAGCATGAAGAAGATCGCGTACAGGTAGTACGTCATGTCATATGCGTAGTAGTACGTGAACCAGATCGTGCGGAGCGGTTCGCAGAGCGCCAACAGCGCCGCTCCCTTCTCGCATATCGGCTTCGAGAGGTAGCGCATGACGACGTCGTAACTGATCAGGATCGTGCTGGCGAGGATCAGCCAGGCGACGGCCTTCCCGCTCCACCCGCTGAACCGATCGATCCCCAGAAGGAAGCGCTGCATCCTGCGACCCCCTCGCGGTCTAGGCAGACGACGGGGTCCTCGGTCGCCCGAGGACCCCGTCAGGATAGTGCGCGCGAAAGACCCGGCGGCCTACTTCGCCAGCGCGTTGTACGAAAGCGGGTCCGTGAACCGGATGTTCATCGTGTCGTACCACGGGAAGATCCGCTGCGCCCACTTCCGCTGCGAGTCGACGATGGCCGCGAAGTCCGGGTTGTCCTTGGACTCGTCCGCGATGATCTTCTTCCACCCCGCCATCTGGGCGTCGGACACCGACTGCGGCTGCGGGATGAACTTGACCCCCTTCGCGAGGAGCTTCGCGTAGTCGGTCGAGTTCTTGTCGAAGAACTTCCATTCGCCGTTGGCCGACTCCGCCCAGGCCGCGAACTTCATGATCGCCTGGAGGTCCTTCGGCATCGCGTCGTACTTCGTCTTGTTCAGGTCGATGACGAGGATCTCGCTCGCCTGGTGGTACGACTTCGTCATGCAGATCTTCCGGACGTCCGGGAGCCCGTACACCGTGTCGGAGGTCGTGTTGTTGAACTCCGCGGCGTCGATCGTGCCGCGGTCGAGGGCGGAGGCCACCTCCGCACCCGGGACCGAGATGACACTGGCGCCAAGGAACTGGTAGAGGCCGGTCGCGAGGCCGACCGTCCGGAACTTCATGCCCTTGAAGTCGTCGGGCCCCTTGATCTCAGCCTTGAACCACCCGAGCGGCTGGTTCTGCATAGGCATGTGGTAGAGCGAGACGACGTTCAGCTTCAGCTTCTGCTGCACCAGCTTCTCGAACAGCGCCTGCCCGCCGCCGTAGTAGTACCAGGCGAGCCACATCTGTCCGCTCATGCCCATGGTCGGCCCGGTGCCCATGAGGCTCACCGCGTGGTCCTTGCCGTAGTAGTAGGCCGGCACGTGGTGCGCGCCGTCCAGCGTGCCCGAGTGGACCGCGTCGATGGCCGCGTTGATGTTCGTGACCGCGTTCACCGGCAGTGCGTCGATCTTCAGCCGGCCTCCGGACATCTCCTCCGTCATGCTCTTCCAGTCGAGGAACAGCTCTTGGAAGATGTCGTTGCCGGCCCAGCCGGACTGGACCTTCCAGGTGATGGTCTGCGCTTGAGGCGCCTGCGCGGTCGTGGGCGCGGGCGCACCCACCCCGGGCGATCCGCTCGCGAGCCCCGTCGTCGGAGCGTTCTGGGAAAGGCACGCTGTCGCGAGTGACGCGAGTCCCGATACGGATGCGTACTTGAGAAGACTTCGTCTACCCAGGCTGGGGAACCGCACGATCCACTACCTCCTCGCCAGGCTGGCTACCGAGGCAATGAGAGACCTGCCCATTCCGCATGTCAAGTGATAGATCCCGCGCTGCGGGATCTAGGCGAGTCTGGGGTCGACGCGGTCGGGATCGAGGCCGAATTCGCGGATGGCCGCGGCGACCTCCGCCGGCGAGAACTGCTCGCATTGCGCGAGCGTGTGCAGCGCGGCGACAGCGATGTGCTCGGCATCCACCTCGAAGTGACGCCGCAGCGCCTCGCGCGTGTCGCTGCGGCCGAAGCCGTCGGTGCCAAGGGGCAGGAACGGCTGGCCTGCCCAACGGGCGATCTGGTCAGGAACGGCCTTCATGTAGTCGCTCGCGGCCACGACCGGCCCGCGTCCGCCGAGCTGCTCCGCGACGAACGGTCGCCGCGGCTTCTGGTCGGGATGCAGCCTGTTCCATCGCTCCGCCTCGAGCGCGTCGTTCCGCAACAGCTGATAGCTCGTGACGCTCCACACGTCCGCGGCGACGTCGTACTTGTCCTGGAGCATCTCCTGGGCGCGCAGTGCCTGGAGGAGGATCGGGCCCGAGCCGAGGAGGGTGACCCGGCGGCGACCCGCGAGGCCCCTCCGGAAGAGATAGAGACCCCGCAGGATCCCGTCCTCGACGCCTTCGGGCATCGCGGGCATCGGGTAGTTCTCGTTGTACAGGGTGATGTAGTAGAAGACGTCCTCGTTCTTCTCGAGCATGCGCCGCAGCCCGTCCTTGATGATCGCCGCGGTCTCATACGCGAACGCCGGGTCGTAGGCCTGGACGTTCGGGACCGCCGACGCGAGGAGATGGCTGTGACCATCCTCGTGCTGCAACCCTTCGCCATTCAGGGTGGTGCGGCCCGCCGTCGCGCCCATCATGAATCCGCGACCGCGCGCGTCGCCGAACGCCCAGATCTGATCCATCGTCCGCTGGAACCCGAACATCGAATAGAAGACGTAGAAGGGGATCATCAGCTCGCCGCTCGTGGCGTATGACGTGCCCGCGGCCGTGAACGTCGCCATGGCTCCGGCCTCGGTGATGCCCTCCTCGATGAGCTGACCGTCGACCGCCTCCCGGTAAGGGAGCAGCGTCTCGGCGTCCACGGGCGTGTAGCGCTGACCCAGAGGTGAGTAGATCCCGATCTCCTTGAAGAGCGGATCCATGCCGAAGGTGCGCGCCTCGTCGGGGATGATCGGCACGATCCGCTTTCCCACTGTCTTGTCGCGCGTGAGGTTCCGCAGCAGACGGGTGAACGCGGTCGTCGTCGATGCCGCCGCCTGGCCCGAGCCCTTGGGGAACTCCGCGAACGCGCCGCCGTCGGGGACGGGCACCGCGACCGAACGGACCACGCGCTTGGGCACGGGGCCGCCGAGGGCGCGGCGGCGCTCGAGCATGTACTGGATCTCCGGCGCGTCCATGCCCGGGTGGTAGTAGGGCGGATCCTCGAGGTGCGCGTCGGGGATGGGCAGCTGCAGGCGATCGCGGAAGATCCGCATCTCCTCGATGCTCATCTTCTTCGCCTGATGCGTGACGTTGCGTGCCTCGACGCTCGGGCCGAGCGCCCACCCCTTCACGGTCTGAGCGAGGATCGCGGTCGGCGCACCCGTGTGCGTCGTCGCGTACGAATACGCGGCGAACACCTTGCGGTAGTCATGCCCACCGCGGCGCAGCCGCTGGATGTCCTCGTCCGAGAGGTGCTCGACCATCTTCGCCAGACGCGGGTCGGTGCCGAAGAAGTCGCGGCGGATGGTCGCGCCGTCCGCGATGGCCATGCGCTGCGAATCGCCGTCGAGCCACTCGTTCATCTTGTTGACGAGCGCACCCTCGACGTCGCGCGCGAGGAGGTCGTCCCACTCGCGGCCCCACAGGACCTTGATCACGTTCCAGCCCGCGCCGCGGTAGAGCGCCTCGAGCTCCTGGACGATCTTGCCGTTGCCGCGGACCGGACCATCGAGGCGCTGTAGGTTGCAGTTCACGACGAAGACGAGGTTGTCGAGGCCTTCGCGGCCCGCGAGGCGAAGGCCACCCTGCGCTTCGGGCTCGTCCATCTCGCCGTCGCCGACGAAGGCCCAGGTGCGCGAGCCGCTGGTGTCGGCGATCCCGCGGTCCGCTAAGTAGTGGTCGAAGCGCGCCTGGTACACGGCGGCGAGCGGCCCGAGGCCCATCGACACGGTCGGGAATTCCCACATGTCGGGCATGAGCCGCGGGTGGGGGTAGCTCGACAGGCCCTTCTCGAGCGCCTCGCGGCGGAAGTGATCGAGCTGGTCCGTCGTGACGCGGCCTTCGAGGAACGCGCGCGCGTAGATGCCGGGGGCCGCGTGGCCCTGGTAGTAGACGCGGTCCCCGCCGGTGGCGCCGTCCTTTCCGCGGAAGAACCAGTTGAACCCGACCTCGTAGAGGGTCGCCGCCGAGGCGTACGTCGCGAGGTGGCCGCCGATGCCGGGGTAGTGGTGGTTCGCGCGGAGGACCATGGCGACGGCGTTCCAGCGGATCATCCGCCGGATGCGCAGCTCCATGGCCTCGTCGCCCGGGAAGTAGGGCTCCTGTTCGGGCGAGATCGTGTTGATGTACCGGGTCTGCGTCAGGGGCGGCAGCCCGACCTGCTGCTGGCGGGCGCGCTTGAGGAGCTTGAAGAGGACGAAGCGCGCGCGCTCGACGCCGCCGGCCTTGATCAGGGCATCGAGCGAGTCGAGCCACTCCTGGGTCTCGCCCGGGTCGATGTCCGGCAGCTGGCGCTTGAACTCATCGAAGATCTCGTGGACGGGCCGCTCCTGCATGGGGTCATTGTGATCTTGGCACCTGCCACACTTGTTCCGTGCAAGAAGGCCCTCGACGGCGACAGCGCGGGCGCCCCCGCCGCACCTCGCGGCCCCGTCCGACGCAGGCGCCGGCCGAGCCGCAGGCCCCGCGCGAGCAACAGCGACAGCAGCCCCGCCGGCCGACGCGGCGCGGCCGGGGGGCCGTTCGCGTCGCGCGGCCGCAGCTGCCGGCCGACGAGCGCGCCGGGACCGCCGTGGTGATCCTCGCCGACAACCGCGAGGGCGAGCCCGACCTCACCGGTGCCGCCGGCGTCCTCGAAGGGTGGTTCGATCCGGAGACCGGAACGCGGCGACGGCCGATCGACGGGGTGCCGCGCCTGCGCGTGGGGGCGGACCGGGTGTGGGGCTTCGAATGCTGGTGGCGGACGGACCCGACACGCTCGGGACTCGTTCCCGAGGACCACGAGGCGCTCGAAGTGAGCAAGAAGCTCCTGCGCGGGCTCATCCGCGACACGAAGCGCGTTGCCTTCGGGCGGAGGTCGGCTACTTAGCCCAGATAACGCGGTCGCTGGTGCACGAAGGGGCGCAGGAGGAAGGCTCCGACCAGACCGGCGATGAAGCCACCGACGTGCGCCATGTACGCCACGCCGCTGGTCTCTTCGGACGCGGTGATCGAGCCGAAGCCGTTGATGAACTGGAGGAGCGCCCACAGGCCGATCACCACGAGCGCCGGCACAGGAAGAGCATGTTGCCGCCCAGGTGCGCCCAGCCGCCGTGCATGAAGGTCGACGTGAGCAGGGTGAGCCAGATGGGGTTCGGCCCGGGCGCCTCCTGCAGCACATCGGTGGTGCCGTCGGGGAGCATCACCTGCACCGGACCGACGAGGTCCGTTCCCGTCAGGATCTCGCGGGGGATGGCGGAGAAGCCCATCGTGAAGGCGTCGCTCGGGATCTGGACGAAGATGAAGACCGCGATGTTGATGGCGATGACGACGAGGTTGACCAGAGGCAGCCCACGGCCGTAGCTCTCGTCGCTGATGGGGATCACGGCCGGTACAATGACGCTTCTCCGGCGACGTGGCCAAGTGGTAAGGCAAGGGTCTGCAAAACCCTCATCGCGGGTCCGATTCCCGCCGTCGCCTCCGACAAGATCCCTCTAGCCACCGCCGTGAGGCTCGGCTATCGTGTGCGTAATTTCATACGCGACGCGGACAGAGGTTGCGGTCGTCAGTGAGCGCCGGAGAGGGACGAAGCTTCCCGATCTGACCCGGCGCAAAGGGACGACCGCCGAAGGTGACGATCGAGCTCGAGACCGTCACCTGGGACGCGACCCGGAAGGGCGCGGACTGTCGTGGTGGGGAAGGCACCCCGCCACGGAGCGCTGACCGCATCAGTGGCTTCGGTCCTCCGGGCGGGAGGACAACGTGAAGGCTGGTGCGCGAGGGCGCAGCAGCCTTTTTTCGTTGTCGCGTCAGAGGAGGAACGAGTGCCGGTAGAGCGATACGCGGTCATCGACTCCACGCTTCGCGAGGGGGAGCAGTTCAGCGCGGCCCACTTCACGACGGAGCAGAAGGTCACGATCGCGAAGGCGCTCGACGAGTTCGGCGTCGAGTACATCGAGCTCACCTCGCCCGTCGCGAGCCCGCAGTCCTTCGAGGACTGCAAGACGATCGCGGCGCTGCCGCTGCGGGCCAAGGTCCTCACCCACGTGCGCTGCCACATGGACGACGCGCGCGCCGCCGTGTCGACGTGCGTGGACGGCATCGACGTCCTCTTCGGGACGTCGTCGATGCTGCGCGAGTTCTCGCACGGCAAGAGCGTCGATGAGATCATCGCCCAGGCGGGCGAGGTCATCGCCTTCATCAGGGATCACGGCAAGGAGGTCCGCTTCTCGAGCGAGGACAGCTTCCGCTCGACCGAGGGCGACCTGCTCAAGGTCTACAAGGCCGTCGACGCCATGGGCGTGGACCGCGTGGGCATCGCCGACACGGTCGGCATCGCCACGCCGCGGCAGTGCTACGCCCTCGCGCACGAGCTCCGTCGCCAGGTCTCCTGCGACATCGAGTTCCACGGCCACAACGACGCCGGCTGCGCCATCGCCAACTCGTATTCGGTCCTCGAGGGCGGCGCGACGCACATCGACACGAGCGTCCTCGGCATCGGCGAGCGCAACGGGATCACGCCGCTGGGCGGGTTCATCGCGCGCATGTACGCGGACGATGCGGCCGCGGTGAAGAAGAAGTACGACCTGCCAAAGCTCAAGGCGCTCGATGAGATGGTCGCGTCGATGGTGAGCATCGAGATCCCCTTCGACGAGTACGTCACGGGCAAGTACGCGTTCCACCACAAGGCCGGCATGCACACCAAGGCCATCTATCTGAACCCGAACTCGTACGAGATCCTCGACCCGGCGGACTTCGGGCTCGAGCGCACCATCAACATCGCGCACCGGCTCACGGGTCACAACGCGGTGGGCAGGCGTGCGGAGGAGCTCGGCCTCTCGTTCGGTAAGGACGACCTGCGCGAGGTCACCAAGCGCATCAAGGCGATGGCGGACAACGGCCCGCTCTCGATGGACCAGCTCGA
>JACPOT010000112.1 GCA_016191385.1 Chloroflexota bacterium | reverse complement strand
GTAGCCAACGCCTGCACCGGCAGCGTCAGCTCGACCGCGTCCTGCAATCCGCCGCCGCCGGCGGACCATCGCACCTTCGCCGACCCTGCCGGAACCGGCGCGGTCTTCCACGAGACGACCTGCTTATCGCCCGGCTGCACCTTCACCAGCTTCGCCGCGTCGCCCTCGACCGCGATGCCCTCGCCGCCGAGGCTGACGCTGACATCCACCGCCGCGTCGGTGAAGTTGTAGACGATCGCGCCCATTTCCGGCCGGTCGCCGGCGGTGAGGAAGCGCGGCGTCACCGGACGCACGATCAGCGGCTTGCTGCTCACGACCTTGGTTTCGGCCATGCCGGCGCGGGAGTCCTTGGTGATGCCCCGCC
Organism: Chloroflexota bacterium; assembly: GCA_016191385.1. Lineage (GTDB taxonomy): Bacteria > Chloroflexota > Limnocylindria > P2-11E > P2-11E > JACPOT01. The sequence goes on along the minus strand of JACPOT010000112.1, from coordinate 936 downwards.
CGGTCAACCGCCAGGTGGTGAGCGTGTCCGGCATGCGCACGGTCAGCGTACCCCTGCCGTTGGCGTCGGTCTTCAGCGCCGGCTCCCAGTGCGCGGTGAAGCGGAAGTCGGTGCGGGACTCGTCCTCGCCACCGCCGCCGCCGCCGCCCTTGCCGCCCTCGGCGGCGGTCGCCCGCGCCCGGTCCGCCACCCGATCGAGCGACACCGTGTGCGCCGCACTGGTCTGCACCCCCAGCCGCTTGAAGCCGTACAGAGATCGAAAGGCGTCCGCCGGCTGGTCGTCGGTCAGCGATAGGATCGCCTCGTCCACCAGCGCCAGCGACAGCTCGGCCGGCACGCCCTTGCCGGTGGTGTCGGTGGTCTCGACCGTGAAGGTGACCGTCTCGCGCGGCTGCACCTTCTCCTTATCCGCCGTCAGCTTGACGTTGAGCCGCTGCTCCTCCGCCGACACGTTCAGCTCGATCTGGCCGTAGCGGAACTCCGGTGTCGGGTTGTCGTTCGTGGACGGCTTGAGCAATGAGACAGTGACGAACACGTTCGGCAGGTAGGCGCGCGCGATCGGGATGTCGAGCACGACGCTGTTGCCCGCGAACGGCCGCACTTCCTTCGAGAGCACCCCCTGGCGCTCGATCGTCACCAACCCGGTGGCGTCCGCGAACGGGGCCGGAACCAGCACGTGCGCCACGTCGCCCGGCTGGTACTGCTTCTTGTCCGTCACCAGCTCGATGCGCTCGTCGTTCGAGACCCGCCACGGCACGTAGCCCGGCCCGGTGACGTACACGCCGCCGGCGCTGTGGAACTCGTTTCCCGCCCCGTCCCGCCCGGAAGCGAAGATGCGGTAGAACCCGCCCGCGGCCGGCGTGAAGGCAAACTCGGCCCTGGCGTCCGCGCCCGTCCGCACCGGCCGGCTCTCGACCTCCTTGTCCTCCGGCTGCG
>JACPOT010000097.1 GCA_016191385.1 Chloroflexota bacterium | reverse complement strand
GTCCGCGCCTCGCGGATGCGATCGCCAAGGCGGCGGAGCGAATCGGAAACGGGAGCAGGCGTCCGCGAGCGTGTCCGGAGCGGCATCGCGCGGGACGATACGAGGGCCTACAGCCGTGTCAACGGCTACTTGACAGGGTTCTCCACAGAGTTAAGTCAGGCGGATGAGGGGCGGGTTCTCGGGATCCTCGAAGTGCGTCGTGTCGATGAACCGCAGCTTGCCGCGGCTCTCGAGGAGCATCGAATAAGTGCGCGCGCCGCGCCGGAAGAAGCGGACGCCGTTCAGCATCTCGCCGTCCGTCACGCCGGTGGCCACGAAGCGGATGTCCACGCCAGGAGCGAGGTCCTCGGTCCGGTAGACCTTGTCGCAGTCGACGACGCCCATGCGCTTGGCTCGCTCGCGCTCCGCGTCATTCTTGAACTTGAGCCGGCCGAGGATCTCCGCACCCATGCACTTCAGCGCGGCCGCGGCGAGCACGCCTTCCGGCGCGGCGCCGATCCCCATCAGGCAGTGGACGCCGGTGCCGGCGACGACGACGTTGATCGCGCCGATGACGTCGCCGTCATCGATGAGCTTGATGCGCGCTCCGGCGTCGCGGATCTCGGCGATCAGCTTCTCGTGGCGCGGGCGGTCGAGCACGACGACCGTGAGGTCGTCGACGTCGCGATTCAGCGAGTCCGCGACGATCTTCAGGTTCTCCTTGACGGGTCGGTCGAGGTCCACTTTCCCCTTCGCCGGGGCACCGACGACGAGCTTGTCCATGTAGACGTCGGGCGCGTGGAGGAGTCCGCCCGGCTCCGATGTGGCCAGCACCGTGATCGCGTTCTCGTGACCCTTCGCGACGAGGTTCGTGCCTTCTAGAGGATCGACGGCGATGTCGATCTCGGGTCCCTTGCCGCTGCCGACCTTCTCGCCGATGTGAAGCATCGGCGCCTCGTCGCGCTCGCCCTCGCCGATGACGATCGTGCCGGCGAAGGGCATGTCGTCCATCGCGCTGCGCATGGCCTCGACCGCGGCCTTGTCCGCCTCGTCGTTGTCGCCGTGGCCCATCCAGTGCGCGGCGGCGATCGCCGCGGCCTCGGTCACGCGGACGAGCTCGAGGGCCGGCGGCTGCGGGGTCCGATGGATCGGTCCGGTCACGACCAACCGCTTTCGGGGGCGCGCACGAACTGTCACGGCGCGGCCAGCCTAGTCCCTCCTCGTTATGAGGGGCGGAACGGCAGCGCTCGGGCGAGCGCATCCGAGCGCGCGAGGCGCTCCGCGGCCGACGAGATGAGAGCCTCGCCCTGGCGCATGGCCTCCTCGAGCGAGGCCACGCCCTCGCTTGCGACCTCGAGCGCGGCGAGCCCCGACCTGAACAGGACCTCGTATCCGGGCGCGACGCCGCCCGCGATGATCGCGACGGGCTTCCCGAGCGCCTTCGCCCTTTCAACGACCGCGCCCGTCACCTTGCCGTAGCCGCTCTGCGCGTCGACACGGCCTTCGCCGGTGACGACAAGGTCCGAGGCACGCGCGCGCTCGTCGAAGCGGGTCGCCGACATCACGAGATCCGCCCCGGAACGCAGCTTCGCGTCCGCGAACGCGAGCAGTGCCGC
>JACPOT010000096.1 GCA_016191385.1 Chloroflexota bacterium | reverse complement strand
GTTCCCGATCCCGAGAACCCCCCGGGCCCGACGGTGGTGCCCGGTACCTATGGCGTCGAACTGACCGTGGGCGAGAAGGGCAAGAGCCGGAGCCACGCGGCCAAGTTCACGGTGGTCAAGGACCCGCGGCTGCCGACCACGCCGGCTGAGTACGCAGCCCAGTTCGCCTTGCACAAGGAGCTGATCGCGTCGGTGTCCAAGCTGAAGCAGGCGGTCAATCGCCTGCGCAAGATGAAGCGCCAGCTCGAGGAGGCGACCGGCCAGCTCGGCAGGGGCGAGCGCGCGCTCAAGAACCGTGCCGAGGGAATCGTCCGCAAGCTCTCGGCCATCGAGAGCGTGATGGTCGACCCGCATCGCAAGTCGGTGCGCGACGTGCTGCGCAACCCGGCGGGCCTCAACGACACGCTGATCGACATGGTCGCCATGGCGACCACCGCCGACCGGCCGCCGACCACCCAGACGAGAGAGGTGTCGCGCGAGGTCATGGCCAAGGTCGACAGCGAGGTCGCGAAGTTCGAGGCGCTGGTGAAGGCCGACATCGCCCAGCTCAACGCCGCGCTCGCCAAGGCCCGGGTGAAACACGTGATGGCGGAGTAGGGGTTGTCGTCCTGAGCGTAGCGAAGGACCTCATCGCCGCTTGCCAACGGCATGAGATCCTTCGCTGCGCTCAGGATGACAGAGGTCCAACGTTGACGCCGTCCCTTGGCACGCGCAGGCTCCGGTCCGCAAAACGGGAGAACGCGCCATGGCCGGTGATGTCGACACGCTGACGCAGCGCTCCGCCCAAGCCACCGAGTCGCCCGTCGTCGAGACGGCCTCCGGCCGCGTCAAAGGCCTCACGTCGGACGGCGTGCATGTCTTCAAGGGCATCCCCTACGGCGCCTCGACCGCCGGCGCCAACCGCTTCATGCCGCCGCGCAAGCCCGAGCCGTGGAGCGGCGTGCGCGAGGCGGTGGCTTATGCCGGCCGCTCGCCGCAGGCGCCGGCCGCCCAGCAGCGGCCGGAGCTCGCGACCGTGTGGGGCCCGGTCGATAGCCTGCCGGTGGGCGAGGACTGCCTGACGCTGCATGTCTGGACGCCCGGCCTCGACAATGCGCGCCGCCCGGTGATGGTCTGGCTGCATGGCGGCGCCTTCTCGTACGGCTCGGCCAACTCGCCGCGCTACGACAGCACCAGGCTCGCGCGGCGCAACGACGTCGTGGTCATGGCGATCAATCATCGCCTGAACATCTTCGGCCATCTCGATCTGTCGCAGGCGGGCGGCGAGCGCTTCGCCCCGTCCGGCAACGCCGGCGTTCTCGACCTGGTCGCCGCGCTCGAATGGGTGCGCGAGCATGCCGTCCGCTTCGGCGGCGATCCCGGCAACGTCACGATCTTCGGCCAGTCCGGCGGCGGCGGAAAGGTGAGCGCGCTTCTGGCCATGCCGCGCGCCAAGGGGCTGTTCCACAAGGCGATCATCCAGAGCGGCGCCAGCGTGCGCTTCGCCGAACGCGAGCGCACGACGCGGCTGGCCGACGCGGTGCTGAAGCATCTTGGGCTTGGGCCCAACCAGCTCGACGCGCTGCAGGCCCTGCCGCTGGAGCGCCTGCAGGAAGCCGTCGTGCCGGCACAGGCGACACTGCCGCGCCCGCGCCAGCCGCTGCTCGACCGCTACAACTTCGGACCGGTGATCGACGGCAACGTGCTGCCTGCGCAACCCTTCGATCCGGCGGCGCCCGCGCTGTCCGACGACATCCCGCTGATGATCGGCGGCACCAAGGACGAATCGGCGATCTTTTTCGCACCCGATGACCAGGTGTGGAACCGCTCCATCACCGAGGCGGAACTCGCCGATCGCATCGCCAAGGTCGCCGGCGCGGCCACCGCCGACCTGCTCGCCTACTACAAGCGTCGCGATCCGGCGGCAGGCCCGACCGACCGGCTGATCACGATGCTCAGCATGTCGAACTTCCATGTACGCTCCGTGCTGCTGGC
>JACPOT010000107.1 GCA_016191385.1 Chloroflexota bacterium | reverse complement strand
GCGCCGCGCCGCGACGGTGCGGACGCTGACCTACGTCCTCGACCGGGCGCTTCGCCTGCTCCATCCGGTCATGCCCTTCCTCACCGAGACCCTCGCGCTTCAGCTCTGGCAGCGGACGAAGGCGGACGAGACCTCTCTCGTGATCGCGCGCTGGCCGGAGGCTGGAGCGCGCGATATGGCGCTCGAGTAGCGCATGGAGGTCGTGCGGGACGTCGTCCGGGCCATCCGCGAGCTGCGCCAGGCGGCGGACGTCGCACCGAACGCGCGCGTGCGCGTCGCGCTCGCGGGCGAGACGCGTGCGGTGGCCGGCTCGCTCGATGCCATCGCCACGCTCGCGAACGCCGATGTGACCCTCGGCCGGGGAGAGGGGCGCGTGGCCGTCGTGCGCGCCATCGAGGTGCGGCTCGCGGTCGAGCGCGACGCGACCGCCGAGCGCGCGCGAGTCGCGCGCGAGCTGACCGAGGCGCGCGACTCGCTACGGAGATCGGAAGAGCTGCTCGAACGACCGGGTTTCGCCGACAAGGCACCCGTGGCGGTGGTCGAAAGAGAGCGCGCAAAGCTCGAGGAGCGGCGCGCCCACGTCGCGCTGCTGGAGCGTCAGCTCACGAAATAGAGAAGAAGGGGTGCCTTGCGGCACCCCTTCTCACTGCGACGCGGTGACTTCTGCTGGTCTTCTCTGTGCGTCGTGCCTATTGGTCCTCTTTGCACTCAGTGCCTATTGGTTTTCTTTGAGGATGTTGTTGGCCTTGGTGCCGGCGTCCTTGATGGCCTGCTCGGGCGTGGCCTTGCCGGTCATGACGGACACGTACATGTTCGTGATCACGTCGCGGATGTCTTGCTGGCCGCGCACGTTCGGCTCGGGGATCGAGGCGGCGATGACGTCGAAGGCCTGCTTGCCCCGCGGCTCCTTGGTCCAGTAGTCCTTGAGGACCTGCTGGTCGGAGGCCGACTTGCGGACCGGCATGTAGTACGACTTCGTCGCCCAGTCGGCCGTCTGGGCGGTCTCGGCGAACCACTTGATGAACTCCCACGACGCGAGCTGCTTCTGCGGGTCGCTCTTGAGCATCGCGATGTTCGCGCCGAACATGACCGTCCGCGGCTTCGCCGGGTCGGCCTGCGGAGGGGCGTTCACCACGAGGTTCTGCGGCGCCTTGATCGCCGCGACGATGAACGGCAGGCTCGAGGTGGACGACATCGCGAAGGCGAGCTTGCCCTGGGCGAGGTCGTTCTGCCAGTCGAAGCCCGTCGGCGTGTAGGCGTAGCCGCCCTTGTAGAGGCGGTCGAGCATCTGAAGGACCGCCAGGCCCTCCTTGCCGTCCCACGCGACCGTCTTGTTGTCCGGGGCCATGATGGTGCCGCCCATGGCCATGACCATGGCGTTGAAGTACGACGCGTCGGTGGTCCCGGAGAAGCCATAGCGCGTGGTCTTGCCGGAGGCGTCCTTGACGGTCGCCTTCTTCACGGCGTCTTCCCACTCGGCCCAGGTCTTCGGTGCCGCCGTGACGCCGGACGAAGCCAGGACGTCCATGTTCGTGTACATGACCGCGAGCGACTTGGTGAACGGGAAGGAGAGCAGCCGGTTGCCGTATTGCGCGAAGCGGTTGGTGTCGAAGTACGGCTTGTAGATGTCCTCCTGGCTCGCCTTGTCGAGGCCGTTCGTCTTGCTGTTCACGTAGGGATCGAGGTCGACGACGACGCCGGCTTTGGTGTAGTCGGCGACCTGGCTCTCGTAGGCGTGCACGAGCTCCGGGAGGGCGCCGGCCTGGATCGCGCCGAGGGTCTTCTGGTACAGGAGCGTGTAGTTGCCCTGCACGATCGGAACGATGGTGATCCCCTTCTTGTTCTCCGCGTTGAACTTCTTGACCGCGTTCTCGAGCGCCGCCTTCTGCGGGTCGCTCGTGAGCGCGTGCCAGAGCGTGATCGTGACCGGACCGCTGAGCGCGATGTCCGCCGCGGTCGTGGGCGCCGCCGTCGCCGCCGGAGCTGTCGTTCCGGGGCCGCACGCCGCGAGGACCAGTGCCAGGACGGGTACGAGCGCGAGCCTCTTCATCCGCCGCTTCCTCCCATGACCTCTTGTCGCTCGCCCGAGCCGCGCGTCGTCAACCGCGGATGCCCGTCCTCGCGACCCCCTGGACCAGATATCGCTGTCCCACGAGGTAGAGCGCGACGACCGGTGCGACGACGAACGCCGCGGCCGCCATGAGCAAATGGTACGACGAGCCTGCTTCTCCCCGGAAGGCGTTGAGCCCGATCTGGACGGGCTGGATGTCGGGCCGTGAGGTCATGATCAGCGGCCACTGGAAGGCATTCCAGCTCGCAAGGAAACCGATGATCGCGACGGTCACGAGAGTTGACACCGAATTGGGCAGGACGACGGACCAGAGGAAGCGAACGTCGCCCGCGCCGTCGATCCGGGCGGCGTCCTTCAGTTCCTTCGGGAAGCCCAGGAACTGCTGGCGAAGCAGGAAGATCGAGAAAGCAGTGGCGATGAATGGCAGGATCTGCACGAGGTAGCCGTCGACGATCCGGGTGGGATCGTTGGGCCGGAAGAGCCGCGTCATCATCACGAAGTTCGGGATGAGCGTGGCTTCCGCGGGCATCATGTTCTTGAAGGCTGTCGTGACCATGTAATAGAAGGGATAGGCCACGAGCAGGGCGGCGAAGATAAGGACCGCGTGCTTCCAGATGTTCCTCACTGGTACACGACCCGCCGCTCGAGCACGCGGAACTGGATGACGGTGAAGGCGAGGATCAGCAACGTGAGGATCACGCCGAGGGCCGACCCCAGTCCGATCTGACCCTGCTGGAAGAACGTGCGGAAGACGAGCACGTTGAGCGTCCGGGTCGTGTCGAGCGGACCCCCGAGCAGCGGCGGGAACGTGAAGACGTAGATCTCGTTGAAAGCGCGGAACACGCCGATCGTCGCGATGGTGAAGACGAAGAAGATCTGCGGCGACAGCAGCGGCAGTGTGATGTTCGTGAACAGTTGGCGGCCCGACGCGCCGTCGAGGCGCGCGGCCTCGTAGTACTCCTCGGGAATGTTCCCGAGACCTGATAGGAAGATGACGATCTGGAATCCAAGGAAGTGCCAAATGGAGAAGATGGCGATGGAGACGAGCGCGAGGCTTGGCCCAGCCGCCCATCCCGGGACGTCGAGGCCGACGGCGCGGCCGATCATCTGGAAGACGCCGTCCGGCTCCTGCAGCCAGGTGAGGCCCGAGATCCCCACGAGCCCGAGCCCGGCGTTGAGCAGCCCGAACTGCGGATGGAAGATCCAGACGAAGACCGTCGCAGCGGCCACGGTCGAGGTGACGTAGGGCAGGTAGTACGCGGTCCGGTAGAAGGTCCGGCCGCGCAGCCTCTGGAACAGGACATACGCGATGACGAGGGCGAGGCCCATCTCGAGGGGGATGGTGATGAGCACGTACGTGAACGTCGTCGACATCGCGCGCCAGAACGCCTCCGCGCGCGTGGGATTCGCCCAGAGGATGTCGGCGTAGTTGTCCAGGCCGCGGAACGCGCCCTGAATGACATCCCAGCGGAACAGCGATATGTAGATCGCGAAGAGGGCGGGGAAGACCTTGAAGATCGCGAGCAGCGCCATCGCCGGGAAGAGGAAGACGAAGGGCATGGCTCCGGCGCGCACCGTCGGCGATGATAGGTGCGCGATGCCCATCTACGACTACCGCTGCGATCACTGCGGCCACGCCTTCTCGCAGGTCCAGACATTCACGGAGGAGGCTGTCGCCGCGTGCCCCAGCTGCGGCAAGAAGCCACGCCGCCTGATCACGATGCCGGCGATCGTCTTCAAGGGCTCGGGCTGGTACAAGACCGACAGCCGCGGCGCCGCGCCCGCGGGCGAAGGCGACACGGCGGCCAAGCCTGCGGCATCCACGGAGACCGCGGCCAAGGAGACCGCGGCGAAGGACGGGGGCGCCACCAAGTCAGAGGCCAAGCCCAAGCCGGAGAAGAGCGCCGCAACGGGCGAGGCCGCCTCCTAGATCCGACGACGATCCTCGGCGCGTCACCCGTCCGCGTCCTGCGCGCGTTCATCGATGACGACTGCCCGTTCCTTGCCGCAGGGGTCGCCTACCAGGCTTTCTTCGCGCTCATCCCGTTCCTGGCGCTCGTCGTCGGAGTGCTCGGTTTCGCGTTCGGTGACGACGCCTCGGCGGCGCGCCTCGCGGCGCTCCTGCGTGACGTGTACCCATCCGCCACGGATCGCGAGACGCGGATCGTCCACGATCTCGTCGAGGGCCGCGCGATCTCGCTCGGCCTGGGTGCCCTCGGCACGGTCCTGGGAGCGACCGCCATCTTCGGCGCCCTCGGATCGGCCCTCGGCGTCGTGCTGGGCCGCGGCGCGCGGACGATCGTCGGCCGCTACGCCGCGGCGCTGCGGTTCATCGGGTCCCTGGGGCTGCTGGCGGCCCTGTCGTTCGCGGTGTCATATGGCGCCGCGGCCGCGCAGGATCTCTTGCGCGCGCTGGGGGTCGTGGATGCCGCCCTCGCGGCGATCCTCGTCGTCGCGCCGCTGCTCGGGCTCGCCGCCGGCTTCGTCTTCTTCCTCCTCATCTACACGGAGGTGCCGAGCCCACGCGTCGCGTTCGCGGATGCGCGCGTCGCGGCGCTCGTATCGGCGGTGCTCTGGGAGGTCGCCAAGCTCGGATTCGGCGTCTACACGCGCGCCCTCGGCGCGTTCAGCGTCTACGGCCCGCTGGCGCTGGCGGCGGGCCTCCTGACGTGGATCTGGGTGACCGCCATGATCGTCCTGCTCGGCGCGGAGTTCGCGAAGGCGCGGAGGGCGGCGCGGTGATGGATCGGCTGGAGCGGATGGCGAGCCAGGTCCTCGAGGGCTGGACCGCCCGGCTGTTCCGCGCGCGTCTTCAGCCGGTCCAGCTGGGCAAACGCCTTATCCGCGCGATGGAAGCGCATCAGACGATCTCGCTCGCCAAGACGTTCGTGCCGAACTCGTACGTCGTCTCGCTGTCGCCCGACGACTTCGCCGAGTTCGAGCCCTACCGCCGCAGCCTCGAGCGCGACCTCGCGGAAGCGCTCCTGGGTGCCGCGCGGGAGCGCAGCTTCACGCTCCTCTCGTTCCCCACGGTGGAGCTCGAGCGCGACGAAGACATCGCGCGCGGAGACGTGCGTGTCTCATGCGCTCTGGTGGACGCCTCGGGCGAGGAACTCGCGGCGGGATCGCCACAGCTCGGCAGCGTGGCCGCCGGCCACACCATGGTGCTCGATCGCGACGCGCTGCTGCGCGACCGCCCGCGCGCGCCCAAGGCGTCCCTCGAGATCCCGATGGAGGGCCGGCGCGTCCACCTCGGCTCCGAGCCGCTCGGCATCGGACGCGATCCCGAGAACGACCTCGTGCTCGACGACCGCCGTGTGTCACGGCGCCACGCCGAGATCCGCCTCCGGCTCGGTCGCTTCACCCTGTACGACCTCGAGAGCACCAACGGCACCTTCGTCAACGGCCGCCGCGTCGCCGAGGTGGTCCTGTCCGACGGCGATCGCATCGGGATCGGGGGTGCCGAGATCGTCCTGCGCGAGGGGACCTCCTAACGATGGACGTCCCCTACCAGATCGCCCTCTGGGGCGTCCGCCTCGCATTCCTCGTCGTGCTCTACGTCTTCCTCATCCGCGCGTTCGGCTCGCTGTGGCGCGCACTGCGCACCGAGGCCGAGCTCGCGGCGCGGCCCGCGCTCGCGTACCTCGTCGTGCAGCGCACCCACGCGCAGGGCCCGCGCGCGGGCGAGCGTCTGCCGCTACGAACGATCTCATCGCTGGGGCGCGACGCGGGGAACGACGTGGTCGTCAACGACGAGGCCGCGTCGGCGCGGCACGCCACGGTCACCCTCTCCGACGGCGCGTGGTGGCTCGAGGACCAGGGCAGCACGAACGGCACGCTCCTCAACGGCCAGCGCATCGTCCGCCGCGAGCGCCTGCGCGACGGTGACATCGTCGAGATCGGCCGCGTCGGTCTCCGGTTCGAGGCCGCGGCCTAGTGGTCGCGCGCATGCGGCCCGCGTTCCGCGGGACGGAGCTCGGCCTGATCTTCTGGGTCGCGCTGCTGGTCGGGCTCGGCTTCCTCGCGGTCATCGGGGCCGGGGCATCGGCGCTCCAGGCGTCCTCGCTCATCGTGCCGGCGACGTTCGTCGCGGTCGCGGTCGCCCTGCACCTCTTCCTCGCCGTGCGGGGCTCACGAGGTGACCAGCTGCTCCTTCCGCTCGCGCTCGGGCTCACGGCCATCGGCCTCGTGATGGTCGAGCGGCTTGCGCCGCCGGTGCTACTGCTACAGCAGCTCACGTGGACGGTCGTGGCTGCGGGCGCGTTCGTCGCGGCGACGCTCATCCCGCGCGATCTCACCGTGCTCGCTCGGTACAAGTACAGCTGGGCCCTCGCCGGGATCGCGCTCCTCGCGTCACCCCTTCTCCCGGTGATCGGCCGCGAGCTCAACGGTGCTCGCATCTGGATCGGCCTGGGCGACCTCCTCAACTTCCAGCCGGCCGAGGCCGTGAAGATCCTGCTGGTCATCTTCTTCGCCAGCTACCTCGAGGAGAACCGCGAGCTCCTCGCGAGCGCGCCGGCGCGGCGTCTCGGATCGGTCGTGCCACCGCTCGCGTACCTCGTCCCCATCGTCCTCATGTGGGTGCTCGCGATGGGTGTGATGGTCCTGCAGAAGGACCTCGGCGCGACGCTGATCTTCTTCGGGATCTTCCTGGCGATGATCTACCTCGCCACCGGCCGCGCGACGTACGCGCTCACCGGGGTCGTGCTGCTCCTCGCCGGCGGCTCACTGGCCGCGCGCGTGTTCGCGCACGTCGGCGCGCGCATCGACGTGTGGCTCGCGCCGTTCTCCGATGAGCTGCGCTTCGGCGCGGGCTACCAGCTCGTGCAGGGCCTCTTCGCCCTCGGCAACGGCGGCCTCCTCGGCGCGGGCCTCGGCAACGGTATGCCCGACCGGATCCCCGTGGTGTGGAGCGACTTCGTGTTCGCGGCCTTCACCGAGGAGGTCGGCTTCATCGGCGCGATCGGACTTCTCGCGCTCTACCTCGTCCTGGTGTTCCGCGGGATGTCGATCGCGCTGCGCGCGCCGACCCCATTCCTGCAGCTGCTGGCCGCGGGCCTCTCATTCGGCCTCGCCTTCCAGACGCTCGTGATCGTCGGCGGCAACGCCAAGCTCATCCCGCTCACGGGTGTGACCCTGCCCTTCCTCTCCTACGGAGGCAGCTCGCTCGTCACGAACTTCGTGATCATCGCGCTGCTCATACGCGTGAGCGATATCACCGTGCGCGTGAGGGGCGGATGAGCATCAACGACGGCCGACGCGGGCTGAGGTCGAGGGGAGGCCCGATCCGGCGAGGGAGCGACGAGCCCGACCGGCTCACGGACAGGACGGACTTTGAAGGAGGGCGAGGAGCGACCGAGTACTGCGGACGGGCCGACCCGAGGCAACGTCAGCCCGCGTCGGCCGTCCAGTGATACGGCCGATCGCCGCGAACATCCGCTCGCTCACTCTCGTGATCGCGCTCGCGTTCCTGGCGACGTCGATGGGCGTCGCGTACTGGTCCCTGGTCCAGGCCGCGGAGCTCTCCGCCGACCCGTTCAACCCGCGGCTGCTCGCGACGCTGCGCGACCGCCCGCGCGGCGCCATCGTCGCGGCCGACGGCACCGTCCTCGCGAGCAGCGCGCGCAGCGGCAGCGGCTACGCGCGCAAGTACGCGGACCGCTCGCTCGCGCAGGCGATCGGGTACGCGTCGTACACCTACGGCACATCGGGTGTCGAGGCCGCGTACGCCGAGTCGCTCATCGGGCGTGACGCCGCCGATCCCATCTCGCAGTGGCGCGCGCGCTATCTCGGCGAGCAGTCGCCGCCCGCCTCGGTCCGCGTCGCGATCGTGCCGGCCGTGCAGCGCGCCGCCGCCGCCGCGCTCGGCGACAGGCGCGGCGCGGTCATCGCGCTCGACCCGCGCACCGGCGGGATCCTCGCGTCGGTGAGCCAGCCGGGATACGACCCCAACCTCATCGTCGATCCGGCGACGCAGGACCTCGCCTGGCAGCAGGTGAACGGGAACGTCGGCAAGCCGCTCATCGACCGCGCGCGGCAAGGCCTCTATCCGCCCGGTTCCACGTTCAAGCTCGTGACCGCGGCCGCGGCGCTCGAGCGCGGCCTCGACCCCAAGGCCAAGATCCGCGTGGATGATCCCTACCAGGCCGATCCCTCGTGGGGCTCGTACACCGTGAAGTCGCCGTCACAGGCGCACGGCGACTTCGACCTCTCGCTCGCGTTCCAGCGCTCCGAGAACATCTACTTCGCGAAGATCGGCTTGCAGACCGGCGGCGCGCGCCTGGCCGAGTACGCCGCGCGCTTCGGCATCGGGTCCGTCCCGAGGTGCGAGCTGTCGGCGGCGAAGGGCCAGATCGCCACGGGCGGCCAGCTCGACCGGCCCATCCTCGTCGCGGACACGTCGTTCGGTCAGGGCGAGCTGCTCGTCTCGCCTCTGCAGATGGCGCTCGTGACGGCGACCATCGCGCGCGGCGGGTCGCTGCCCGTCCCGCACTACGCGACCGCGGTGGTGGACGCGGCGGGCAACACACTGCGACTCATCGAGCCTGGCGCTCTGGCCCAGGCCATCAAGCCCGAGACCGCGGCCACGATCGGCGCCGCGATGGTCGCCGCCGTCGAGGGGCCCGGCGCGTTCGCGTTCGGCGCGCGCATCCCCGGGGTGCGCGTCGCGGGCAAGACGGGCACCGCGGAGAACGCGTCGGGCCTCCCGCATGGCTGGTTCGTCGGCTTCGCGCCGGCCGAGTCGCCCGTCGCCGTGGTCGCGGTGCTCATCGAGAACAGCCCGGGCGGCGGCGAGGATGCCGCGCCGGTCGGCGCGGCCGTTCTGCGGAGCGCGCTCGGGCGTTAAGGCTCTACTTGGGCTTGTTCGGTGACTGGTTCGTCGGCTTGAGGCTCACTCCACTCTGGGCCGCTTTCGAACGCACTCCGTCCTCGGTGCGTCCAAGTTTCAGGCCGATCACCCGAGTAGGCGTGTTGCCGCGGGCAAGACTTCGGAGCTCGCGGACGTCGCCTGTGCTCCAGGACTTGCCGGTGTTTCGCGTCGACTTGCTCATACCGTTCTCCCGATCATGATCACAACTCTCCTCCGTATTCTACCGCCGCTACATGATCCGGCAGCCTCGTCGCCAACTCGACGGAACGATCGACAGGGTCCTTGCGCTTCTTCAGCTGTTCCGGTCGCTCACCCGCACGGGAAGACCGCCATCGCATCTCTCTGACCTTCTTCGTGGAGCCGTTGTACTCACCGCGGCGGCGCTGGATGCATACATGCACGACGTCATTGCCACTGCTTGCCCGGCCGCAGAGGGGCGCGGCCAACTCGGCGCCGTTGCCAGGCGGTGGGTCGATCGCGATGCGGCCTTGACAACGCTGCCGGCGGGAGTTGCGCGCCGTCGTCGCGTGCGCGAATTGGTCGCGGCGAAGCTTGAACGGACCACGATCGCAACCTCCGCAGCCGTCACAGAGCAGTTGAGGAGTGTTCTCGGCGCCGGTGCGCCCTGGGCAACAGCGGCGATGGCGGTGAGTACGGCCGAGGATCCGGTCGATGAGTTAGGTGTCCGGGCCCGCCTCGACTCCTTCGTGACGCGACGACACCGAATAGCGCACCTCGGTGACCGAACTACTCGCGGAGGCCTCGCCCACATCAACGCCGACTACGTGGAGGACCAGGCGTACCTGGTGACGAAGATCGGCGACGCGGTCGAGAAGGTGGTGCGGGACAGGCTGTCGTGAGATGACGATGGCCCAAGGGGTGGCGCAGAGCAGCTAGTGACCGCTAGCCTTCGGTGGCATGGCCGCTGTCATCGAAAACCCTGTCATCAACTCGCCATTCGTCGAGCCGACCGTGCACTTCCGCTTCGCTGAGGACGGCATCACCAACGAGATCGTCGAGGGCCGTCGCATCAGCTCGTATTTCGTTCCGATCCCACCGCCGAAGAAGAGAGGACCCCAACTCGCCTTGCCGGGCGACTGGGTCGCCGAACGGATACAGCCGAACGACCTCATCAACAGGATCCGCGAGCGCGTTGCGCTCTGGCGGAAAGGGAACTACCCCGGCATCACGCCGGTGACGCGGCGGCTCCTCGAGCACTGGAACGCCACCGAGCGCGAGCGTCGCCTCTTCTTCTGCCAGATCGAGGCCCTTGAGACCGCCATCTACCTCGCCGAGGTCGCACCCCGACACGGGGACGCATGGGTCGAGAACCAGCTGCGAGAGGCGAACGAGTCGAAGAACCCGGGGCTCTATCGCATCGCGTTCAAGATGGCGACCGGCTCGGGCAAGACGTTCGTCATGGCGATGATCATCGCGTGGTATGCGCTCAACAAGTTCGCGAACACGCAGGACCCGCGGTTCAGCGACTCCTTCCTCGTCGTCACGCCCGGCATCACGATCCGCGAGCGGCTGCGTGTCCTGCTCCCCAACGCCGAAGGCAACTACTACGAGGCGATGGACCTCGTCCCCATGGACGAACTGGCCCGCCTCCAGCACGCGCGCGTCGAGATCACGAACTACCACGCATTTCTCCGGCAGGAAAAGCTCGAGGCAGCGTCGCTGACGAAAAAGGTGCTTGCCGGCCGGGACGGTGACCCCGAGCGTTTCAAGGAGACGGCCGACGAGATGGTGCGCCGCGTGTGCCGCTCGTTCGGCTCGAAGCGCAACGTTGTGATCTTGAACGACGAAGCACACCACTGCTATCGCGAGCGTCCCGAGCCGCAGGAGGAGAAGCTCAGCACCGAGGAGCGTGCCCAAGCGCGTGCGGATCGCGAGGCCGCGCGGGTCTGGCTATCAGGGCTAGAAGCGGTCAAGGCGAAAATAGGCGTCCGCGGGATCTACGACTTGTCCGCGACGCCCTTCTTCTTACGTGGCTCGGGCTATCCCGAAGGGACGCTTTTCCCCTGGGTGGTGTCGGACTTTTCCCTGATCGACGCGATCGAGTCCGGGATCGTCAAGGTCCCGCGCGTCCCTGTGAGCGACGACCAGCTCAAGGGGACGAGCCCGACATTCCGCGACCTCTGGCCTCGGATCCGCGACGAGCTTCCTAAGCGCTCGCGGGTCGTCGACGAGGACACGGGGCAGCCGCTCCCGAAGGAGCTCGAGGCGGCCTTGATCGCTCTCTACGGCCATTACGAGCGCGGGTTCCGCGCCTGGGAGACGGCGGCGAGCGGCACGCCGCCGGTCTTCATCGTGGTCTGCGCGAACACGGCCGTCTCAAAGCGCGTCTTTGATTGGATCGCTGGTCGCGAGAAGCTGCTCCCGAACGGCGCGCCGACTCCGATCCCCGGCAATCTCGCTCTGTTCAGCAACGTCGCAGATGGAAAGTGGCGCGACCGTCCGGTCAGCTTTCTGATCGACTCCACCCAGATCGAATCAGGCGAGGCAATGGACGACGCTTTCAAGCGGATCGCAGCGCGCGAGATCGAGGAGTTCAAGGAGACCGCGCGTCGCGCCGGCCGCGATCCCGACGAAATCACCGACGAAGACCTGCTGCGCGAAGTCATGAACACCGTCGGGAAGCGTGGAAAGCTGGGCGAGAACGTCCGCTGCGTCGTATCGGTCTCGATGCTGAGCGAGGGATGGGACGCGAGCACGGTCACGCACATCCTCGGTGTGCGCGCGTTCGGGACCCAGCTCCTGTGCGAGCAAGTGATCGGCCGCGGCCTTCGTCGTCGCAGCTACGACGCGGACGAGAACGGCATGTTCGAGGCGGAGTACGCGGACGTGTTCGGCGTCCCTTTCAGCTTCATCCCCATAGCTGGGGGCGCGCCTGTGCCGCGTCCGCTCAAGGAGATCCGGCGCGTCCGCGCGCTGCCGGAGCGTGCTTCGCTCGAGATCGCATTTCCCCGGGTCGTCGGCTATCGGTATGACGTGCCGGCGGAGCGGATCTCGGCGAAGTTCGGGCCGGAGAGCACGATGACCCTGTCGAACGAGGACATCCCGTATCGGACCCAGAGCCGACCGATCGTCGGTGAAGAGACCGAGATGACGCTCGAGCAGCTGAAGGGCATGCGCCTTCAAACGCTCGCATATCGGATCGCACGCCTGACCGTCGACCAGCGCCTCCGTGCGGGGGACGGCAGCGAAAGGCCATGGCTGTTCCCGCAAGTCCTCGAGATCGTCAAGAAGTGGTTCGCGGAGTGCGTCTTCCTGAAGGACGGGGCATTCCCGCAGCTCATCGCGATCACGCAGTACGCGCATGCCGCTTCGGAGCGGATCGAGCGCTCGATCATCGACGGGACCTCGGGCGAAGCCCGCATCCTGCCGCGCCTCCGCGACTATGACCCGCGCGGCAGCACGGCGACGATCGACTTCAACACGACCAAGGGCGTCTGGGATGCCGATCCGACGAAGAGCCACCTCAACTATGTCGTGATCGACAACGACTGGGAGGCCAAGCTCGCGCAGACCGTGGAGTCGATGCCGGAGGTCCTCTCATACGTAAAGAACCAAGGACTCGGGCTTCAGATCCCTTACACGTTCGAGGGGACGCCAGCGAATTACCTCCCGGACTATGTGGTGCGCGTGAACGACGGCCGAGGAGAGCCGCTCAACGTTCTCCTCGAAGTCACCGGAGAGCGCAAGAAGCAGAAGGCTGAAAAGGTCGCGACAGCGAAGACAAAGTGGGTCCCGGCAGTCAACGCTCTTGGCGCGTATGGGCGCTGGGCGTTCATCGAGGTGACGGATCCGTGGGATGCCGGCAACCTGATCCGCTCGACGTTCCTTTCAGGTCGTACGGATGCCTAGGCCGTCAAAGAAGAGCAGCTCCAAGGTGAAGGTGGACGCCACGCGGCATGCCTCCGCGAAGCGTAAGAACATCCCGACCGCGGAGCTGGAGGCGTTTGCGAAGGAGGCGGAAGAGAAGCCGACGCTCGTCGTGTATCCCCGTGGCGCCGATGTCCGCGTGTCCGGGGACCGACGGGATGGCGCGCTCGATCCGCAGCTCGTGTGGAAGGGCAAGGACGAGCAGGACGCGAAGGATCTCGAGGTCCCGGCGGTCCCGATCTACATCCAAGAGCACATCGCGCCGCGGGCGATCATCGAGGACCTGATCGCGCAGCGCGCACGAGGTTCCGAGCCGCAGCTCGACCTGTTCAGCGACTTCAACGGGCTTCCGTTCGAGCAAAAGGTCGACTTCTACCGTCACGAGCGCCACTGGTCGAACCGGATGATCCTCGGCGACTCCCTCATGGTCATGACGTCCCTCGCCGAGAAGGAAGGTCTGCGCGGGCAGGTCCAGATGATCTACATCGACCC
>JACPOT010000106.1 GCA_016191385.1 Chloroflexota bacterium | reverse complement strand
GCTGGTCTTCAAGATCATCCAGGACATCAATGCCCAGGGCACGACGGTGCTGCTGGTCGAGCAGAACGCGCACATGGCGCTCTCGATCGCCCGCCGCGGCTACGTGATCCAGACCGGCCGGATCGTGCTCAGCGACACGGCGCAGGCGCTGGCCAAGAACGAGATGGTGCGGAAGGCGTACCTCGGCGAGGCTTAGCCTCCCGCACGTGCACCTGCAGATCCCCGCTGACGTCGCGACCGTCATCAAGCGCCTGCGCGAGAAGGACCACGAGGCCTTCGTCGTCGGGGGTTGCGTCCGCGACGCCATCCGCGGTGTCGACCCGGCCGACTGGGACGTCGCCACGGACGCGGACCCGAGCGAGATCCAGTCCGTGTTCAAGCGGTCGCTCTACACCAACCGGTTCGGGACGGTGGTGGTCAGGCAGGGAGACCACGAGATCGAGGTCACGACGTACCGGGTCGAAGCCGAGTACAGCGACCATCGCCGGCCCGACGCGGTCGCGTTCACCGAGTCGCTGCAGGCCGACCTCTCGCGCCGGGACTTCACCATGAACGCCATGGCCTGGTCGCCGGAGGACGGCGGCCACCTCGTCGACCCCTTCCACGGACGCGCGGACCTCGATGCCCGGATCGTCCGCGCCGTCGGCGATCCCGACGAACGTTTCCGCGAGGACGCGCTCCGGATGCTGCGCGCCGTGCGCTTCGGCGCGGTCCTCGGCTTCACCATCGAGCCCGCGACGGCCACAGCCATCGAGCGCAACGCACACCTCGCGTCGACGCTCTCGGGCGAGCGCATCCAGCAGGAGCTGCTGCGGATCATCCGCGGCCCGGTGCCCTCCGTCGGATTCCGCATGCTCTCGAACCTGGGGATCCTCGCGGTCATCGCGCCGGAGCTCGAGCGCTGCCGCGAGACGCCTCAGGAGAAGGTCGCCGCGGTGGACGTGTTCGAGCACTCTCTCGCGACGCTCGACGCGGCCGCGGCCGAGATGCCTCCGGG
This sequence comes from Chloroflexota bacterium, assembly GCA_016191385.1. Taxonomy (GTDB): domain Bacteria; phylum Chloroflexota; class Limnocylindria; order P2-11E; family P2-11E; genus JACPOT01. The sequence goes on along the minus strand of JACPOT010000106.1, from coordinate 8,365 downwards.
CACGCCGTCGGAGGACGACCTCATCCTCCGGCTCGCGGCGCTCTTCCATGACATCGGCAAGCCCGACACGCACGACGACGGGCACTTCCACCAGCACGAGTTCGTGGGCGAGGCGATCGCGCGCCGGATCCTGCGCCGGTGGAAGCTCGACAAGGCGACCGTGGAGCAGGTCGCTCACCTGGTGCGGAACCACATGTTCTGGTATCAGCCCGACTGGACCTCGTCGGCCGTTCGCCGGTTCATCCGGAAGGTGGGGCTCGAGTCGATCCCCGTCCTGTTCGCCCTGCGGAAAGCCGACAACATCGGCAGCGGCGCCCGCGCGCCGCGGATGTTCGCCCTCGACGAGCTGTGGCTGCGCGTCCAGGGCGAGATCCACCGCGCCAACACCTTCAGCAAGCGCGACCTGAAGGTGGACGGCAACGACGTCATGGCCGCGCTGGGCCTGCGGCCCGGCCCGGAGGTCGGCCGGATCCTCGAGGCGCTCTTCGAACGCGTCCTCGACGAGCCGGAGCTCAACGAGCCGGCGACGCTGATCGCCCTCGCTCGCGAGGTGCATTCCCGACCCCCGGGCTAGGAGATCGTCCGCGTTCAGGGCGGGCGTATGCTCGCGCCAACTTCATAAGGCGTCCGGCATTTCCTGTCGCGAAGAGGGAGGGATGCGGGAATGGCACTAGCCACATCGAGACGTGAGTTCCTCAAGCTCACGGGGATCGGCTCCGCGGGCGCTGTCGCGTCGCAGCTCGGCGGCCTCGGGTTCGATACCGCGTTCGCGGCGGAGCGCGCCGCGCGCCGCAAGCTCGAGGGCGCCACTCAGACCGCCAGCATCTGCCCCTACTGCGCGGTCGGATGCGGGACCATGGTCGCGAGCAAGAAGGACGACCGCACCGGCCTGGTGCGCATCGTGAACATCGAAGGCAACCCCGACAGCCCCATCTCATCCGGCAGCCTGTGCCCCAAGGGCGCGGCGACCTTCCAGCTCGCGGTGAACGACCTCCGCGTCACGAAGGTCATGCGGCGCAAGCCCAACGCCACGGACTGGGACAAGGAAGAGATCTCCTACGACGCCGCGATGGACCGCATCGCCGAGCTCGTGCAGAAGACCCGCGAGGAGACGTTCGTCGAGAAGGATCCCACGACGGGGAAGCTCATCAACCAGACGACCGGCATCTTCGCCCTCGGCGGCGCCACCAACGACAACGAGGAGAACTACCTCATCCTGAAGGTCATGCGCATGACGGGGGTCGTGCGCATCGAGAACCAGGCCCGCATATGACACTCCGCCACGGTCCCCGGTCTGGGGGTCTCATTCGGACGAGGCGGATCGACGATGTTCCAGATGGATCTACAGAACAGCGACTGGGTCGTGTTCATGGGATCCAACATGGCCGAGTGCCACCCCGTCGGCTTCAAGTGGCCGATGAAGGCGAAGGCCAAGGGCGCGACGCTCATCCACGTCGACCCGCGCTTCACGCGGACGAGCGCCATGTGCGACCTGTACGTGCCCATCCGCGCCGGCACGGACATCACGTTCCTGGGCGGGTTGATCAGCTACATCCTCGAGAACAAGAAGTACTTCCTCGAGTACATGATCAATTACACCAACGCGCCGTACCTGATCAACGCCGGCTTTAAGGACACCGAGGACAACGACGGGTTCTTCTCCGGCTACAACGCGCAGACTCGCAGCTACGACACCGCGACCTGGCAGTACCAGCGCGGTCCAGCTCCGGCGCGCGTTCCCGAGGCCCCCCCGGGCCCGCAGGGGCAGAGCGTCAAGGGCCTGAACTTCGCGGCCCTCATCGCCAACCGCCTGCCGGGCGTCCCGCTCGAGGACCGCAGCCTGCAGAACCCGAGCACGGTCTTCCAGATCCTCCGGAAGCACTACGCGCGCTACACGCCTGAGATGGTGGAGCGGATCTGCGGCACGCCCAAGGACCTGTTCCTCAAGGTCGCGCAGACGATCACCGACAACTCGAACCGGGAGCGGACCGGAGCGTTCGTCTACGCCGTCGGCTGGACGCAGCACACGACCGGGGTCCAGCTCATCCGGACCGCCGGGATGATCCAGGCGCTTCTCGGCAACACCGGCCGTCCGGGCGGCGGGATCATGGCCCTGCGCGGCCACGCCAGCATCCAGGGCTCGACCGACATCGCGACCCTCTACCACAGCCTGCCCGGCTACCTCGCCACGCAGGACGCGCGGAAGAACCACGACACGCTGCGCGACTACATCCTCACCGAGACGCAGCCGACGTCGTTCTGGTCGAACACGCCCGCGTACGCCATCAGCCAGCTCAAGGCGTGGTTCGGCGACGCGGGGACCGCGGACAACGACTACCTCTACGACAGCCTGCCGAAGATCACCGGCGACCACAGCCACATGCCGGTCTTCGTCGAGATGATGGACGGCAAGATCAAGGGGATGATCCTCACGGGTCAGAACCCGGCGACCAGCCTCAACTCCCAGTTCCAGCGCAAGGCGATGCAGAACCTCGAGTGGCTCGTCGTCCTCGACTTCTACGAGACCGAGTCCGCCGCGTTCTGGAAGGACGTGGCCGGCGCCGACCCCACGAAGGTCAAGACCGAGGTCTGGTTCATGCCGGCCGCGCACGTCGCCGAGAAGGACGGCTCGATGACGCAGACCCAGCGGACGCTGCAGTGGCACGACAAGGCCGCGGACCCGCCGGGCCAAGCCCGCAGCGACCTGTACTTCTGGTACACGCTCGGCAAGAAGATCAAGGCCCGCTACGCCAATTCGACGAACAAGCGCGACCTCGCCATCAAGAACATGACCCTCAACTACGACCCGGACCCGGCCGACGTCGCGCAGTGGAAGGCCAAGGACGAACCGTCCGCGTTCAAGGTCCTGCGCGAGATCAACGGCTACGACGTCAAGACCGGCAACATCCTCAACAGCTTCGCCAACCTGCTGAGCGACGGGAGCACCGCGTCCGGCTCGTGGATCTACACAGGGGCGCTCCAGCTCGTCAGCGGCCAAGTCGTGAACCGGGCACGGATGACGCCGGGCAAGAACGACGGCTGGGTCAGCCCCAACTGGGGCTGGGCGTGGCCGGGCAACCGCCACAACCTCTACAACCGCGCCTCGGCGGATCCGGACGGCGAGCCGTGGTCAGCGCGGAAGAAGTACACGTACTGGGACGGCGTGGCGAGGACGTGGAAGAACGACGCCGGCGACGGCATCGACTTCGCGCTCACGAAGGCGCCCAGCACCGCCGCCAGCCCCACTGGGATCGGGATCGCGTTCCACAGCGGCCGCGACCCGTTCCTCCTCAAGACCGACGGGAAGGCATGGCTCTTCGCTCCGACGGGCCTCGTCGACGGGCCGCTCCCGACGCACTACGAGCCATGGGAATCACCGGTCAAGAACGCGCTCTACAAGCAGGATCGCAACCCGGTCGCGAAGTTCTTCGACGTCCCGGGGAACAAGTACAACGAGTTCGCGGGAACGCAGTTCCCGCTGGCCGTCACGACGTACCGCCTCACCGAGCACCACCTGTCCGGGACGATGACCCGCTGGCTGCCCTGGCTCGCGGAGCTCATGCCCGACCTCTTCGTCGAGATGCCGCCGGAGCTCGCCGCGGAGAAGGACGTCAAGAACGGCGACTTCGTCACCGTCACGACGGAGCGCGGATCCGTCGAGGCACGGGCGCTGGTCACGCGGCGCCTGCGGCCCTTCACGATCGACGGCAAGAAGGTCTACCAGATCGGCATGCCGTGGCACTGGGGCTACATGGGGATCGCCACGGGTGACGTCGTGAACAACGTGACGTCCCTCGTCGGCGACCCGAACGTGAGCATCCATGAGGGCAAGGCCTTCACCGCGGACATCCGCAAGGGGAGGGCACGGAGATGACGGTCAACGCCAAGGGCATGTTCGTCGACACGACCCTCTGCACCGGATGCAAGGCCTGCCAGGTCGCGTGCAAGCAGTGGAACGAGCTCCCGATGGAGGACGAGGCGGCGGTGCGCGGGCACACCGCGTTCACCGGGGACTCCTACGACAACACCGGTCGCCTCTCCGCGACGAACTGGCGCCACGTGAAGTTCGTCGAGCAGATCAGCGAGGACCGCGCCGACGCGCGGTGGCTGATGATGAGCGACTCCTGCAAGCACTGCGAGCAGGCCGGCTGCCTCGAGGTCTGCCCGACCGGCGCGCTCTACCGCACGCAGTACGGCTCGGTCGACATCCACCAGGACGTCTGCATCGGCTGCCGCTACTGCGTGGGGGCGTGCCCCTTCGGGGTGATCGAGTACAACGGCCGCACCGGCCGCGTCAACAAATGCATCCTCTGCCAGGACCGGCTCGAGGCCGGCGAGGGCACGGCGTGCGCGAAGTCGTGCCCGACCGCATCGCTCACGTACGGCAAGGTCGACGACCTCAAGGCCATCGCGGCCGCGCGCGTCAAGGAGCTTCACGCTCAGGGCAAGACCGACGCCTACGTGTACGGCTGGGACCTCGGCAACAAGGGCGTCATCACGCAGGGCCCCAACAAGGGCCAGGCCGTCGCGGACATGGAGGTCGTCGGCGGCCTCAACGTCTTCTATCTGCTGCTCGACAAGCCCAGCGTCTACGGCCTGCCCAGCGCGCCGCAGCTGCCTCAGCGGAACATGGCGCCGTCGGCCGGCGTCGCCCTCATCTCCGCGGCCGTGCTCGGCGTCACCGGTCTCGCCGCGTTCCGGCGGCGGCGGATGGAGTCCGCGTCCGCCGCACGGTCGAGCTGAGAGGAGCGGAAGATGCCGATCACCAACTACGTCCTCGAGCCAGGGTGGGCGAACTGGATCGTCACGCTCGAGATGTTCATCGCCGGCGTCGCGGCCGGGATCTTCTTCTTCATGGCTCTGGCCAACATCGCCGGGAACGCGGAGGACCGCGATGTCGCGGGCCGGCTCGGCTTCCTTCCGGGACCGCTCGTCGTGCTCGCCGCTCTCCTACTCACGCTCGACCTCGGGCAGCCGCTCCGGTTCCTCAACCTGCTGTTCACCAGCCCCTTCGCGACGGAGCGCTCCGGTCCCCTCATGTTCAACCCGAATTCGCCGATGAACTATGGAACGGACATCCTTGTCGTCTTCGGGCTGTTCTGCATCCTTCCGTTCTTCGACGCGTTCCGCCACGTCGGCCGGCGGTCCTCGCTGCCGGAGACCGTGCACCGCCTGTCACACAACGGGCTCTACAACGCGGTGGGTGGACTCTTCGCGCTCGCGACGGGCGCCTACAGCGGGGTCCTCATCAACACCACGAACCAACCCGTCTGGGCCGACACGTACGTTGTCGGCGGCCTTTACGTCGTGTTCAGCGCGCTCTCCGGCTTCGCGGTCGCAGGCATCGTGGCCGACCGCGCACGCGCCCGGTCGACCGCGGGCGCTGTCCGAACGGGCCTCATGGCGATCGCGGTCGTCGCCGGGGTCATGGTGGCCATCTTCGTCGGCAACCTGGTCGCGCTTGGCAGCGCGCAGCCGCTCATCGGCGCGCTGACCGCGCTCACCGCGCCGATCTTCTGGGTCGGCGTCGTCGGCCTGGCGATCCTCTACCCGATCGTCGTCATCGCGACCGGGCCGCGCCTGCGCGTCGCGCAGGTCTCGGCGTCCGGACTGGCCGTCGTCGGCACAGTGGTGCTGATCGGCGTCCTGGCTTTCCGCTGGTCGCTGCTCCATTCCGCCCTGGCCGCGGTGGCTCGCTAGGGCAACTGCCCACCTCGCTCGAGATCGACGAGGCCCGCGCTCGCTGGCGAGAGCTCGCCGGCGAGGACGCGGGCCTCGGTCCTATCGCGGCATTCCACGATGAGCGCCTCGCGCAGATCGCCGCGCGGCCCGCGGCCGAGGTCTACGTCGACATCGGCGCCGACACCGCCGCGGCCGCGATCCGCGACGGCATCCCGCTCCTCCAGGCCGGGCGACTCTCGGTCGACCCCGACGACGTCCGCGAGGAGCTGCGCCGCGTCGCGCGCAACCTGGCCGAGACCGCCGAGCTCGGCACGCCCGCGCAGCGCGCCGCCGAGGTGCTCGCGAACGTAACGCTCGACATCGCCCCTCTCCTCGGTCCCGCGCTCGGTGGCGACGCGGCGACCATCGAGCGCGAGGCGTCCCGCCGCGAGCTCGACGCCACGGCGCTCACGCAGCTCCTCGACCTCGCCCTTCAGCCGTTCCTCTGGGAGGCGGCGGCGCAGCTCGGCACGCTGACCGACATGGACAGATGGGATCGCGGCTACTGCCCGGTGTGCGCGGCCTGGCCCGCGCTCGCTGAGCTCGTGGGTCCCGAGAAGAAGCGCGTCCTCCGCTGCGTGCGCTGCGGGACCGCCTGGTCATGGCTGATCCTGCTGTGCCCGTACTGCGGCAACGACGACCACCGCAGCCTGCGCTCGCTGCAGGAAGAGGGCGGAGCGCAGCGGATCGACGTGTGCGAGCGCTGCCACGGCTACGTCAAGGCTGTGCAGTCGTACGCCGCGACGTCCGCCGTGCGCGTGGTCGCGGAGGACGTCGCGACGCTCGATCTCGACGTCGCCGCCGCGGGCGCCGGATACAAGCGCCCGGGCGACGTCAGCGTCGAAGGCGCGGGGATACCTCGCCTGGTGCGCGAGGGCCGCGCGCTCCGTCCGCCCGGCTAGAGCTCGGTCGGGCCTCCGGCCGTCGCCGCCGGGGTCACGCCGCTGTTCGGGATGACCCGCTCGTAATGTGCCGCGCCGTTCCCACTCGCCGCCTTGCGGTCGGGCACGGCCTCGCGGACGCGGTCGACGCTCTGGGCGAGCTTGCGCCGCGCCTCCGTGCCTGGCATCGGCGTCATGAGGAACGCGACGACGGCGCCGGCGATGAGCCCGAGAACGATCCCGCCGACGAAGGCCGAGGACACCGATCCCGGTCCCGGCGCGCCGAGCGCGCGCCGCGCCTCGCCCTTCCCGCGATCGAGCCACTCGAGCCCGCGCTTCTGCGCGATCCCGCGCAGCTCGTCGATGAGGTCGCTCACGTCGCTTGAGTCGAGGTCGCGAAGGTCGCGCATGCCCTTGATGTCGCTGAGCTTCATGGCATCTCTCCCGGGGAGTCTTCGTCCGGCCCGGCTACGGAGCAGAGGGGATGCCAAGCGGCCCTAATTGGCGGTTTCCGACGACAGGGCGGCCTCGATGAAGCGGTCGATGTCGCCGTCGAGCACGCGCTGGGCGTCCCCGACCTCCACGCCGGTGCGGTGATCCTTGACCATCGTGTACGGATGCAGCACGTACGAGCGGATCTGGCTGCCCCAGTCGGCGGCCTTCATGACCCCGCGCTCGCGTGCCGCCTCCTCCTCCTGCTCGCGCAGGCGGCGCTCGAGGAGCTTCGCGCGCAGCATCTTCATCGCGGTCTCGCGGTTCTGGAGCTGCGAGCGCTCGGTCTGGGCGGCGGCGATGATCCCCGTGGGCAGGTGCGTGATCCGCACGGCCGTCTCCACCTTGTTCACGTTCTGGCCACCCGCGCCCGCGGAGCGGTACGTGTCGATCCTCAGATCCTCGGGTCGGATCTCGACCTCCGTCTCCGTTTCGACCTGGGGCATCGGGTCCATGAGCGCGAAGGAGGTCTGCCGGCGCTTCTGGAAATCGAACGGCGAGATACGCACCAGCCGGTGGGTCCCGCGCTCGGTGCGCAGGTAGCCATACGCGTACGGGCCCTCGACGCTGAAGGCCACGCTCTTGAGCCCGGCCTCTTCACCGGGGGTCTGGTCGAGGAGCTGGGTCTTGTAGCCACGGCGCTCGGCCCAGCGCATGTACATGCGCATCAGCATCTCGGTCCAGTCGGCGGCGTCGGTGCCGCCGACCCCCGCGGACAGCGTGACCACGGCGTCGCGGGCGTCATAGGGTCCCGACAGCTGGGCCTCGAGCGCGGCCGCGTCGACCTCGTTCTGGAGCGCGGCGAGGTCCCTCTCAAGGTCGGCGGCGATGGCCGCGTCCTCCTGCGCGAGCGGGGCCATCTCCGCGAGCTCCGCCGCGCGGTGCGTATAGCCGTCCCACTTCGCGACGCGCTGCCGCACGAGGTCGAGGCGCTTGACGGTCATGCGGGCGCGATCGCGGTCGGCCCACAGGTCGGCGCGGCCGGCCTGGTCCTCTAGGCGGGCGAGCTCCTCGCGGAGAGCGGGGAGGTCAAAGGAACACCGCCATCCGGTCGACCCGCTCGCGGAGAGCGGCGAGCGCCGAGAGATCGAGGGGCACCGCGCTAACGCTTGCGGGGTCGGTCGAAGGACGTGGTGACGGGCTGGACGACGGGAGCGAGCTTGCCGGCGGAGAAGGACACGAACGTCACGCAGGGGCAGTAGGTGTTGCGCGGGCAGCGGGGGCAGTCACCGTCACAGTCCAGGGTCGCGCCATAGCTGCACTTGAGGCAG
>JACPOT010000105.1 GCA_016191385.1 Chloroflexota bacterium | reverse complement strand
CTCGTCGTCACCGACCCCGGCGTCATCAAGGTGGGACTGGTCAAGCCGATCGAAGAGAGGCTCAATGACGCGGGGATCGCCTACGAGATCTACGACGGCGTCGTTCCGGACCCGACCGTCGGCGACGTGCAGCGCTGCTTCGAGCGCGCGCGCCAGATGGGCGCGGACGCGCTGCTCGCGATCGGCGGCGGGTCGAGCATCGACACGGCCAAGATGGCCGCGGTCCTCATGACCAACGGTGGCACCGTCCTGGACTACATCGGCATGGACAAGGTGCCCAAGCCGGCGGCGCCGGTCGTCGCCATCCCCACGACGGCGGGGACAGGCGCCGAGATCACGATCAACAGCGTCATCGCCGATCCGGACCAGCACAAGAAGCTGGTGATCATCAGCCCGAACGCGACGGTGCTGTTCGCGCTCGAGGACCCGGACATGACGGCGGGCCTGCCGCCGTTCCTCACGGCGATCACGGGCATGGACACGCTGGTGCACGCCATCGAGTCGTTCGTGAACAAGAACGCCTACCCGATGACGCAGGCGCTCGCCTTCGAGGCCATCAAGGACGCGGCGTGGGCGCTGCCGCGCGCGGTCAGGGACGGGAAGGACATGGAGGCGCGCGAGCGGATGATGCGATCCGTCGTCAGCGCGAGCCTGGCGTTCAGCAACACCCGGCTCGGCAACGTGCACGCCATGGCGCTCCCGCTGGGCGGCTGGTGCCACGTCGCGCACGGGACCGCCGTCGCGGTGCTGCTCCCGCACGTGATGGAGTTCAACCGCTCTGCGGCGGTCGAGCGGTTCGAGGGCGTCGGCGACGCCATGAGCCTGGGCCGCGACTCCAAGAAGGCCGTTCGCCGCGTGTTCGAGCTGGTCGAAGAGGTCGGCATCCCTCCGAGGCTCTCCCAGCACGGCGTGACCGACGACAAGGTCCCGCTCATGGCCAGGGACGCCATCCAGAGCGGGAACGTCGCGGTCAACCCGCGCGCCACGACGCTCGCGGATCTCGAAGCGCTGTACCGCGCGGCGCTCTAAGTGCCCATCGCGATCTTCGACATGGACGGCGTGCTGTATCGCGGCGCGCAGGTCTTGCCCTACGCGCACGAGACCCTGGCGCAGCTTCGCGGCTCGGGCTGGCAGGTCTACTTCGCGACCAACAACTCCACGGCCACGCGCGGCGAGTACGTGGCGCGGCTCGAGCAGCTCGGGCTCGGTGGCGACGAAGAGCACGTCGTCACGAGCGCGTACGCGACGGCACACCACCTCGAGCGCCGCGACCCGAAGCCCCGCGACGTGTTCGTCGTCGGCGCGGACGCGCTGCGAAGTGAGATCCAGAGCGTCGGCATCCCGGTGCGGCAGGCAGCGGAGCTTCCCGGTAGCCATCCACCACCCGCGGCCGCGGCGGACGGGGTCGACCCGCCGGCAATGCGCGCATACCTCACGAGCCTGGACCTGCCCGCACCGGCGGACACGGTCGTCGTGGGGCTCGACCTCCACCTCACGTACGCCAAACTCGCCGAGGCGCAGCGCGCGATCCTCGCCGGGGCGCTCTTCGTCGCGTCGAACAAGGATCGCGCCTATCCCGTCGAGGGGCGGCTCCTCCCCGGAGCGGGGAGCATCGTCGCGGCGCTCGAGATCGCGACGGGGAAGAAGGCGCTCTGCATCGGGAAGCCCGAGCCCTTCCTCTTCGAGGAGGTCCTTCGCCGGGCGGGCGTGCGGCCGCCGCTGATCGGCCCGCGACGCGAACGCGTTCTCGTGATCGGCGACTCGACGGACTACGACATGGTCGCGGCGCACCGCGTCGGCGCGACGGGCGTGCTCATCACCACGGGGCTCACCGAGGCGGATGCGGTGTCAGACGCGCAGGGCGAGGCCGCGCCGGATCACGTGATCCATTCCCTCGAGGAGCTGTTCCCGCTCCTGGCTTAGAAGAGTGCGAGCGAGGACCCGGCTCCGCCGGTCCGAGCGAGTTCAACGAGCGGTGTCGAGGCGGCGAGGCCGAAGGCCGAGCCGTTGATCAGGCGACCTCGCGGCGGATCGAGGCGATGGCACCGGCGATCGTGACGACCCCGAACGCGGCCAGGACGAGAAGGTCGCGGACGATGACCGGGTCGCCGATCTCCAGACCCCGCACCATCACGCCGCGCAGCGCCTCGTTCGAATAGGTGAGCGGCATGATCGCGGCGAACGGCCGGAGCACGTCAGGCAATTGATCGACCGGCACCAGCAGGCCGGAGAGGAAGATCTGCGGCACCAGCACCACGGGGATGAACTGCACGGCCTGCAGCTCAGTGCGCGCGAACGCCGAGATGAAGAGGCCGAGCGACACGGAGACGATCACCAGCATCGCCTCGATCAGGAAGATCGTCGCGAGGCTGCCGCTGTACTTCACGTTCAGCACGAGCACGGTGAAGGCGATGATCACGACGGCCTGGATGAGGGCGAAGACGCTGAAGCCCGCGAGGTAGCCGACGACGAGCTCCGCCCGCCGCAGCGGCGTGGCCATGAGGCGCTCCAGCGTGCCGCTGGTGCGCTCGCGCAGGAACGAAACGGCGGAGAGCAGGAAGGTGAAGAAGAAGGCGAACACGCCGATGAGCAAGGGGGCCAGCAGGTCGAGGAGGGTGTGATCCGGTCCGCCGTGGAGGTACTCGACGACGACCGGCGGCGGGCCCGCGGGTGGCGCGCCCGGGATGGGCGGGACGCTGACCGCGGCGAGGACCGCGCGCTGGATGGACTGCAGTGTCGTGCCCGAGCGGAACGGGTCGGACCCCTCCATCACGACGACGATCTCGGTGCTGACGAAGCCGACGCGCGTCGAGATGACCGCGTCCACGGTCGCGTCGCGCAGCCTGCGCATCGCCTCATCGACCGTGGTCTCCGTGACGGCGAGCGCGGGCGAGCGTCGCAGCGCCGCGACCAGCTGAGGGGCCGGAGCGCGGTCCGTCGCGACGACGATCCGCGAGACCTGCGCCGTGCTCGAGCCCCAGAGGGCGCCGACGAGCGACATCACGAGGATGGGCGCGCCGATGAGCAGCCCGAGCGAGCGGCGGTCGCGGCGGAACTGCTCCGCGATGCGCTTGGCGACGGCACGGACGCGACGCGGGTTCACGCCGTTGCTCCTTCGGAGAGCGTCAGGAAGGCACTCTCCAGATCGGCGGTGCCGGCACGCGCGACGAGCTCCTTGGCGCTGCCCTCCGCAAGCACGCGCCCGTCGCGAATGAGGCCGAGGCGGTCGCAGCGGCCGGCCTCGTCCATGACGTGGCTCGACACCAGGATCGTCACGCCGCGCGTGGCGAGCCCGCGGAAGTGGTCCCAGAAGTCGCGGCGCAGCGTCGGGTCGACGCCGACGGTCGGCTCGTCGAGCAGCAGCAGGCGCGGATCGTGGAGCAGCGCCGCCGCCAGCGAGACGCGCTGGCGCATCCCGCCGGAGAGCGTGCCGACGACAGAGCGCCGCCGGTCCAGCAGGTCGACCGTGCGCAGGACCTCCTCGATGCGCTGGCGGACCCCGTCGACCCCCTCGAGCGCCGCGAAGAAGCCGAGGTTCTCTTCGACGGAGAGCTCGACGTAGAGGGCAGCGGCCTGCGTCATGTAGCCGACGCGCCCGGCCGCGACGGCTTCACGGGGCTCGCCGCCCCATAGCGCCAGGCTGCCGGCATCCGGGCGGACGAGCCCGGCGACGCAGCGGATGAACGTGGTCTTCCCCGAGCCGTTCGGGCCGAGAAGTCCATAGATCTCGCCCTCGCGGACCGTTACAGAGAGCCCGCGCAGCGCCTCGACGCTCCCGAAGCGCTTCGTTACATCGGTCGCGACGAGCGCGGCGGCCCCGGATCCCGCCGCCGACCCTTCCACGGCCGACATCTTGGCACGACGAATGCTTCACCTCTTTCCTCGTGATGACATTCGCCGCCGGGCTCATGATCGGGCTCGCGCTCGGCCTCATCGTGATCGGCTTCCTCGCGGTCGCGGCCTACCAGCGCGGATACCAGGCGGCGGTCGGGCGGCGGAAGGTCTGGCGCGCGGAGCTCGTGGCCCGCCAAGCCGCGGTGCGCGGACTCCCGGCGCTCGCGGCCCGGAAGGCCAGCTAGCACAGCACCCCGCGCGCGGGCTGGCGACCAGAAGACGCGGCTGTCTGAGAACATCCGCGCATGGAAGGCCTCAAGGTCGTCTGCGTCGGTGGCGGTCTCGGCGCGCCGACCGTCATGCGCGGCCTCAAGAAGCACACCGAGAACATCACCGGCCTCATCGGCGTCACCGACTCCGGCCGCTCCACGGGCAAGGTCCGCATCGCGCTCGACGTCCCGGCGCCGGGGGACATCCGCAGCGCCCTCGTCACCCTTGCCGAAGGCGATCCGACGCTCCGGCGCGTCTTCCAACACCGCTTCCGCACCGACAAGAGCGAGGACCTCGACGGCATGGCCTTCGGCAACCTGTTCCTGGCCGCGCTCACGCAGCTCGAGGGGTCCTTCCTCGGCGCCGTCGAGGCGGCGGCGCGACTCCTCGCGGTCCGCGGCCGCGTCCTGCCGGTCACCCTCTACAACACGCACCTCTGCGCCGTGCTCGCGGACGGGACGATCGTCGAGCAGGAGGTCAACGTCCGCGCGCCCGGGAAGGCACCGATCGAGCGCATCTTCCTCAAGGACGCGCACGTCGACCCCTGTGAGGGGACGGTCGAGGCCATCGAGGAGGCCGACCTGATCACCCTCGGTCCGGGGAGTCTCTTCACCACCGTGTGCGCGTGCCTTCTCGTTCCGGAGATCGCGCGCGCCATCGCGCGGGCGCGCGGCCTCGTGGTCTACGTGGCCAACACGACACGCCAGCCGGGCCAGACCGAGGGCTTCACCATCGCCGACCACGTCGCGCGAGTGCGCGACCATCTCGGGGGCAGTGGCCTCGACGTCGTGCTGCTCAACGACGACGCGCCGTCGGCCGACCTGCGCGAGCACTACGCCGCCCAGGGTCTCGACTACCTCGAGCCCACGACGGCGGAGCTCGCGGCGATCCGCGCGCTCGGCATCGAGCCCGTCCTCGCGGCCCTCATCGACACGTCGGGGCCTCGGCAGCTCTGGGAGAAGCTCGACACGATCCGCCACCACCCCGATCGCGTCGCCGACGCGCTCGTCGCGCTGGTCCGCAGCCGGGCGGAGGTCACGTGAGCGCGACGCTGGCGCCCATCGGCGCGCGCGTGCGCCACTTCGTATCGCTCGCGGACCTGTCGCCCGACGAGCTCGAGCGACTGCTCGCCGACGCGATGACCCTGAAGCGCCTCCCCATCCCGGCCGACGCGCCGCTCGGCGCGAAGTCGCTGGCGATGATCTTCGAGAAGCCGAGCCTGCGCACGCGGGTCTCGTTCGAGATGGCCATGGTCCAGCTCGGCGGGCACGCCATCTACCTGTCGCCGGCGGAGGTCGGGCTGGGCCGGCGCGAGAGCGTCGCCGACGTCGCGCGCGTCGTGAGCCGCTACGTCGACGCGGTCGTCCTCCGCACCTTCGCGCACGAGACGACCGAGGAGTTCGCGCGGTCATCCTCGGTGCCGGTGATCAATGGGCTCTCCGACCTCTCGCACCCGTGCCAAGGGCTCGCCGACATCCTCACCATCCGCGAGAAGAAGGGACAGGCGCCGGACGTGACCGTCGCGTACATCGGCGACGGGAACAACGTGTGCCACTCGGTGATGCTCGCGGTCGCGCTCGCGGGCCAGACGCTACGCGTCGCGACGCCCGAGGGGTTCGAGCCGCAGAAGCGCTTCCGCGACACGGCGGCGAACATCGCGCGTCGCACCGGCGCGACCATCGACCTCGGCGACGACCCGCGGCGTGCCGTGACCGGCGCGGACGTCGTGTACACCGACGTGTGGACGAGCATGGGCCAGGAGCAGGAGTACGAGCGCCGCCGCCGCGCGTTCCAGGGATACCGCCTGGACGGCGCGCTGCTCGCGCTCGCCGCGCGCGACGCGATCGTGATGCACGACCTTCCGGCGCACCGGGGCGAGGAGATCACCGACGACGTGATCGACGGCCCACAGAGCGCGGTATTCGACCAGGCCGAGAACCGGCTGCACGCGCAGAAGGCGCTCCTGCGCTGGCTCCTCGGCGATGCGCGATGACGGAGCGCGTCATCCTCGCGGACTGCTGCGAGGATTGGATCGTCCAGTGGGGCGGCTTCTACGAGCCCGGGCGCGCGTTCGCGTGCCCCGAGGACGGGACCCAGTGGCGCAAGGCGCGTGCCGCCACCTACGAGCGCGCGGCCGACGGCCGCGAGTTCGTGCTGCGCACCCGTCGCGGGCCCGAGGACGAGTTCCCGTATCTCGCGGCCGCGGATGGCCAGCAGCCCATCGTCGACCGCTGCTGCGCCAAGATCCTGCTCACGCACGGCGAGCGCATGCAGGACGGCGAGCTCACCTGCCCGGTGTGCTCGACGCGCTGGACAAAGCGCACGGAGCGCTTGCATGGCCTGCGCGTCCCGGTCTTCGAGAAAGCCGGCCTCGCCGAACCGCTTACGATCCAGCCCGGCCGCACGCGGCCGTTCCTCGTGGGGCTCTCGGAGCACACGCCACCGCGCGACTGAGGCCAGACGCTCAAACTCAGGGCGTACCGAGTGCGAGCACGCGAACGCCTCGAAGTGGACCACGGCAGTACAGCGACCCCTTGCCGGTG
>JACPOT010000059.1 GCA_016191385.1 Chloroflexota bacterium | reverse complement strand
CCGTGAAGCGCGCCGCGCCGGTGACCTTCGCGATGCCATCGACGCGCGGGGCGGACGTGCCGGCGATCTTCGGATCGGCGGTCACGGGCGCGTCGCCCTGGCCGCGTCGAGCACCGCTTCGACGATCGTCTCGTAGCCGGTGCAGCGGCAGATGTTCCCGTCCATCCAGTGTTTGACCGCCGCTTCGTCGGGCGAGGGGCGCTCGGCGAGGAGAGCCTTGGCCGCCATGATCATCCCGGGCGTGCAGAAACCGCACTGGAACGCGGCCTTCTCGAGGAAGGCGGTCTGCAGCGGATGCAGCCGCGGTCCGTCGGCCAGCCCTTCGATCGTATCGACCGAGCGTCCCTCCGCTTCGATCGCGAGCGTCGTGCACGAGCTCACCGGCCGGCCGTCGAGAAGGACCGTGCACGCGCCGCAGACCTGCATGTCGCAGCTCACCTTCGTCCCGAGCAGGCCGAGACCGCGGATCATCTCGCTGAGCAGGGTGTGGTCGGCCACCGCGACCTCGCGCTTCGAGCCGTTGAGCGCGACAGCCATCGTGCGCTGAGGCATCAGGCCGCCTCGGCGACGAGCGCTGCCAGCGCGCGCTTGGCGAAGACGCCGACCAGGTGGCGCTTGTAGTCCGCGGCGCCGGCCAGATCCGCGACCGGGTCGACCGCGCCACGGGCCGCCTCCGCGAGCGCGTCGGCGGCCGCGGCGTCGTCGGCTCGCGCGCCATCGAGCGCCGCCGTCGGGACCCGGCGTGGCACCTCGTCGACAGCGCCGACAACGACGGCCGGCGCGCCGCGGAAACGCCCGTCGCGCACCGTTCCGGCGATGGCCACCCCGACGCTCGGCCTCTCGAGGATCTGGAACTTCACGTACGCGGCGCGCGCGTCAGCCGCAGGGATGGGGATCTCGATCGAAACGAGGATCTCATCAGCGCCGAGGGTGGTCGTGTACATGCCGGTGATGAGGTCGGAGACGGCCAGCCTTCGAGTCCCCTCGCTTCCGCTCAGCACGACACGGGCGTCCAGAGCGATCAGGAACGCCGGCGGGTCGGCGTGCGGCTCGGCGAACGCGAGGTTCCCGCCGAGCGTCCCGGCCGCGCGCACCCGGACGTTGGCGACATTGCGCTCGAGCTCCGCGAACGCGGGGATGGCACGGGCGACGGCCGGATCGCGCTCGAGGTCCCAGTGCGCCACGGCGGCGCCGATGCGCAGCATGCCGCCGCTCACCGTGATCCCGTGCAGCTCCGGGATGGGCTTCACGTCGATGAGATGCGGCCAACGGGCGATCCCCATCTTCATCGTCATGAGGATCTCGGTGCCGCCGGCGTAGACGGCGGCACCATCGCCAAGGTCGCGGCGCAGGGCGATAGCCTCGTCGACGGACGTCGCGCGGTGGAGTTCGAAGCGCCGCAGCATCAGGCGCTGCCGAGCTCGCGACCGAGGTCGGCCATGAACTCATCGAGCACGTGCGCGCCCTTCTTGCGGATGGCACCCGCTCCGAGCGTCGCGACGCGCCCGATGATGTCGTAGCTGCCGCTCACGTCGACCCGGCGCGCGCTGCCAAGGTCGGCGACGTCGATGTCGATCTTCGCCGTGATGCGCGATGCGACCTGGCGATCCTCGCCCGCGGCCTCGACGCGCAGGCGCGGCTCCTCCGCCGTCACGGTCACGATCAGATCGGCGCGGAGCGCGAACGGGCCGACGCGGTCCTCCAGGACCGCGCTGTATCGGCGCTGCGGCTCGATCTCACGGACCTCGCCCACGATGCGGATCCACGAGGCGACCCGCTGCACGTCACTGAGGGCGCGCCAGACTTCGCTCTGCTCCGCAGAGACGTTGACGCTGCGCCGGATCTCTTCATGCACGTACCGGATCGCCCCACATCTGGTCCGATGGTGGCACAGCGTCGCCCTAGACTCGATCGATGGGGATGCTCCGCGCCATCCAGCCGTGGGCCGTCGTGTTCCTGGTGGCGGGCTTCCTCGGCTTCGGCATCTCCGCCCTCGCCGTCGGCCTCGCCGAGGACCGCGCCGTCTTCGGCCAGCACGAGACGGCCGCGGCGCGCGCGTACATGATCAGCCTCCTCGAGAACGAGCCACAGACGCTCATCGCGCTCTCGCCCAAGACCGATGTCGTGAGCCGCGCCATGCAGTTCGCGCAGGCCGAGGCCGCGGCGGGCTCGATCACGCCCATCTCGTTGACGTATCTCGGCGGTCGCAGCGCGGGCGCGACGCAGGTCCACATCTACGCCATCGAGCTGCGGAGCGCGAACGGGCAGCGCCAGTTCTTCCCGCTGGCCCTCACGTTCGCCGGCGGGCATGTGGTGCGCCGTGAATAGGACGCTCCGCGCCATCGTGGGGCTCATCGTGTTCGCTGGTGGGATGACCGCGGGCGCGCTCGCGTCACAGCTCGCGAACCCGGCGCCGCCGGACAGTCCCTGGCGCGCTCTGCCACGCGTGGGACAGGACGGGTCCACCGCGGCGGTCGCCGCGATGATCACTTCCGACGATGCCCGCTCGCTCGCCAAGGCCCTCGACCCCGAGCTGCTCCAGCGCCTCGCGAGCGCCATCGACCCGCTCGTCGAGGTCGAGGACATGACGTTCACGGGGGCCACGGAGAGGGACGGGGATATCCTTGCCGCATACGTCGCTGGGGGGAAGGCGCCGTCCGGTGACCGGCTCGTCGTGGGTGTCGTGTTCCGCGTCCGCGACGGCAAGATCGTAGGTGTGAATTGAGCGGCCACGAGATCGTGAACGTCTCGCGCACGGCGCCGGCCGCGCCGCCCTCCGAGCGCATGCTCGACCACGGCGCCTACATGTGGGAGCGCAACAAGCGGCGCCTCCTCATCCTGTCCATCGGGCTGACGCTCGCGATCACGCTCTTCAGCGTCCGCGGGATCGTCGAGGGCGTCGTCGGGCTCATCACCTCGGTGCCCTCGCTGGCGTTCACCCTCCTCTACGCGGCGTTCTTCATGATCGTCCAGTTCGGCGCGCTCATGTGGTTCCTGGCGCGCCCCCGGCAGTACACGGTCACACCCGACAGCCCGCAGATCGGTCTCTCTTTCGACTCCTACCGCGGCCAGCCCGACCTGCTCGAGCACGCCCGCAGCACCGTGCGGATCCTTCGCGGGATCGCGAAGTTCCGCGAGATGGGCGGCGAGCCGCCACGCGGGATGCTGCTCTCCGGCGCACCCGGGACCGGCAAGTCGTACCTCGCGGGGATCATCGCCGCCGAGGCCAACGTGCCGTTCATCTACATCGACGCCAGCGGCCTCTCGAGCATGTGGATGGGCATGGACGCCCTCATGGTCATGTCCCTGTTCGGCCGCGCCCGCAAGCTCGCGCGGAAGTACGCGAAGCCGGGCGACCCCGGAGCCTGCATCCTCTTCATGGACGAGCTCGACTCCATCGGGATGGCCCGCGGCGGGGTGCAGGGTGGCCAGATCCAGGGCGGCATGGGCGCCGCCGGCCTCATGGGCGGGATGCGCATGGGCCTCAACACGATGCTCAACCAGATGGACTCGCTCGGCCAGCTGGTCGAGGACCGCATGTGGCACAAGCTCGGCCGCTGGGTCGGCATCATCCGCGGTCCCGTCCCGCCGAAGCCCGTGGTCTTCGTCATCGGCGCGACCAACCGGCCCGACGTCCTCGACCCCGCTCTCGTCCGGCCCGGGCGGCTCGACCGCAAGCTGCAGGTCTACCCGCCCGATGGCGAAGGCCGCCGCGACATCATCGAGTTCTACCTCGCGAAGAAGGCGCACGACCCCGCCATCAACCTGGATCTGCTCGTCGCCGACTCCGTCGGCTGGACGCCCGTCGAGATCAAGACGATCATCAACGAGGCGCTGATCATCGCGCACGATCAGAGTCGTGACCAGCTCACGTATCGCGACTGGCTCGCGGCGCGCGACATGCGCCAGCTCGGCCTCAAGCAGCCGATCTCGAAGATGACCGTCAGCGACAAGCGCGCTCTCGCGTATCACGAGGCGGGGCACGCGGTCGTCGCGCACTACGTGCGCGCGGAGCACCGCATCCTGAAGGCGTCGATCATCCGCATGGGTGACGCCCTGGGCGTGGTCCAGCGCGCCGACAAGGAAGAGCGCTACACGCGCCAGGCCAGCGAGATCGAGGCCGACATCATGATCTCGCTCGGGTCGCGCGCCCGCGAGAAGGCGGAAGCCGTCCACGCGGTCGCCAGCGCCTTGGTCGAGCGGCAGGAGCTGATCGGCGAGGAGCTCGACGAGATCTACGCCATGGCCGAGGAAGCGCACCCGGAGCTCAAGACCGAGTTCGTGCGCAAGCCCATCGTGCTACCCAAGCCCTTCGACGAGGCCTCGTGGAAGAAGACGGAAACGGTCACGATCCCTGAGGCCATAGCCGCGGCAGCGCCGCCTCACGTCAAGAAGGAGAAGCGCCGGGCGCGCTAGCGGTTCGTCACCGCGCTACGTGGGCGCCGACCGAGAACGAGAAGTACGGCTACAAGCTAGCAACGTGGCAGTTGTATTAGGCCAGCGATTCACTCCGAGGTGGTCATCCGGCGATATGTGCGGCTGGCGGCATACCCGGCGATCGCTGCTTCTCCAAGCCACAGCGCGTACGCAGCGCCGCCGAGCCCACTCCCACTGGGACGAGTGCCGACCCGGCCGAGTGTCGTCGCGTCCGCTCTGAATTGCAGGTAGCGGAAAAGGGTTAGGTCCCGAAGCTCAGCGGGAGCGGTCCGCGAGGCTCGAACCTCGGTGCTCAAGGACATATAACTGAATACGAACATGGACGCATACGCCATGATCCCCAGGCTGGCCGCGATGATCACATTTCGTGCCGAGAAGGCATCGGCGGGACGCCCCGCGTAGGCCAAGGCGAAGACGCCGCCTGTCGCCATGCCCATAAGCGCCGGGAACAACACGACCAAGAAGATTGAATTCGAGATGACCGCTGCCAGGAACCCTGCCGCAAACGCAGCGATGGAGCCGGCGACGATCGCCCAGATGAACACGGGCGCGATTCTCACACGCGACCCGTGTTGTGGCGGAGAGGTCCGCCGTTTGAGTGGGAAATCCAGACCCGTATGAAGACTCCTCAAGCCGAGACATTCAAGGTTTGCGGAAATTGGATTAGCCGATCTAGCGACTCCCGAGCAGGCTCTTCCAGAGCATGTCGGCGAGATGCATCACGCGGATCGGACGCTTGCGGAGATGCAGCGTCCCGGCGAGGTGCGTGAGGCCGGCGGGATTGTCCGTAATGAGCACGTTGGCGCCGCTGTCGTAGGCGTGCGCTCGAGCCCGCGGTCCGCGACGTCAGGATCCTCGAACGGGAACGAGCCGCCGAACCCGGAGCACATCCCGGATTCGGCGATCTCCTAGGCGCGGACGAGATCCCTTTCACGAATGAGGAGTCCGACTGCTTCGCGTTCGACAGTTGGCAGCTGCGAGATCCCTCGCCGCAGGGCGAGCGCCCCGTTGATCATTCCCACAGCGGTGGAGTAGTGCGCGATGTGAGGTGCGTGCTTTCCCTCGTACTCGGCGAACCATGCCGCGATGTCGGCCCAACGCCACAACCGATGCCCACTGATCGTCCTCACCGGCGCGGGGAAATCGCCCGGACCGCGCTCGCCCTCGGCAAGCAGCCTCACGCTCTCCTTCGTGCGACCGGTCCGTTGCGCGATCTCCGTCGCGAACACCAGATCCTCAGGATCGACCTCCAGCACCTCGTGCCCCAGGCGCTCGATGTCGAGGATCGCGCCGACGACGGCATCAGTGAATGTCGGACCGTAACGGTCGATCTCGACGATGACGACACCATCCCGGGAGCCGACCGTTGCGTCGGGCAGGGCGGCATAGAGTCGGGCGGCCTCGTCATCCGACAGGGCATCGCCCTTGAGCTGCAATGCAAAGCTGTGGTCACTCATTCGTGCTCCTCCGGAACGCGCCGGTGCGCGCACCTGGCGGCGAGTCGGACCAACTTGTCCGCGTGGCTTCCTGGGTTCTGTGGCGTCGCATTGACCCAGATCTGGCAACCGTCGCGTCCACCATGGCCACACTTGAGCACGGCCCAATGACCATGGCCCACCTCGATCGAGAACCAGCCATCGGCGACGATCTCTTCAAGGGCGGCCTGGACCTCCTTCTTCGGGTGCCGCATTCGTCTACGGCGTAGTGTTGACGGCGGTCAACAGCATAGCCCGTGCCCAAGCCACCGGGGCTGCCGTCGGCCTATGCCTGCGGGGAGGCTCGCCAACAGCAGTGGGCGAGTGCATCACCCGGATTGAGCGCTCGCCGCGGGGACGTCGACGAACTCGCGCCCGAGGCCCGCGACCGAGGAGCAACCCAGCAGCTTGAGCGTGCGGACGATGTCCGTGCGCAGGATCTCGATCGCGCGAGACACACCGGGCCCGCCGGCCGCTCCGAGGCCGTAGGCGTACGCGCGGCCGATCAGCACCGCGTTCGCGCCCAGGCACAGCGCCTTCACGACGTCGCTCCCGCGGCGTATCCCGCCATCCAGAAAGACCTCGGCACGCCCATTGACCGCGGCCACGACCTCCGGAAGGACGCGCAGCGTCGCAGCGACCCCATCGAGCTGCCGGCCGCCATGGTTCGAGACGACGATCGCATCGGCACCCGCACGGATGGCGCGCTCCGCGTCCTCTCCGGTGTGCACGCCCTTCGCCACGATCGGTCCGCCCCACGCCTCGCGGATCCAGCCGAAGTCGTCCCACCCCACGGCGGCCCGCTCGAGCATCGCGCCGACGTCCGCGTAGCGCATCGGCTTCCCGTCGATCACGACGTTCGGGAAGCTCATCATCCCGCCATCCCGCAGGAAGCCCGCGAGCCACCGCGGGCGCGCGAGGAACTGGAGCGTGTGCGGCACGCGCGCGAGCAGGTCGCTCCCGACGAGCTCGATGACGCCGTTGCGCAGGTCGCGCTCGCGCAAGCCGGCGACCGCAGTGTCGGTGGTGACCACCAGCGCCGAGTAGCCCGCGCGGCGAGCGCGCGCGATCGCGGCCGTGGCGACCTCGCGCCCGCCCACCAGATACAGCTGGTACCAGAGCGGACCGCTCGAGGCGGAGCGAACGTCCTCGATGCTGCTGCCCGTGAGAGTGGAGAGCGCGTATACGGTCCCCGCCGCGGCGGCGGCTTCGGCCGCGCGCATCTCTCCGCGCGGATAGAAGAGGCGGGTGCTCCCCACGGGGCCGAGCAGGAATGGCAGCGCCAGCCGCGTGCCGAGAACGGTCGTCGAGAGGTCGCACTCCTTCGTGACCACGGCGCCGCGCGGGCGCAGCGTCACGTCGCGGAACGCCTGCGTGTTCGCCCGCATGGTGACCTCGTCCTCCGCGCCGCCGTCGATGTAGTCGAAGACCGCGCGCGGCAACCGGCGCTCGGCCTGCAGCCGGAGGTCCGCGATGTTCACGGCGGCCGTCACGTCCGGCCGCCGCGGAACGCGAACGCCGGTGGCAGGAGGAACGGCGCCGCGAGGGTCGTGACCGCGACCATCATCAGCACGGCTCCGTAGAGCCCGCCGTCGATCACGCCCGCCGCGAGGCCGAGGGACGCGACGACGAGCCCGACCTCGCCACGCGGCACCATCCCGACGCCGACGCGGACCGCGGATCGCAGCGTGGTGCCCCACATCGCCAGGCCGCAGCCGACGAGCTTCGTGAGGATCGCGAGGATGGTGAGGACGATCCCGATCGCCAGCGCCGAGGGCTGAATGAACGCCGCGAGGTCGAAGCGCGCGCCGGTGAGGACGAAGAAGAACGGGACGAGGAGTGCGCGGATGGGCTCCATGTCGCGCTTGAGCTCGAGCTCGTCGGAGAGCTCCGCCACGAGAAGCCCGGCGAGGTACGCGCCGACGATCGCGGCGAGCCCGATGACGCCCGCGAGGAGAGCGCTCACGAGGCACACGAGGAGGGCGAACGAGAGAGCGCCGTGCGGGATGCGCAGGTAGCTGACCCGATGTCCGTGGTCACGCATCACGAAGCGGCCCATCGTCAGGAGCAGCCCAACGAACACCAGGGTCTCGACGACCAGGATGCCCAGGCGGAGCGCGTCGAACCCGCCCTGGCCCATCCCGGTGACGACAGCGAGAACGAGCAGGCCGAGGACGTCGTCGACGACCGCGGCCGCGAGGATGATCACGGATTCCTGCTCGCCGATGAGGCCGACGTCCTGGAGGACGCGCGCCGTGATCCCGACGCTCGTGGCCACCAGGGCCGTCCCGACGAAGAGCGCCGTGATGGTCTGCTGGCCCGTGGCGAACATGAGCCCGGCGCCCGCGATGAACGGCAGGACGATCCCGACACTGCCCACGAGGACGCCGCGCGCGCCGACGTCGCGCAGCTGCCCGAAGTCCATCTCGAGGCCGACGCTGAAGAGCAGGACGACGACACCGAGCTCGGCGAGCCCGACCGCGATCGCGTCCTCGCGGATCCACCCGAGCGCATGCGGCCCGAGCGCGGCCCCGGCCACGATCTCACCGATGAGCGCCACGCCGCCGAGGCGTACCGCGATCTCGCCGCCGACCTTCGCGGCGGCGAAGATGAGCGTGATCTGGAGCAGGACCGCTGTCGGGTCGATCTGCTCCATCAGGCGCGCGCGTGGTCGCGCATCGCCTCGGTGAGGTCCGCCGCGGCGCGCCGCAGGAGCGGGGCGAGCTCCGCGCAGCGCTGCCGCGTCATGCGACTCGCGGGCGCCGACACGGAGATCGCCGCGACAGGGTTGCCGATCGGTCCGATCGCGGCGGCGACGCAGCGGACGCCCTCGTCGAACTCCTCGTCGTCCACGGCGTAGCCGCGCTCGCGGATCTCGTCGAGGGCGCGCTTCAGCGCGGGCTTTTCGTCGATGGTGTGCATGGTGTGAGCGCGCAGCTCGAGGCGGTCCACCAGGGCGTCACGCTTGTCGGGCGCGAGCCACGCGAGGAGCGCCTTGCCCGCGCCCGTCGCGTGCAGCGGCACGCGGTTCCCGAGCGTCGTGAACATGCGCACGATCTGCGGGCTCGGGACGGTCTCGATGTACACGGCCATCACGTCGTCGAGGACCACGAGGTTGGACGTCTCGCGCGTCTGCTCGGTCAGCGTTCGCAGGACCGGGCGCGCCTGGTGGCGCAGCTCGTTGAAGCGCGACGCCGATCCGGCCAGGGTCGCGAGCTTCGTGCCGGTGAAGTAGCGGCTGGTGTCGGGGTTCTGGCGGACGTAGCCGCGGCGCAGGAGCGTCGTGAGGAGGCGGTGCACGGTGCTGACGTGGAGCGACGTGCGGTCGGCGAGCTTCGTGATGCTCACCTCACTCTCGGACGCGGCGAGCGCTTCCAGGAGGTCGAGCGCGCGATCCACAGACTGGACCGACCGCCGAGCGAGCTTGGTCGCCACCTGTCCCATCCTCCGCAGTCGGCTTTTTGCCAGTCGGGATCATAGCCGCTCTCCTTTCCTATGCTGCCTGGATGGGCACCGCATCGCGCAATAGGGAGGGACTGGCGGCACAGGTCGCGGCCCTCCCGACCTCTCCCGGCGTCTACCTCTTCAAGGACACCCGCGGGCGGGTCCTCTACGTCGGGAAGGCCGACGTCCTCCGCGACCGCGTGCGCTCGTACTTCGGTCCCAGCCTCGACGTGCGCCACGTGCGCATGGTCGAGCGCGCCGAGCGCATCGATCACGTCGTCACCGGGAGCATCTCGGAGGCGTTCCTTCTCGAGGCCAACCTCATCAAGCAGCACCGGCCCCGCTACAACATCCGGCTCAAGGACGACAAGTCCTATCCCTACGTGAAGGTCACGCTGGGGGAGGACTTCCCGCGGATCCTGCGCACGCGGCAGCTCGGCGACCGCACCGCGCGCTACTTCGGGCCATACGCGAACGCGAAGTCCGTCGACGGATCCCTCGACCTGCTCCAGAAGCTCTTCCCCTACCGCACCTGCAAGCTCACGATCGTCCAGGACGAGGAGGGCCGCGGGAAGACGGTGCCGCCGTCGGCGCTGCCCGGTGGCCGCCCGTGCCTCCTCTACCACCTGAAGCGCTGTGCCGCTCCGTGCGTGGGCAAGGTCACCGCGGGCGAGTACCGCGCGGGCATCGAGCGCAGCGTCCTGTTCCTCGAAGGCCGCTACGGGCCGCTCGTGCGCGAGCTGCGCACGGAGATGGCGACGGCGTCCGAGACCCTCGACTACGAGCGCGCCGGGGACCTGCGCGACCGGCTGCGCGCGATCGAGCGGACCGTCGAGCGCCAGGAGGTGCACGCCTACGCGGGCGATGACCTCGACGTCTTCGGCGTGGCGCTCGAGGACGCCGACGCGGCGGTGCAGATCTTCCGCGTGCGCGAAGGCACCATCGTGGGGCGCGACCACTTCTTCCTCGAGGGCGCCGAGGGCGCGTCGGAGAGCGAGGTGCTCGGCTCGTTCCTGCGCCAGTACTACGTCGGAGCCGCGACGATCCCGCCGGAGATCGTCGCGCGGACGGTCTTCGCCGATGCCGACGCGTTCGTCGCTTTCGCCGAAGGACGCCGCGGCGGACGCGTGCGGCTGTTCGTGCCGCAGCGCGGGAAGAAGCGCCACCTCGTCGAGCTCGCGACGCGCAACGCGGAGGGGTCGCTGCAGCAGGAGCGGGTGCGGTGGCTCGCGGACCGCGGCAAGACGCAGGAAGCGCTGCAGCTGCTGTATGCATCACTGCGAGACCACCTCGACATCGAGGGGCCGCCGACGCGCATCGAGTGCTACGACGTGAGCCACGTCCAGGGCACGGACGTGGTCAGCTCGATGGTCGTCTTCGAAGATGGGCGGCCGGCACCGCAGCAGTACCGCCGCTTCCGCGCGAAGGTCGGGGACAGGAACGACGACTTCGCCAACATGCGCGACACCATCCGTCGTCGCTTTTCCCGTCGTCCCCCGGGCGCGCAGACCGAGGCGCCGGAGCGTCGAGGTCGAGCACCCGGGCCCGAGGAAGGGGTCCCCCCGACCGAGGGGTCAAAGAAGGACAGCTGGCCGACGCCGGACCTGATGGTCATCGACGGCGGGAAGGGCCAGCTCGCCGCGGCGCGCGCCGCGCTGTCCGATCTCGGCCTGCTGCAGATCCCGGTGATCGCGCTGGCCAAGGAGAAGCGCCACGCCGCCGAGGACGGCGGGATGCGCGTGAAGCCCGAAGAGGTGTTCGTCCCCGAGCGGGGCGATCCGGTGCCGCTCGCCCCGGAGACGCCGGCGTACCACCTGCTCCAGCGCGTCCGCGACGAGGCCCACCGGTTCGCGGTCACCTACCACCAGAAGGTGCGCTCGAAGCGAGCCGTTCGCTCGATCCTCGACGAGGTGGAGGGCGTGGGACCCGCGCGAAAGCGCGCCCTCCTGCGGGCGTTCGGCTCGGTGAAGGGGATCCGCGAAGCCACCACCGGCGATCTGGCGGCCGTCGGCGGCGTCGGGCCGGCGCTGGCGGAGCGCATCAAACAGAGCCTCGGAGCGACCGGCTAGCCGGGCCTCCTCACCGTTATGTGATCTCGATCACACGACGATGAGTTTGCCTTGACATTCGATGAGGTGCCGCGCACAAGGAGTACATGCCCGAGCACGACCACGCCCGCGCGGCCCGCGATACCGCGAGCGAGACGGTGGAGGAGCGGGTCACGGTCGCAGGCGTGCCGCGCCTCCGCGTCAACAACGTTTCGGGTGAGACACGCGTGACCGTGGGCGAGGCCGATGCCATCACGCTGAAGGCGCGCAAGCGCGTCCGCGGCGCGAGCGAAGATCGCGCGAAACGGATGCTCGAGAACGTCGAGGTCCACATCGCGCAGACCGGCGACGACTACGTGATCGAGCCCCGCTTCTATCAGCAGGAGCGCGGCTGGCTGGACCTGTTCCGCGACGGCCGCGTGGCCGTGGACATGGACGTCACCGTGCCCCGCGAAGCGCAGCTCCACGTGACATCCGTGAGCGGCGAGATCGCCGTCACCGGAACGCGTGGACCGCTCGAGGTCAGCAGCGCCTCCGGCGATGTGACCATCGAGAGCGTTCAGGGTCCGCTGCGGGTCCGGACGGTGAGCGGGGACATCGGCGTGCGCAGCTACGCGGGGCAGCTGGAAGCGAACTCGGTCAGCGGGGACCTCGACGTGCGCGGCTCCCGCGTGCGTCTCCGCGACGTCGTCTCGGTGAGCGGTGACGTCGAGATCGACGCTGTGCTCTCCGAGGCCGACGGCGAGGTCCGCGTGAAGACCGTGAGCGGCGACATCGAGCTCGGTCTCGCGCCTGGTGGCTTCCAGGTCGAGCACAGGACCCTGTCGGGCGACGTCGAGGTGCAGGGGCGCCTCGAGGCACGGATCGAGAAGACCGACCGTCGTGACCGGCGCATCACGATCGGGAGTGGCGGGCCGCGCATCCGCATCAAGTCCGTCTCGGGCGACCTCAGCCTGAAGCGATCGGGCGACGGCGAGCTCGCGGAAGACCCGGCAGCGGAACAGACGGCGCCGACGGCGCCGCCGACGGCGCCGCAGAGCGACGTTCGCGACGTCCTCGCGCGGCTCGCTCGCGGCGAGCTCAGCGTCGACGACGCCGCGGCCGCCCTCGACGCGCCGACGTCCACGGCCCAGCCACGCTGGCCGCCGGAGCGCTCGGGCGAAGCGCCGTCGCGCGGGCGCATCCTGCGCATCCGGGTCAGCGAGCACGGCAAGCAGAAGGTCAACGTCGCCATCCCCCTCGCCATCGCGCGCATCGGGAAGATGAAGCTCGGCGCGAGCGGGCTCGTGCGCGGTCATCTGCAGAAGTTCGGGATCGACCTCGACGAGCTGCTGAAGGAGGTCGAGAGCGCCGGCCGCATCGTCGACATCAACGACGACGAGGACCGCGTGGAGATCTTCGTCGAGTGACCGCGCAGCCGGTATGTGCGCGTGCACGGCACGGTCGCTCAGCACTAGCATCGCAGCGATGACCTTCCTGCTCCGCACGGTCGCGACGGCGGCATCGCTGTGGGTAGCCACGCTCCTCGTGCCCGGCCTGAATGTCACCGGCGCCGGGTTCGTGGCCGACCCGCAGACCGACTACATCGTCGCGCTGCTCATCTCGGCCGTCGCGTTCGGCCTGCTGAACGCGTTCGTGAAGCCGATCCTCCTGTTGCTGTCACTGCCGATCACGTGCGCGACGCTCGGGCTGTTCGTGATCGTGGTCAACGGGCTGATACTGGTGATCCTCAGCCTGCTGCCGGTCGGATTCCACGTCGACGGCCTCGTCTCCGCGATCCTCGGCGGCCTCATCGTGAGCATCACGAGCTTCGTCTTGAGCCAGGTGGTGCCCGGCTAGCGATCACACTCCCTGCAGTGGCGCACCCCTTCATCGTGATGACCGGCCTCTCCGGCGCCGGCAAGAGCATCGCCATCAAGGTCCTCGAGGACATCGGCTACTACACCCTCGACAACCTTCCGCCCGCGCTCATCCCCGACGCGCTGCGCGTGTGCGGCGAAGCCGGGTACGCGAAGGTCGCGTTCGTCATCGACGTCCGCAGCGGGCCCCTGTTCCAGGACGCCGTGCGCGTGTTGGAGCAGCTGAAGAAGGAGGGGCGGCCTCCACACCTCCTCTTCTTCGACGCGAGCGACGAGGTCCTCATCCGCCGTTACAGCGAGACGCGCCATCGGCATCCGCTCGAGACGCCGGGCGGCGTCGTGCCGTCGATCGCGGAGGAGCGCCGGCTGCTCGTGGAGCTGCGCGCGCGCGCCGACAAGGTCATCGACACGACCCACCTCAGCGTGAAAGACCTGCGCGACACCCTTCATTCGCTCTACGGCGAAGGGACGAGCGGCATGCTCGTCCACGTCACGAGCTTCGGATACAAGTACGGGATCCCCCAGGGCGCGGACCTCGTCTTCGACGTCCGCTTCATGCAGAACCCCTTCTACATACCGGAGCTCAAGGCGCTCTCGGGGAGCGACGAGCCGGTGCGACGCTTCGTGCTCGACCATCGGGCAACGAAGAAGTTCATGGGGCACGTGATCCCCTTCCTGCGCGAGCTCATGCCGCGGTATGAGGAGGAGAAGAAGGCGCGCCTGGGGATCGCGTTCGGCTGCACGGGCGGGCGCCACCGTTCGGTGACCATCGCGGACGAGGTCGCGGGCGCGGTGAAGACGTTCTGGCCGGGCGAGATCACGGTCGAGCATCGCGACCGCGACCGCGCGGACGAGCGCACATGAGGGGGCGACTGGTCGTCGGCAACTGGAAGATGAATCCGACCTCGGTGCATGGCGCCCTCGAGCTCGCGCGCGGCGTCGCGGCGATCGATGGCGGCGACGTCGAGGTGGGTATCGCGCCTCCGTATCTGGCGCTGCCGCAGGTGCGTATCGCTCTGGGTGGTGCGGCCGTCCGCATCTACGCGCAGGACGTCCACTGGGAGCCGAAGGGCGCGCATACCGGACAGATCTCGGCGCCGATGCTGGCCGGGCTCGCCGATGGCGCGATCGTCGGGCACTCCGAGGTGCGGCGCGATCAAGGAGATGACGACGCGCGCGTGGCCGCCAAGGCGACCGCCGCGCTGTCGCACGAGCTGCGCGTGATCTTCTGCCTGGGCGAATCGCTGGAGGAGCGCCGCGGTGGCAAGACGGACGCGGTCATCAGCCGGCAGGTGCATCGCGGCATCGGCGTGATCCGCACGGGGCTCGTCACGCCGGCGACACTCGCGATCGCGTACGAGCCGATCTGGGCCATCGGGACCGGCGAGGCCGCGACCGGGCGGCAGGCCGGCGACGCGATCACGCGCATCCGTTACGAGCTCGCCGCTCTGGGCCTCGACGCCGACGCGTTCACCGTGATGTACGGCGGCAGTGTCACGGCCGCCAACGTGCTCGATTTCGCGCGCGCGGACGGCGTGGATGGCGCGCTCGTCGGCGGCGCGTCGCTCGACGCGGGTCAGTTCTCCGCGATCGTCGCCGCGTTCCGGTGACCTACCGGCCGGTCGTGCTCTGCGTGCTCGACGGGTGGGGCATCGCGCCGGCGGGACCGGGCAACGCGGCGCGCCTCGCGCGGACGCCGCGGCTCGACGCGCTGTTCGCCCGCTTTCCGCAGGCACGGCTCGAGGCCAGCGGCCGCGCGGTCGGACTGCCCGATGGCGTCATGGGCAACAGCGAGGTCGGTCATCTCACCATGGGCGCCGGCTACATCCAGTACCAGGAGCTGGTGCGCATCAACGACGCCATCGGGGATGGGTCCTTCTTCACGAACGAAGCGCTCGTCGGCGCCTGCCGCGCGGTGCGGCCGAGCGGGACGCTGCACCTCCTCGGGCTCCTCTCCACCGGAGGCGTACACGCCGACCTCGCGCATCTGAACGCGCTCGCGGAGCTCGCGCGGCGCGAGAAGGTCAACGCGGTCGCGTACCACTGCTTCCTCGACGGGCGGGACATGCCTCCGCGCAGCGCGCTCTCGCTGCTGCCCGAGGTGAAGGCGCCCATCGCGACCATCCAGGGCCGCTACTACGCGATGGACCGCGACGAACGTTGGGACCGGACGCAGCACGCCTGGCGCGCGATCGTCGACGCCGACGCTCCGCGAGCCGCCACACCGCAGGCTGCGGTCGGCGAGTGCTACGCGAACGCGGAGTGCCGCGACGAGCTTCTCGAGCCGCGCGTCGTCGGCGACGGCCGGCGTGTCGAGGATGGCGACGCGGTCATCTTCTTCAACTTCCGGCCCGACCGCGCGCGCCAGCTCGCGCGCGCTCTCATGCAGGACGGCTTCAGCGGGTACGCCATAACGCGG
Organism: Chloroflexota bacterium; assembly: GCA_016191385.1. Lineage (GTDB taxonomy): Bacteria > Chloroflexota > Limnocylindria > P2-11E > P2-11E > JACPOT01. The sequence continues at coordinate 15,477 of JACPOT010000059.1, read as the reverse complement.
CGTCCGCGCCTTGAGGCGTTCGTCACGATGACCGACCTCAGGGTGGACCTGCCCGGCGCTCGCATCGCGTTCCCGCAGCAGCCGCTGACGCCGCTCGCGGCCATCCTCGCCGATCGCGGGCTCCGCCAGCTGCACGCCGCGGAGACGGAGAAGTACGCGCACGTCACGTACTTCTTCAACGGCGGGCGTGAGGATCCCTTCCCGGGCGAGGATCGCGTCCTGGTCCCCTCGCCGAAGGTGGCGACCTACGACAGGAAGCCCGAGATGAGCGCACCCGAGGTGGCGCGCACGGTCGCCGCATCGATCGCGCAGGGCGCTCACGACTTCGTGATCGTGAACTTCGCGAATCCCGACATGGTCGGACACACCGGCGACATCCCGGCGGCGATCCGCGCCATGGCGACGACGGACAGCGCGGTCGGGACGGTGGTCGATGCCACGCTCGCGCGCGGCGGCTGCGTCCTGCTCACCGCGGACCACGGGAACGTCGAGGAGATGCTCTTCCCGGATGGCGGAGTGAACACGCAGCACTCCACCAACCCCGTCCCCGTCGTGCTCGTCGCGGAGGGCGGAACGCGAGCGCTTCGCGATGGCGGGCTCTGCGACATCGCGCCGACGCTGCTCGAGCTCATGGACGTCCCCGCGCCGGATCGGATGACCGGGAGGAGCCTCCTCCGGCCGCGCGCATGACGGCCGTGCGCGCGCGCTGGGTCACCCTCGCCGCGATCGCCGGACTCCTGGCGGCCGCCGCGATCGCGCGGTGGATCTGGGCCGTCGCCCTGAGTGGCCCGGTGCTGTACGGCGAGGGCGCGGTCGCGCACGCCGCGCTCCTGTCACGGGATGGGCTCGAGTACGCGAGCGGCGCCGCGCTCGCCGAGGGACCGCTGCGGCCGATCTTCACCGCGGCCAACTACCCGCCGCTGTACTTCCGCATCGCGGCTCTCGGCGATCCCTTCGTGGCCGGGCGGATCGCGAGCATCGCCGCGGCCGCCCTCGTCGCGGGTGCCATCGCCTGGCGCGCGCGGCGTGGTGGTGCGCTCGTAGCCTTCGCCCTGGCGGCGGCGTGGGTCGCGACGGTACCGGTGACCGTGTGGGGTGCCGCGGTGAAGCCCGACATGCTCGCGCTCGCTCTCACCGTGGCCACGGTCCTCTCGCTCGGTGCCTCACCGGGTCGTGGCCTCGCGGGAGGGATCCTCATGGGTGCGGCCCTGTGGGCGAAGCCGACCGCCGCGCTGCCCGCGGTCGCGCTGGCCGTGTGGTCGGTGCGCCGCGGGCCGGGCGCCGGATCGGGCTACCTCGCGGGGGTCCTCGTCGGCGTCATCGCGTCGAGCCTCGCCCTGATGGGGCCATCGTTCCCGCTGGCGGGCGGCAAGGCCTTCTGGCTGCACGTCGTCACGTGGAACGCGTTGCCCTGGGACGCGGGACAGGTCGGTCTTCTGGTCCTCGCGGGCGTCGTCGCGATGGGCGCGATCGTCGCCATCGGTGGCGTCGCCGCGCATGGACCTCCCGCGGCATATCTCGCCGGAGCGATCGGGATCGTGGTCCTCGGCGGCCGCGAAGGCGCGACGATCAACTACCTGCTCGACCTCTCCGCGGCGGCAGCGCTCGCCCTCTCGGGTGCCGCGCCGCGGCTGGGCCGCAGCGCGTTCGTTCCGTTCGCTTTCGCCGCGCAGCTGGCCGTGGGGGCGCTCGTGCTGGATCCCTTCGGCATCGTGCCGGGTGGGGGAGCACGTACCGGCGCGTGGGGTGACCCCGCGCGGATCGACGCCGTGCGCGCGCTGCCCGATGGCCCTGCCCTCGTCGAGGACTCCGGGCTTCTGCTGGCGGCCGGCCGCGAGCCGATCGTCGACGACCTCTTCCTGTGGTCGCGGCTTCGCGCTTCCGGAGCCTCCTTCAACGAGGGCGATCGGCTCGTCGCGGCGGTCGAGCAAGGGCGCTTCGTCGCGGTCGTCAGCGAGGCGGATCTGTCACGGCTCGACGTCGCACCCGCATACGAGCGCGCCCGATGGCATCCCGACCTCGTGCGCGCGATCCTCGATCGCTACGTGCTCGACCGCACGATCGCATCTCAGTGGATCTATCGCCCGCGCTGATGGGCTAGACTGAGGTCTCCGATGGAGTTTCTCCAGGTGTCGCAGATCGTCATTGCCATCGCGGTCGGCGCCTCGATCCTGCTGCAGGCGCGCGGGACGGGGCTGTCTTCCACGTTCGGCGGCGAATCGACGGCGTACCGAAGCCGGCGCGGCCTCGAGCGCGTGCTCTTCCGCCTCACGATCGTGCTCGCGACCGTGTTCGTGCTCATCTCGCTCGTGGGTGCACGTAGCGGCGGCTAGACCCTCGCTGTGAGAGCCGCAGGCGCTGGGGCCGCGGGCACGTGACCCTCCGCGACAAGCTCACGGTCGTCGCGCTCGTCCTCCTTCTCGCGGCGACCAGCGCGTGGGCCGTCGCGTCCGAGCAGGGTCGTCCTCCGACGGTCCCGGCGGTCGGCGGCAGCTACGTCGAAGGCGTCGTCGGCGGTCGTCGGCACCTCAACCCCATCCTCGCGACGACGGCGGTGGACCAGGACGTCGCGCGGCTCGTCTTCACCGGGCTCATGCGGGCGGACCGTTCGGGCGAGATCGTCCCGGACCTCGCCAGCGCCGTCCGGGTGAGCGCGGACGGGAAGGAGTGGACCTTCGAGATCCGCGACGACGCGCGCTGGCACGACGGAAAGCCTGTCATCGCGGACGACGTCGTCTACACCGTCGGTCTCTTCCAGGATCGCGCCTACCGCGGTCCGTACGCCGAAGCGTTCCGCGGCGTGGTCGCGGAGCGCGTGGGCTCGAAGGTCGTGCGGTTCACGCTCCCCGGGCCATACGGACCCTTCACGGCGAACACCACCTTCCCGCTCCTGCCGTCGCATCTCCTGGGCGCGGTCGGATATCTCGCACTCCCGGGCGATCAGTTCGACAGCTCTCCGGTGGGCACAGGCCCGTTCAAGTTCGCCGAGGCCGACGACCGCGAGATCCACCTCACCGCGAACCTCGACTTCTACCGCACGCGTCCCGAGAGGTCCCGCCCGTACCTCGATCGCATCGTGCTGCGCTCCTTCGACGACAGCGCGCAAGCGCTGAGCGCGCTGGCGCGCGGCGAACTCGACGGCGTCGCGGGCGTCTCGAGCATCGACGCGGAGCGCGCCCGCGCACTGCGTAACCTCGCCGTCTACTCATATCCGTCCCAGGACTTCACGGCCCTCTTCCTCAACGTCCGCCCGGAGAAGGCAGCCTTCCGCGAGCGCGCGGTGCGCCAGGCCATCGCCACGGCGATCGACCGGGGCCGCATCCTCGACGTCGCCATCGACGGGCGCGGCCGCGTCGCCGATACCTTTGTACCGCCCTCGTCCTGGGCGTATCCGACGGAGATCCAACGCTACGTCTACAACCCGGCATCGGCGAACGCGATCCTCGACGCGGCCGGGTGGAAGGACAGCAACAGCGACGGCATCCGCGACAAGGCGGGCGTCACCTTGCGCTTCACCATCGCGACGTCGCAGGAGCCGCCGCGCCTGAACGCGGCGTCGGAGATCGTCTCCGACCTGCTGCGTGTCGGGATCGCGGCCGAGCTGCGCGCGGTGCCCTTCGATGAGCTGCTCGACACGGTCGCGCGCCCGCGGGACTTCGACGCGCTCCTGGTCGGGATCACCAGCGCCGCGGACCCCGACCCGTATCCGTTCTTCCACTCGAGCCAGACGCGCGACCCCGGGTACAACTTCTCGGGCTATTCGACCCTGCCGATGGACCGCAACCTCGAGGCGGCGAGGCGCACCGCGGACCGCGAGGGTCGGCGCGCGCTGTACGAGCCGGTGTTCCAGACGATCGCCACCGAGGTGCCGGTCCTGTTCCTCTACTTCGCGGACTACCTCTACGCGCAGCTCGTGACGGTCAGAGGCGTGAAGATCTCGCAGATCGTCGAGCCGTCGCAAAGGTTCTGGGATGTCGAGGACTGGTACGTGAAGAGCGCTCCGCGGCGTTGAGACGGGTCAATGTCCTCGGCTCCGGGTCGGGTGTGGGGAAGACGACCTTCGGGCGTCGGCTCGCGGAGAAGATGGGCGTGCCTTTCATCGAGCTCGACGCGCTCTTCTCTACGCGTCGCACTCTGGCGCACGATCCTGCGGACCATTGGACGGATCCGTAGCGGCGAGGAGCTCTGGGCCGGCAACCGCGAGTCTTTCCGCAACGCGTTCCTCTCGCGGCAGTCCCTGATCCTCTATGTGATCCGGCATCACCGCGGCCGTCGCCGCCGGTTCGAGGCAAATAACGCCGCTTCGCATCGTGGGCTCACATACCAGCGGCACGTTCCACCCGAGCTGGATCGCCGACATCGACGCGGCTCCGCGCGAACCCTCGACCTCGAGTGGTCTGACGACATGGCCTACGTGGTCGGCCTGATGGCGACGGACGGCTGCCTCATCTCGGATCGACGTCATCTGAACTTCAAGTCCGCGGACAAGGACCTTGTAGAGACCTTTCTGACCTGCCTGGGCAGGATCCCGAACGTCAGTAGCGCAAGGACGCGAACAGGGAACGTCGTGTACTTCACTCAGTTCGGCGACGTGCCCTTCTATCGGTGGCTCGAGTCGATCGGCCTTACGCCACGGAAGAGCTTGACCATCGGCGCGATCGATGTGCCGGACCGGTTCCTGCCTCCATTGCTGAGAGGTCTCCTAGAAGGCGACGGAACGATCCAGAACTTTACGCACGCTCCGACGCGCGTGACGTATCCGGGCTACGTGTACGAGCGCCTCTGGGTCTTCTTCACGTCCGCTAGTCGCGCGCATGTTGACTGGCTCAAACACCGGATCGACGCGCACTTTGGGACCTCCGGCTACATAGAGCGGCGGCCACCTCGACCACCGAGCAAGGAGTACTTCAGGGTCAAGTACGGAAAGCGCGACTCCCGGATCCTGCTAACAGCGATCTATCCCTCGGTGAACGTGCCGAAGCTGGAGCGCAAGTGGAAGATCTGGGACGACTATTCCGTAAGGCACGAGATCCGCGAATCGGTGCCGACGGCGGGACTCGAACCCGCATGCGCTTGCGCGCACCGCCTCCTGAAGACGGCGCCTCAACCAGTTGGGCTACGTCGGCGTGGAGTCCATCGATTCTATTGCATGAGGCCGCGCCAGCCGGTTCACTAGAGGCCTTGCGCCATCGCGACACGCAGCCGGCCGACACCCCCGCGCAACTGGTCTCCATCGATCTCGATCGCGTTGATGCGCCCGAAGGGCGCCGTGCCGAGTGTCTCCTCCTGAACGACGACGTCGTGGCCCATTCGTGTTAGCTCGTCACGCACCTCGCGCGGTACGCGCGAGTCGACGAGCGTCGGGCCGCCCTCGTCGTGAACGCGGACGCCGTTTGCGGCGTGCTGTGGGCCGTCGCCGCGGACGAAGTCGAGGATCGTCTCGGCCGTCCCGCTGATCAAACGGCGCCCGCCCGAGCCGCCGATCGCGAGCCGGGGCTTCCCATCCCGCGAGACGATCGCCGGAGAAGGCGCCCAGAGGATCCGCTTGCCGCCGGCGATCGAGTTGGGTCGCCCTGGCCGCGGATCGAACCAGGTCATCACGTTCGACAGCAGGATCCCCGTGCCGCGGATCACGGCAGCCGATCCGAACGCGCCCCCGAGAGTCGAGGTGAGCGACACGCACATGCGCGACGCGTCCACGGCGCACATGTGCGTCGTGTTGGGAACATCACGCGTTCCCGCCGCTACCGCCGTGCGACGCCGGCCGCGTGGGTCGATCGTCGCGCGCACGCGCTCGGCGTGCTCGCGCGAGGCCAGGCGAGCGAAGGGCGCGTCGACCTGCGCGGGATCGCCGAGGTGCTCGAAGCGATCGATGAACGCGGCGCGGCACGCCTCGGCCACGAGGTGGTAGTAGCCCGCTGATGCGCGATCGACCGATCCAAGGTCGAAGCCGTCGAGGATGTTCAGCATCTCCGCGACGGTGATGCCGCCGCCGCAGTCGGGGTTCGTCGCGATGCGATGGCCCTGGTGCTCGAAGCTCAGGGCAGGCAGCTCGCGCGCGTGATACGACGCGAGGTCGGCCGGCGTGACGATCCCGCCGCCGCGCCGAATGTCCTCGGCGATGGCCTTCGCGAGGGTCCCGCGATACAGCGCGTCGGGGCCCTCCGTCGCGATCGTCCGGAGGCTCCGTGCGAGGTCGGGGAAGGCCATGCGGTCGCCGCCGCCTTCCAGCGTGGTCGGCGGCTTGTAGGGCAGACCACCCTCCTTATAGAAGGTGCGCTTCGACTCCGGGTATGCCCACAGCCGGTCGGCGTAGAGCGTGAAGGTGAGGGCGACGTGCCAGTCGACCTCGACCCCCGTGGTCGCGAGCGCGACGGCGGGCTCGATGGCGCGCGCGAGCGAGATGGTCCCGTATCGCTGGAGGGCGAGAGCGGTCGCGGCGACCATGCCCGGAACGCCGGCCGAGAGGTAGCCCACGTTGTTCGCGTCTCCTGCGACAGCGGGCCACCCGTACATCCCCTTCACGTCGGACCCGCGGGCGGTCTTGAACATCTCCGCCTTCGCCGCGCGCGGCGCGATGCCGCTTCCGTCGATCACCGTCTCTCGACCGTCCGGCAGGCGGATGACCATCACGGCCACGCCCCCGATCCCGCTGAGGCCGGGCTCCGCGACGCCCATCACGTACGCGGCCGTGACCGCGGCATCGATCGCGTTGCCGCCTTCCTTGAGGACCTGAAGCGCAGCATCCGCGGCCGCGGGATGATCCGCGGTGACCATCCCTCGCGATGCCGACGCTTCGGTCTTGTCGATGATCCATTCGCTGCGCGTCGCGTCGAACATCGGCCGCAGGATACGAATACCATCCCGGCCGTGCCCGCCGCCGCGCACGATGTCGTGATCATCGGCGGCGGCGTCATCGGGGCCTCGATCGCGTACCACCTCACCAAGCGCGGAGTGCGCGACGTCGTTGTCCTCGAACGCTCGTCGCTGGGTGCGGGATCGACGAGCAAGAACGCCGGCGGGATCCGGCTGCAGTTCTCGAGCGAGATCAACATCCGGCTTTCGCAGCTATCGCTCCCTCGGTTCGAGGGATTCGCCGATGAGTTCGACGTCGACATCCAGTTCCAGCAGGTCGGCTATCTCTTCCTCATCACCGAGGAGCGCGACGTGAAGCCGTTCGAGGCGTCGGTCGCGCTGCAACAGCGCCTGGGCGTCCCGGCGCTGCGCGTCGACCGCGACGGCATCCGCGCGATCTTCCCCGAGCTCGTCACCGACGACGTGCGCTTCGGGACGTTCTGCCAGAAGGACGGCCACGCCGACCCCAGCAGCATCCTGAACGGCTTCGTGGCGAAGGCCCGCGCCGGCGGCGCGCGCTTCCGCGAGGGCGCGGAGGTGACGGCCATCGACCGCGAGGGCGGTCGCATCCGCGGCGTGCGGGTCGGCGACGAGAGCATCCCGTGCGCGCGCGTCGTCGATGCCGCGGGCCCCTGGGCGGCGCAGGTCGCCGCGTTGGCGGGCATCGAGCTGCCCATCCGCCCGCTGCGCCGGCACATCTTCGTCACGGATGCGGTCGACCTCGACCATCCCATCCCGCTGACGATCGAATTCGCCTCGAGCTTGTACATGCACCGCGAGTCCGCGGGCGTGCTGCTCGGGATGGCCGATCCGAAGGACGGCGCGGCGTTCGACGAGACGGTGAACTGGGACTTCGTCCCGACCGTGGTGGAGCGCGCCCTCGCACGCCTGCCGCTGCTGGAGCACGCGGCGGTGCGCACGGGATGGGCGGGCCTCTACGAGGACACGCCCGATCGCCATCCCATCCTCGGCTGCGTCGATGGCGTCGACGGCTTCATCGTCGCGGCGGGCTTCTCGGGCCACGGCCTCATGCACGCTCCCGCGGTCGGCGAGCTCATCGCCGAGCTCGTCACGGACGGCCGTACCTCCCTCGACATCTCACCGCTCGCGCACCGCCGCTTCGCGGAGGGCGACCACGTGAGGGAGCACAACGTCATTTGAGCCTTCAGCTGCTGTTCGTGATCCTCGTGCTCGCGCTCATCGTCGCCGCGGGCGTGCTGCTGGTGGTCGTGATCTTCCGCCGCGAGCGGCAGCTCGCGAACCTTGCTCTCGCGCTGTTCCTGATCGCACTGGCGGTCGGGGTGTGGTGGACCTCGATCCGCACGCCGCTTCCGGTCCGCTAGCGGCTCCTATCCTTCGTTCGTGTTCACCCGCGAACAGATCAGGCTGACGACCCTCTCGAGCTGCGCCGGCTGAGGCGCGAAGCTGGGCCCCGGCCCACTGGCGCAGGTCCTGCGCCCTCTCGCCTCTCAGCCGATGCCGCCGGAGCTCCTCGTGGGGCTCGAGACCGCGGACGACGCCGCGGTCTGGTCCGTCGCGCCCGACCTCGCGATGGTGCAGACGCTCGACTTCTTCCCGCCGATCGTCGACGACGCGTACGCCTCGGGCCAGATCGGCGCCGCGAACGCGATGTCCGACGTCTACGCGATGGGCGGCGAGGTCCTCTTCGCGCTGAACATCGTCGCCTGGCCCGAGGATCTGCCCCAGGACGTGCTCGGCCGGTTGATCTCCGGCGCGGCGGACAAGGTCCGTGAGGCCGGCGGGGTGATCGCCGGTGGCCACAGCGTCATCGACAAGGAGCCGAAGTTCGGCCTCTCGGTCACCGGCCGGGTCGACCCGAAGAAGATGCTGCTCAAGGGGAACCTGCGCGTCGGAGACGAGCTCTGGCTGACGAAGCCGATCGGCACCGGGATCCTCACGACCGCGCACAAGCGCGGCCAGATCAGCGTCGAGGATCTCGCGTCCGCGATCGCGAGCATGGCTGCGCTCAATCGCGGTGCAGCGCGCGCGGCGACCGACGCGGGGCTTCACGCCGGGACCGACGTGACCGGCTTCGGGCTCGCCGGCCACGCGCACGAGATGGCTGTCGCGTCCGGGGTCGAGGTCCGCATCGACGCGAGCGCGGTCGAGTTCCTGCCCGGCGCGCGCGAGCGCGCGGAGGCCGGGACCGACTTCGGCGGCATGCAGCGGAACCGCGAGCACTTCATCGGTAAGGGTCTCGTCCGGTCCGAGGGGCTCGATGAGGCGACGCTCGCGCTGATGATCGATGGATTGCTGCTCGGCGTCCCGCGTGCGCACCGCGATGCGTTCCGGCGCGCGTGCGCGTTGCACGGCGTGCGCGCTATGCGGATCGGTGAGGCGCGATCGGGTCAGGGAGCGGTCTTCTCCCCGAAATGAAGAACGCCGGCGCGTGCCGGCGCTTTCTGTGCCGCCCGTGGGACTCGAACCCACACTGGCATGCCCCTCAAGCATGTTCCTCTGCCAATTGGGATAGGGCGGCGGGCGAGGTCATTCTACTCGGACAGAGCCGCAGGGAACGGCCTTCGGGACAAGGTCGCGAAGCGACCCTTCGTGTCACGGCCCGCGCGAGCGCTGTCCAGCTCGCGATCCGTGGCAACCTCTTCGAGCGTCGCAGGATGACCGTGACGCGCGGCGTATGCGCGCCAGACTTCCCACTTCCGCTCGAGCTTCGGTACGTCAGACGTCGGATAGATCCGCGGAAGGAGGACGCAGGACTCTCGGATCATGTAGTTCAGCGCCCAGCAACCGCGAGGAGGGGACGGTCGCGTGATGAAGCCGCGCACGCCGACGATGCGCGTCAGCTCCCCGCTCAGCCAGGCCACGTGTGGACGACTCGCCGAAATGAAGCGCGTACTGAAACCTTCGTACCTCCTGCCCGCTGCCTTGCCGCCGCCGTCATACCAGTAGTCGACCAGTGAGCCGTCTCCATCGAGGAGACCCCGAGCGCAATCGAGCAGCAGGTCCGAGGGAACACCGAGCGCGCCGAGGACCAGGCTCTTTCGCGGCATGAGTCCGATCGACTGAAGCCATCGGTAGAACGCGGCATCGCCGAACTGCTTGAAGAAGACGACGTTGCCCGTCCTCGTCCGCGCCGAACTCGGGAGCGCGGGGCGTCCAAGACATGTCAGGAATGTCTCGACCAGTTGGCGGTCTTCGGACTTGAAGTTCAGTTGCTTTCGCTTCGAGAGCAAGCAACCGTCCGTCGCCATCAGTCCAACGACGTAGGCCATCGTCGGCGACCACTCAAGAGGAAGCGTCCGGGCCCCTCTTACTCCACCCACCCGCCAACGACACACTTCGACCGGCGTGCGGCGCACGTATGCCTTTCCGCGATGAGCCGCCGCCGCGCGCGCTACGCGCGCGTCCGTCTCGGCGGTCAGTCCCTTAGACCACCCCTTGCCCATGCGCGCTATTAGACCATCCATTCGATACCGGATAAAGGCGCAGATCGGTATGGGCTTGCGTCTACAGACGAACTGCGTGACTAGGCTCTTCAAGGTGCCGATCTACCGCTGCCCGCGGTGTCGCGCGGAGGACATCTCCGCCGACGCGCACCCCACGCGGGTCATCGACAACGGACGCCTCCGTCCGGTCCTCGTCTGCCGCAACTGCTTCCGTGCGGCCGAGCTCGAGCTGCGCATCGCCAGCGATGCCGCGGGCCTGACCCTCGAGCCGATGCCCATCCGCGACGGGCTGAAGCTGCTCGCGGATCACTACCTCGACCGGCTGGCCGCCATCGACAGCCCTGATCAACTCCTCGAGGACGACCAGCGCGCCGCGCTGAAGGCGCCGATCGCGACCGCTCTGGAGGACGTCCGCCGCAGGCTCGCGATCGACGTGGCTCGCTAGGCTCGCGTTAGTGAGATCGGTGCGGCCCGACCCCCTGCTCCTGTGGCCCGCGTACACGCTGTTCCCGCTCGCCGGACTGCTCATCCTCTTCTTCGCCGCCGCGGGTCGCGGCGATCCGGCGCTCACCGTGATCGGGATCGCGCTCCTCGCGCTCAATGGCGCGATCGTCGTCAACCACCTCTACTTCACCTCGCTCGGCATCGAAGGCAACGATCTCGTCCATCGCTCCTGGCTGGTCCGCGAGCAGCGCGTCGGTCTCGGCTCGCTCCAGCGCGTCGACGCGAAGCGCTACGCCGGCGCGCACGGGGGTGTCTCCGCGCCCAACCTGGTCGCGCGCGGCCGCGACGCCGTCGTGCGCGTGAACACGAAGCCGTACCGGCTCCACGACATCGCGTCCCTCATCGGGGAGGTGCGCGCGATCAACCCCCGGGTCGAGATCGACGATTTCTGGACCCAGGTGCAGCGCGGCGAGGTTGTCTCGAAGGAGACGGCCGTCACGCCGCGCGGGCGCTTCTAAGCGCGGCCCATCTGGCGGTGCTCGATCGCCGTGCAGCGATCCCAGATCACCTTCATTCCAGATCGCTCCGCTCGCTCCGCGGCGGCGACGTTCTGGAGATCGAGCTGGAACCAGATGGCCGGGATGCCCGCGGCGATGGCGTCGTCGACGACCGCGTCGAGGAACTCGCCGCGCCGGAAGACGTCGACGAGATCGACCTTCACCTCCTTCGGGATGTCGACCAGGCGGTCGTACGCACGCTCGCCGTCGATCTCAGCACCGCGCAGGTGCGGGTTCACCGGGACGATCCGATAGCCGTGCTCGCGCAGGTACGCAGACACGGTGGTGACGGGGCGGAAGGGCTTGCCGGTATATCCGACCACGGCGATGGTCTTGGCGGACGAGAGGATCTCTTCCGCGAGGCCGGGCTCATTCAAGTGGTTCCGTATGCTCGCATCGCACATGCCTCCTCGCGCACCGGTCGTCTGGACGACGAAGAACGCGACCCGCAGCGAGCGGATCCACCGCCGCCTCGATGAGCGCCACCGCGACCTCTCGCGCGAGGCGCGTGTGCGCGGCGCTCGCTACCGCGGATCGCGCGCAGCCGCCACCGATCCGGAGACGGTCCGCCTCCGCGCCGACTTTCTCGCCGCGCTCGGCCGGCTCACGGCGTTCGAGTACGCGAGCCTCGCGCTGAGCCGCTGCCGTTACGAGCTGCAGGTCGTCGCCTACGCCGACGACCTCGCACGCGACTACTTCCAGCTCTGGCACCTCCTCAGCCGGCGCGGCGCCGAGCCGCGCTCTGACGAGGAGCGATCCAGCGAGCGGATGGACGGGTTCGCGGTGCAACTCGGTCGCCTCGAAGGCCTCGCGGACGCCCTGCTGATCGCCGGCCGGAACGTCCGGCTCTTCCCGCCGCCACACCACTCCTGGGTGCCTGTCACGACCTGATGACCACCTAAACTGGGGCGCGCGGGCAACTAGCTCAGCTGGTCAGAGCGTCTCCCTTACAAGGAGAAGGTCGGTGGTTCGAGCCCACCGTTGCCCACAAGGACACACGGAAGAGCGACCAGCAAAGCGAACGCTGGCATTACGATGCCGACGATGCCGATCACGATCGAGGTCGTCGACGATCACGGGCTGTTCGCCGAAGCGATGGCCGATGTCATCAAGGCCGACGGCACGTTCACGCTCGCCGGGGTCGCGATGACCGGCCCCGACGCCATCGCTATCGCGATGCAGCACAAGCCGACCGTCGTGCTGCTCGACTACCACATCCCCGGCTACGAGGCCGACAAGCTCATCCCCCTGATCAAGCAGGCCTCGCCGACCTCGCGCATCGTCGTGCTGACGAGTGACACGAGCGACGCGACGCCGCTCCGGGCGGTCATGGCGGGCGCCGACGGATACCTGACGAAGGACGACGCGCTCGATGACGTGACGAATCTGCTGAAGTTCACCGCGGAGCAGATCGCCGGGGCGGGCGCCACCGCCGCGGAGCCCGCTCCGCCCGTGCCGGCGCCGGTCCCGCACGCGACCGCGCCCGCCAGAGGGACCGCCGTCACGGCGCCCGCAGCCCCAGCGCCCAGGCGCGAGACGCCACCCGCCGCGCGGGCCTTGCCGCCTCCGCCCGCTCCCGGGGGCGCCGGGGGCAGGTGGGGGATCAACCGCTGGCAGATCGTCGGCGCGTTCGTCGTGCTAGCGGTCGCGGTGGTCCTCTTTGGGCCCGGGACAGGGGTTCTGGTGGCCGGCAGCGTCATCGCCGTGGTGACCGTCCTGTTGCTGCTTCTCCGACTGGCCTAGCGAACAGACCATCGACGCCGAGCCGGGAACGCGCTATAGAGTTGCTTCCCGCTCGAGGGAAAGGGGAGATGAATAGGTGTTGCGAGGCTCACCCCAGGCGCCAGCGGCTACCGGGACCATGGACCAGCCGCGGACCGTCATCGGTCCGGGCACGGACTTCAACGGAAAGCTCAGCTTCGAAGGCACTCTGCGGATCGACGGGACGTTCACGGGCGAGATCGTGACGAACGACACGCTCATCGTCAGCGAGACCGCGCGCGTGAACGCTCAGATCACCTGCGGAACGCTCATCGTCTCCGGCGAGATCAACGGCAACATCGAGGCAAAGACCGCCGCGGAGTTCCACAAGCCGGCGAAGATCCGCGGCGACGTCACCACGCCCTCCCTCAGCTTCGAGAAGGGCGTCTTCTTCCACGGCCAGTCGCGCATGGTCGCGGAGGAGAGCGAGGAAGCGCAGACCGCCGCCCCCGCACCGAGTTGGACCCCATCGCGTCCCACCGCCATGCCCAGGGCCGCGGGCGGCCAGTCCTTCCAGGTAGGCGACCAGGTCGTCGTGTCCTCGAGCGGCCTCAAGGCGCGCGTCATGTCGATGGACGACGGCGATCGCGTCAAGGTCCTCATGGGATCGGGCCCGAGCCGCGGCAGCGTCGTCTCGGTGGCCAAGTCCGAGCTCAGCCACGAAGCGGCCGAAACGACCGCGTAGTCAGCAGGAGGTAAGTCATGGACCAGGAGATGGAAGGGCGCGCTGCAGCGCGCCAGAACAGCACGAACCCCTCGGACCTCAGTGCGCACATCGGCCCCCGCTCGGAGTTCGAGGGAAAGCTCTCGTTCGCCGGCACTGTGCGCATCGAGGGCAAGTTCGACGGGCAGATCGTCACCAACGACCTTGTCGTCGTGACGCAGACCGCGCGGATCAGCGCCGACATCACGTGCGGCACCCTCGTAAGCGAGGGCGTCATCCAGGGTTCGGTACGGGCCTCGACCTCGGTCGAGCTGCACCCCCCGGCCCGCCTCAAGGGCAACGTGATCACTCCGTCGCTCACCATCGAGAAGGGCGTGATCTTCGACGGCTCGTCCAAGATGGAAGACCTCGATGAGGCGGCGAGCCAGCCGACCCCGTTCCCCAAGGCCTACCAGGCCCCATATCGCACGAGCGGGTAGCCAAGCCACCTCTCGTACTTGGATGCCCTAGTACCATTAGCGGTAGCACGTCCCGCCAGGGGAGCCTTGGCGGAGATCGCTACATAGGAGCCTGAATGCAGCGCGTTTCCTCGACCGCGGCCCTGGATCGGCTTGCTTCCGACATCTTCAGCGGCCTGGGGCCGCCCACCGGATCGGGCATCGACGGCCTGATCCGCCGCCGGATCTTGCAGGCGATCCTGTGGGTCACCGCGCTCGCGGGGACCGCCTATCTCCTGACCGCCGACCGCCGCCTCGACCTCCTGGTCCTCGGGGGGGCCGTTGCCGGGCTCCTTGTCTGCGCCATTCCGTGGCACCGACTGCCGCGAGACTCCTTCGCTTTCGTCGGGGCGGCCACGGCCCTGCTCATCGGCCGGTACGCCATTGCGGTCGATACGGACTTCCCGCCGTTCCTGAGCCTCGCAGTCGTGGTCGGCGCCCTGACGGTCTCGCCCCGAGCGGGCGTTTCTCTCGGTGCGGCCGTGGCGGCGATCAACTACTGGGTCAGCGTCACTACCTCAACGCCCACCGTTCCGATCGCGATCGTCCTGTACGGGATCCTGATGATCGGGATCGGCGGTGCGGTCCCGTGGCTCATGCGGGATATCAAGAGTGCGGCCTCGGAGTTGGTCCCGACCGCGTCAGCGACCGCTCCGATCACGAGCGCGACCGAGTACATCTCGCTCCTGGTCCACGAGGTGCGCAACCCCGTCGTCGCGATCGGTGCGGCGGGACGCGTGCTGGCGCGCGAGCTCACCGACCATCCCGCCGCGAAGAAGGCGACCGCTATCGCGGCCGAGGCGAATCAGATCCTCTCGCTCCTCGATGGCCTCACCGACCTCGCGAGCCTCGAGGCCGCGCGCTTCCGCCTCACGCTGCGCCCGCTCGACGTCGCGGCTCTGGTGAAGGACGCCGTCAGCGGCATGTTCATCCCTGAGCACAAGGCGATCGTCCGCGGCGCGGAATTCCCGCTCATGGTCCTCGGCGACGACCGCCGCATCCGGCAGGTCATCCACAACCTCGTGGCGAACGCCGCGAAGTACTCCGAGGTGGGCACGCAGATCGAGGTCAACGTCGGAGTCTCGAGCGATCGCCACAACGCGGTCGTCGAGGTGCGCGACCACGGCCCGGGGATCCCGCCGGGCGAACGCTGGCGCTTGTTCGAGAAGTTCGCGCGGCTCACGACCGCAGGTGGCACACGCGGTAGCGGCCTCGGCCTCTACATCTCTCGCGCCATCGTGCGCGACCACGGCGGTGACATCTTCGTCGACTGG
>JACPOT010000108.1 GCA_016191385.1 Chloroflexota bacterium | reverse complement strand
TTCGTAGGCGCGGACGCGCTCGACGGCGAGCGCGTCACGCTGCGCGGGGATCAGGCCCGGCAGATCGCGACCGTGCTGCGCCTTGCGCGCGGCGCGCGCGTCGTCGCGGTGCACGAGGGCGAGGAGCTCGAGACCGTGCTCGACGCGGTGACGCCCTCGGAGGTCACCGGTCACGTCACGGAGCGGCGGCGCTCGCAGGCGGAGCTGCCCATCCTCGTCACCCTCGCGCTGCCGCTGCTGCGTGGCGACCACAGCGAAGAGGTCATCGAGGCCGTCACGCAGCTGGGCGTCTCGCGCATCCAGCCGTTCACGAGCGAGCGCAGCGTGGCGCGCGAGCTCTCGGCGGCCAAACGCTCGCGCTGGGAGCGCATCGCGCAGGAAGCCGCGGAGACCGCCAAGCGCGGGCGCGTCCCCGCCATCGGCGACGTGCTGGCCTGGAGCGACCTCTTCGGGTCGCTCGGCCGGAACGTGGTCGTGGCATGGGAGGAGGAGCGCGAGACGCCGCTGCGCGCGGGGCTTCGCGCGGATGGCGACGTCTCCCTCGTCATCGGACCCGAGGGCGGATTGACGGCGAATGAGATCGCCTGGGCGCGCCAGCGCGGCGCAACGGTCGTGTCGCTCGGCCCGCGGACGCTTCGGAGCGAGACCGCGGCCGTCGTCGCGGTCGCGCAGCTCCTCGCGCTCCGCGGCCTCTAGGGCGCCTCCGACTCCCTAGATCGGGAGGTCGCCTCGCTGCTGCAGCGCGGTGCGGTCGAAGAGCGCGCGGTCCAGCAGAACGATCGGTAGCCGCGCACCGGTCGCGAGGTCAGCACGGATCCGGGCGGTGAGGCGCCGGACCAGGATGAGCACGAAGAGCAGCAGCCCGCCCACGACGAGCGCCGGCGGGCCGCTTGTCTCCCAGATCGCGGCCGGCCAGACCAGGAACGTGAGCAGCGACGCGAGCGGTACAACCCGCGTCGGGCGCGGGCGCACCAGCCTCCGCATCGCGACCGCCGCCGCGAGAGGGATCACGGCGACGGCGCTCGCGGCGAGGTCGAGCACGAGCATCGCGCCCCAGCCCGTCGCGTTGCCGCGACCGCCATCGAGGTCGTGGAAGAGCGGCCACATCTGTCCGGCGACCACCGCGAGCGCGCAGACCACCCGCATCTCGACGGGCAGCCCGAGGGCCGCGGCGATGAGGACCGCCACGGCGCCCTTGGCGAAGTCGAGCAGGCCGCCCGTCACGCCCCAGGGGCGACCGACGGCGCGCACCAGGTCGCTCCCGCCGAGCTTGCCCGCGCCGGCCTTCCGGAGGTCGATCCCGTGCCACCAGGCGATGAGCCAGGGGAACGAGATAGAGCCCAAAAGATAGGCAAATGCGGCCGCCGGGAGGTCCATCCCGGGCAGTATCCTTTAGCCAACATCCAGGCAAGGGCGGGGGTGATCTAGCTGTCAGATGAGGTCGTGATCGGCGACGGGGAGTCCTTTGAGGCCGCCCTGCGCCGGTTCAACAAGAAGATCCAGCAGGCCGGCATCCTCGCGGAGGCCCGCCGCCGCGAGTTCTACGAGCGCCCGGCCGCGAAGCGCAAGCGGAAGGAAGCGAAGCGTCGTAAGCGCTGAGCGACGCCGCACCGCCAGATAGGCACCCTCCGGGAGCGGATCGAGAGCGATACGCGCGTGGCCGCGAAGGCGCAGGACGCCCTCCGGCGCGACACGCTGCGCTTCGTGCTGTCCGCCATCCACAACGAAGAGGTCGCGAAGCGGCGTGACCTCAGTGACGACGAGGTCGTCGGCGTCCTCGGGAAGCAGTCGAAGATGCGCCGCGAGTCGATCGAAGCCTTCGAGAAGGGCGACCGCCCGGAGCTCGTGAAGAAGGAGAAGGCCGAGCTCGAGATCATCGGCACATACCTGCCCCAGCAGATGGAGCGCGCGGAGATCGAGAAGCTTGCGCGCGCGGCCATCGCCGAGACCGGCGCGACCACCGCCGCCGAGCAGGGCAAGGTCATGCAGAAGCTCATGCCGCAGGTGCGCGGGAAGGCCGACGGCAAGGTCGTTTCCGAAGTGGTCGGATCCCTGCTGCGAGGTGCCGGATGATCGGCGCACAGGAGATCACGATCCTCATCCCCGACCCCGAGGAGATGATGTTCGTGGCCGGCACGAACGAGCAGAACATCGACCGCATCGAGCGCGAGTTCGGCGTGAAGGTCGTCTCGCGCGGGGCCGAGCTGCGCATCAGCGGCGAGCCCGCGGCCGTCTCGCGCGTCAGCGAGCTCGTGACCGCGATGCGCGGGATCTCGACGCGGGAGGACGGCCTGCGCCGGCCCATCCTCGAGCGGCTCATCGGCGAGGCCAAGGAGGCCCCGGTCATGGCGCCGGAGGAGATGCGCGACCACATCGCCACGACGACGAGCGGCAAGCGCATCCGCCCGCAATCGGAGAACCAGCGGAAGTACGTAGAGGCGATACGCGCGAGCGATCTCGTCTTCGCCATCGGCGTCGCCGGCACGGGCAAGTCGTACATCGCCGTCGCCATGGGCGTGGCAGCGCTGCGCGAGCGGCGCGTGAGCCGGCTCATCCTCACGCGGCCCGCTGTCGAGGCGGGGGAGCGGCTGGGATACCTGCCCGGAGACATGCGTGAGAAGGTGGATCCCTATTTGCGGCCGCTCTACGACGCGCTGTACGACCTCATGCCACCGGAGCGCTCGGCCCGCGCAATGGAGCGAGGGGAGATCGAGGTCGCGCCGCTGGCCTTCATGCGGGGAAGAACTTTGAACGAGGCGTTCATCATCCTGGACGAGGCGCAGAACACGACGCCCGCGCAGATGAAGATGTTCCTCACGCGGCTGGGCTACGGATCACAGGCCGTCGTCACGGGCGACGTGACGCAGATCGACCTGGGCCCGGGCGCATCCTCGGGCCTCAACGCCGCCAAGCAGGTACTGAGCGGAGTCGAGGGGATCTCGTTCGTGCACTTCGATGAGCGCGACGTCATCCGCCACGAGCTGGTCGCGCGGATCGTCCGTGCCTACGACAAGCACGAGTCCGCCGAAGCGCCTGCGGCTCACTTGAAGAAGTGATCACGCTGCGGCGCTCGCCCCAGGCGCGATTGCTCTGGTCGCGCACGCGCGCGGCCCTGCGCAACGAGCCACGCGCGCGGGCCGGCGCTTTCGTCTTCCTCGTCGGCCTGGCCACCGCGCTCGCCATGCTCCTCGCGCCTACCGCCGCGGTCTCGTACCAGGCGGGCGTCGTCGCCGACCGCTCCATCAAGGCGCCGCGCTCGGTGTCCTTTACCTCCGAGTTGCTCACCGAGACGGAGCGCGACCGCGCCGCGTCGGCCATCGCGCGGCAGTACAAGCGCGACCCCGCTGTCGCTGTCGCGGAGACGGGCCGACTCTCCGCCACGCTCAACGGGCTCACGCGCATCCGCGCCGACGGGACGATCGCCCGCGACGCGAAGGTCGTGGCCGCCACGCGGATCGCCGAATCGACCGTCAGCGGACCCATCGCCGCCGACGCGATCGACATGTCCGCCGCGGAGTGGGACGCGCTGGCCAAGGAGGCCGACCGGACGCTCCAGAACCTCTACGCGCAGGGGCTGCGCGAAGAGCAGGTGAGCATCGCCACGGCGGAGGTCGCGAAGGCGTGGCCGCAGGCGTGGAACGACCGCCAGCGCCGCGTCGCGACCTCGCTCGTGTCGCAGCACGTGAAGGCCAATGAGGTCGAGGACCCCGTGGCGACGGTGACAGCGCGTAGCGCCGCGCGCGATGCCGTCTCGCCGGTGCAGGTGCAGGTCACCGCGGGCGAGATCGTCGTGCGCGAGGGCAGCGCCGTGACGCCCCAGGACGTCGAGAAGCTCCGCAAGCTCGGCCTCGTCGATCAGGCCGTGGACCGCTCGCTCGTGGTCGGCCTCGCCGGTTGGGCGTTCCTCGTGGCCGGGGTGCTGGCGCTGTTCATCGAACGCTTCGCCGAGGAAGCCTGGGCCGACGACCGCCGCCTGGTCCTCGTGGGGATCTCGCTCGTCGCGCTCGTCGCCGTCGGACGCGTCGTCGTTCCCACCCATACCCTCGCCGTGTATTTCGTGCCGTGGGCCGCGGTCGCGATGATGCTCACGACCCTCGTGGGCGGGCGCACCGCGCTCGCCACGCAGATCGCCGGCGCTCTTCACATCGGGATCATGTCTAGCCAGGTGGACCTTGTGGCGTACGTGCTCGTCCCCTCGCTCCTCGGGATGGCCGCGATCCGCCGCGCCACGGCGGCGCGCGAATTCGTGGCCGGCGCCTTCAACGTCGCGGGCGGCAACCTCGGCGTCATCGGCGCGTTCCTCCTGGTCTCGCGGCCCACCGACGTGCTCGGCTTGGTGCAGCTCGCGACCGGCGCGGTGTCGAGCGGCCTGCTCTCGGGTCTCGTCGCCTTCGGGGCGACGGTCATGCTCGGCCACCTCTTCCGCATCACGACCGTGTTCGAGCTGCGCGAGCTCTCCGACCCGGACCACCCGTTGCTCCGGCAGCTCCTGCTGCGCACCCCCGGCACATACCACCACTCGCTGCTCGTCGCGAACCTCGCCGAGCGCGCGGCGGAGCTCATCGGCGCCGACCCGCTGACGGCCCGCGTCGGCGCCTACTACCACGACATCGGGAAGATGCGGAACCCGCTCGCCTTCATCGAGAACCAGACCGGCAAGAACCCGCACGACGAGCTCGACCCGCGCGTGTCCGCGCAGATCGTGAGCGCGCACGTGCGCGACGGCCTCGTCCTCGCCGAGCGCTATCACCTGCCGGAGCGCATCCGCGAGATGATCCCCGCGCACCACGGCACCTCGCTCATCCGGTACTTCTGGCAGGTCGCGCAGGACCGCGGGCAGTCGCCGGAGGAGTCCGCGTTCCGCCACCCCGGTCCGAAGCCGCGCAGCCGCGAGGCCGGCATCGTGATGCTCGCGGACGGCGTCGAGGCCTCGGTGCGGTCGCTCCAGGAGAAGACCCCCGAGTCGATCCGCGCGATGATCGACCGCATGGTCGATGAGCGCATCGCCGACGGTCAGCTCGACGACTGCGACCTCACTCTCCGTGACATCCACCGCATCAAGGACGCCTTCGCCGAGCTCCTCCTCGGCGTCTATCACGAGCGGATCCCGTACCCCGAAGACCGCATCGCCCGCATCGAGCCGGCCCGCCCTCCCGCCGCCTCGCAGGGCTAGGCGGCCGTGCGCATCACGATCAGCGGACGTGCCTTCTTCAAGAAGGCGCAGCCGCCGCTCGACCTCGCTCCCGTCCGCGCCGCCGTGCGTCGCGCGCTCCATCCGTACGGTCTGCCCGCCGACACCGCAGTGACCATCGCCTTCATCGATGACACGGCGATGCGCGCGCTCAACAAGCGGCATCGCCGGAAGGACAGGACCACCGACGTGCTCTCCTTCGGCCAGGCCCTCCCGCGCGGCGCCAAGGGCGCCAAAGCCGTGGCGTCGCTGGGTCGTGAGCCCGACGGGACGTTGGAGCTCGGCGACATCGTCATCAGCCCCGCTCAGGCGGGGCAGCAGGCACGCCGACGGCGCCATCCCCTCGCGCACGAAGTGGCGTTCCTGGCGGCGCACGGAGCCCTGCATCTGCTTGGTTTCCGCGACGACACGACCGCCGGATACCGCGAAATGGTCCGTTTGGGCGAAGGAGCAGTACCCAAAGGGGCGAAACGGAGACCTCCTCGCACGCGTTCTGCCGGAAGATGACGTGTATGCGCGCGTCCACTTTCGCCCTCGCCGCCATCCTCACCGCGGGCGCCCTGGTGGGGGCCGCGGCGCCGGCGCGTGCGACCGACCTGAACAGTGTGCTCGACACGCTGGCGAACGCGTTCCCCGGCGGCAGCGCGGTGTGGGTCGCCGATCCGAGCCGGCCCGATCCGCTCTATGCGCGTGACGCCGATCGGTCCGTCCTCGCGGCGTCGCTCTACAAGCTCGCGGTGCTCGCCGAGGCGGAGCGCCAGGTGGACCTCGGCCTCAGGGCATACACCGACCCCGTCACGATCGATCCCGAGGACATCACCGAGGACGGCTCGTACTTCTATCCCGGCGACAAGCTCACCCTCGACGAGGCGCTCGAAGCGATGATCACCGTGTCCGACAACGGGACGGCGCTGAAGCTCTGGCGCACCCTCGGGCCGGAGCAGATCAACAAGACCCTTGCGGCGAACGGTATCTCCGGGTTCAACGTCGCGCTCGACTGGGACGATGACAACCTGGTCACCGCGCGCGGCGTGGGCACGCTGCTCACGCGTCTCGCGCAGCGGCAGCTCGTCTCGGCGCAGGCGTCCGACCGCATGATCGCCCGGCTCGGACGGCAGACGATCAACGATCGCCTTCCCGCGCAGCTGCCGGCGGGGACGGTCGTCGCGCACAAGACCGGCAACCTCGTGGGCGCCGTCCACGACGCGGGGATCGTCTTCACGCAGCGGGGCCAGCGCGTGATCGTCGCGCTCACGTGGGACGCCGACGACCAGGCCGCGGACGAGTTCATCGCCCAGCTCGCGGAGACCGTCTACACGGCCACGATGTCCCTGGTCATCCCCGTCAGCGTTCGCTACCGGCTGCCCATCGACGTCGACGCGACGGTCGGGTCGACGCAGACCGTCAGCGTGGTCGTGGAGAACAGCGGTCAGGACGCGTGGACGGTGATCGGACCCAAGAGCGTCGGGTTGGTGTGGGAGCTTCGCGACAGCGCAGGCACCGTGGTCGGGCGATCGGCCAAGCCGCTCACCGTCGGCGCGATCCGCGCAGGCGGCCGCGCCACGATCCCGGTCGTCGTGACGATGCCTCCGCGCTCCGGCGAAGCCCGCCTGTCTTTCGGCCTCGCCGATGCGAGCGGCATGCCTCTGGCCAGCGCCGGAGTGGCGACCAGCATGCTCGTCCTGAAGGTCCACGACCCGTACCCCGTGTCGGCCGAGGTGAAGCTGCCGTCGATCCTCCACCGCCGCGAGGC
>JACPOT010000114.1 GCA_016191385.1 Chloroflexota bacterium | reverse complement strand
CGCTGCTTGATGACGCCGGCGCTCGAGTACAGGACGGAGATGAACGTCAGCAGGGTGGTGAGGACCACGAGCAGCACCGAGATGCCGTCGACGCCGACCTCGTAGCGGATCCCGAGCGTCGGGAGCCACACGAGCGCCTCGGTCATCTGGAAGCCGGCCTCGCCGACCTGGAACTGCGCGAGCATCACGAGCGAGACGACGAGCTCGGCCAGCGTCGTCACCACGGCGACCTGCTTGACCGCGCGCTCGTCGCCACGGAAGGCGAGGAGCGGCACGAGGCCGACGAGCGGGATGACGACCAGCAGCGTGAGGACGTGGTCGATCAGCGGGCGCTCGAGCATCACCAGCGGAAGGCCCCCAGGGCGTAGCCGCCGTAGACCACGATGAGAAGGAGGGTGCCGGCCGCGATCGACAGCGCGTAGTTGCCCACGACGCCGGTCTGGGCGCGGCGGAGACCGCTCCCGGTGAGGGCCAGCAGCCACCCGAGGCGGTCGACCATGCCGTCGATGATGTGGATGTCGAAGGCCCAGGCCGCGCCGAAGCCGGCCTTGCCGAGGTCCACGATCCTGCGGTCGTAGAGGTCGTCCACGTAGTACTTACGCACGAGCAGCCGGTAGAGCGGGCCGGCGACGCGCGAGAGCGCGACGGGGTCGGGCCGGCGCCGCACGTACATCGAGAGCCCGATGAGGATCCCGATGACGCCGGCCGCGACGCTGACCGCCGCGAGGCCCGCGAGGATCGCGTAGTTCGGCGCTTCTTGCGCGGCACCCTCCACCTCCACCGCCGGTCCGAGGAACCGGTGGATGAACCCGGCGTCGGGCGGGAACCCCAGGAACCCCGCGAGTCCCGCACCGACGGCGAGGAGGATCAGCGGGATCGTCATCACCCCGGGCGACTCGTGCGCGTGCTCGAAGAGGTGAATGTCGCGAGGCTCACCGAAGAACGTGAGGTAGAGCGCGCGCGTCACGTAGAACGCCGTGAGCACGCCGGTGATGACACCGACGCCCCAGAGGATCGGGTACCCGTTCACGAAGGCCGCGCCGACGATCTCGTCCTTCGACCAGAACCCCGCGAGCGGCGGCAGCGCGGCGAGCGCGCCGCCCGCGACGAGCATGGTCCAGAAGGTCACCGGCAGCTTGCGCCGCAGCGCTCCCATGCGGCGCATGTCCTGCTCCTCGGTCGCGTGGATGACCGACCCCGAGCCGAGGAAGAGGAGAGCCTTGAAGAACGCGTGCGTGGCGAGGTGGAAGATCGCGGCCACGGGCGCGCCGACTCCGAGCGCCAGGAACATGTAGCCGAGCTGGCTGACGGTCGAGTAGGCCATGACGCGCTTGATGTCGAACTGCACGAGCGCGATCGTCGCGGCGAAGAGCGCGGTCACGGCGCCGACGATGCCGACGACCAGCAGCGCCGGGCCCGCCTCCGCGAAGAGGGGCGTCGACCGCGCGACGAGGTAGACGCCCGCCGTCACCATCGTGGCCGCGTGGATCAGCGCCGACACCGGCGTCGGACCCTCCATCGCGTCGGGGAGCCAGGAGTAGAGCGGTAGCTGCGCTGACTTGCCCGCGGCGCCGAGGAAGTACGCCAGCGCGATGACGGTGAGGATCCCGGGATCCTGGACCTGGACCTCGGCGACCTTCGCGAAGACGTCGTGGAACGCCACCGAGCCGAAGGTGAGGAACGTCAGGATCATGCCGACGGTGAAGCCCCAGTCGCCGATGCGGTTCATGACGAACGCCTTCTTCGCCGCGATGTACGGCTCGGGCCGCTCGAACCAGAACCCGATGAGCAGGTAGGAGCAGAGGCCGACCCCTTCCCAGCCCACGAACATGAGGACGTAGTTGTCGGCGAGGACCAGCAGCAGCATGAAGAACACGAACAGCGGCAGCCAGCTGAAGAAGCGATGCACGCCGTGGTCGTGCTCCATGTACCCGTTCGAGTAGACGTGGATGAGGAACGAGATCGACGTGACCACGACGATCATGAAGGCCGAGAGCGGATCCACCAGCGCCGCGACCGGGACGTGGAGATCACCGACGCCGAACCACTCGTAGAGCGTCACCGTCCGAGCCGTGGCCGAGCTGAGGACCTCCGCGAAGACGCCGAGCGCGAGCACCGCGGAGATCCCGAGGGCGGCCGACGCGACGATCCCCGTCGCGCGCCCGAGCCACCGCCGCCCGAGCAGTCCGTTGATCACGAACGCCGCGAGCGGGAGCGCCGGGATGAGCCAGACCTTCTCGATCACCCCTTCATCTCCGTGACCTCGTCCACGTCGACGGTCGGGCGGTTCCGGTAGAGCGCGAGGATGATCGCGAGCCCCACGGCCACCTCGGCGGCGGCGATCACGAAGATGAAGACGACGAACACACTGCCGCGCTCATCCACGAGCCCGTAGCGGCGCGAGAACGCGACCAGCGCCAGGTTCGCCGCATTCAGCATCAGCTCGACGCACATGAGGATCACGACGGCGTTCCGTCGCACGAGGACGCCGCCGAGACCGATGAAGAAGAGCGCCGCGGACACGGCGACGAACGCGCCGAGCGGAACGAGGCTCACTCCTGTCTCCTCACCAAGGCGATCGCGCCGACCATTGCCGCGAGCAGCAGGACCGATGCGATCTCGAAGGGGAACGCGAAGTCCGAGAAGACGCTCGTCGCGATCTTCGCAAGGTCGTTGCCCTTGGGGAGCGCCGCGCCGTTGTCGTGGAAACCGAAGGAGAAGACCAAGGCCGGCAGCGCGGCCAGTGCCGCGATGAGCGCGCCGACCGGCGTCTGGCGCTGGAAGAAGAGCCCGTACGGGCGCGCGCTCTGCGGCGTGAACATCACTCCGTAGAGGATCAGGACCGTGATGGCCCCGACGTAGATGAGCACCTGGAACGCGGCGATCGTCTCCGCGCCCAGGAGCACGAACATGCCGGCCATGTTCAGGAACGCGAAGGCCATGAACAGCGCGCTCGTGGTGATGCGGCCGGCCAGGACCACCAGCGCGGCGGAGCCGAGGAGCGTCAGCGCCAGGATGGCGAAGAGGAGCGGCTCGAGGAGATCGAACATGCCCTAGACGGCGACGCCGGTCGCGCGTGCCGTGCGCGACCGTAGCCGCGCGCGGACCGATCGCAGACGGCGCTGCTGCAGCGCCGGGATCCCCAGCAGGAACAGCGCGAGCAAGACCCAGTTGGCGAACGCGACCGGCCGGAGATCGCCGCCGAACGCGACGAGCAGCGTGGCCGTCACTCCGAGGTTCAGCAGCGTCACGGGGATCAGCACCTTCCAGCAGAAGCTCATGAGCTGGTCGATGCGCATCCGCGGCAGCGTGGCGCGGATCCACATGAACGCGAGGATGAAAGCGTAGGTCTTGAGCGTGAACCAGACGACGCCGAGCGGCGCGAACGCCTCCACCCCGGGACCGTTCCAGCCGCCGAACCAGACCGCGGTCATGATCCCGCAGACCACGGTGACGTTCCCGTACTCGGTGAGCGCGAGCATCGTGCCCCAGCGCATGCCCGAGTACTCGGTGAGATAGCCGGCGACGAGCTCCGACTCGGCCTCGGGCAGGTCGAAGGGGGTCCGGTTGGTCTCGGCCAGCGCGGCGATGAAGTACGTCACGAACGCGAGAGGGATCACGAAGATGTTCGTGATGGGGCCCGGCTGCAGCTCCGTGATCTTCACCAGCGAAAGCGTCCCGAGCACGAGGACCGCGGTGACGAGCGACAGTATCTGCGGCACCTCGTAGGAGATGAGCTGCCCCGCGGAGCGCAGCCCGCCCATGAGCGCGTACTTGTTGTTGGACGCCCAGCCCGCCATGACGATGCCGAGGACCCCCATCGATCCGAGGGTCGTGAGGTACAGCAGGCCGATGTTGAGGTCTGCCCCGACGACCCCCGGCGCGAACGGCACCACGACGAAGGACGCCAGCATCGGTGTGAAGACGAGCACGGGCGCGGCGAGGAAGAACGCGCGATCGGTCTGCCCCGAAAGCACGTCCTCCTTGGCGATGAGCTTCAGCGCGTCGGCGAACGTCTGCAGCAGCCCGAACGGCCCCACGTGGTACGGGCCGATGCGATCCTGCATGACCGCCTGGATCTTCCGCTCGAGGTAGATGAGAAGCAGCGCGCCGTTCATGATCAGGCCGATCGCGAGGCCGAGCGCGATGACCAGACGCAGGACCGCCCAGATCGCGGGGTCGATGCCGAAGGGACCGGGGACCACCCTAGCCTCCGCGCGCGTCGCTTCGCGGTGGCATGAAGGACTTGCGCAGCGGATGGCCGGGGAAGCTCTCCTCGAGGAACACCCGGCGGAGGTCGGGATGGCCGTCGAAGACGATCCCGAACATGTCGTAGGTCTCGCGCTCGGTCCAGTCGGCACCGGTCCAGATCCCGCTGAGGGTCGGCACGTGCGGGTCGAGCTCGGTGCACGGCGTACGCAGCATCACGAAGACGTGTGTCCCCGTGCCGCGCACGAAGGTCACGGAGCGGAGCTCGCCGTCGCCGAGGTCGACACCGGCGTTGACCGAATAGAGGTCGCACGCGGTCAGGGGGTCGTCGCGGACGAGCCTCGCGGCGTCGACGAGGTGATCGCGCTCGACATCGAGCACGATCGTGTCGTGCAGCAGCGAGATCGTCGCGCGCTCGCCGAGCGTCGCGCGGAGGTGCGCGACCACGGGTGCGAGATCGACCGTCGGTCGGGGCGAGGCTAGTACCACGTGAGCGCGTCCTTGCGCCACGCGTAGAAGAGCCCCGCGACGAGGATGAGGATGAAGATCCCCATCTCGACGAGCCCATACCACCCGAGCTGCCGGAAGAGGACCGCCCACGGGAACAGGAAGATCACTTCCACGTCGAAGACGACGAAGAGGAGCGCGAACACGTAGAAGTGGCTCGGGTAACGCCCCCACGCCTGGCCCACGGGCTCCTCGCCGGACTCATAGGTGGTCAGCTTCTCGGGCGTGCTCCGCTTCGGCTGGACCAGGTTGGAGAGGGTCAGAAGAGCGGTGACGAAGATCGCGCCGGCCCCGAAGAAGGTGAACACGTAGAAGTACGAGAGGCTGTAATCGGGCACGGATCCTTAGGGTAGGGAGCATTCGCGGGGCGCGCGAACGAGGCGCGCGTGACACCCGATCGAGCCGTCCCTCGGGTTGACACGCCAGCGCCGCCGCCAGTACGGTGCCGCGAGCGTCCTCTGTCAGTACGGTTTGCGTACGGAGGTCGGGGCCACTCTGGCCCCTCCGGTGGGGACCGGAGCAGCACTGGGGAGGGCAAGGGTCGTTTTGACGACGCACACGCATGCCACGCCGTCCGCCCGTCGAATGGTCGCGCGCTGGCTGCGCTCCGCTGTCCCCGCGATCGGAAGGCACCGCGCTCATCTCGTGATCGACCTCGCGGTCGCCGCCCTCGTCCTCGCGCTCCCGCTCAGCCTGCAGTCCGGGCGATCGGCCGCCGCCGCGACACGACGACCCGAGGTCGCCGCCCCGCAGCTCGTCGCGGCGGCATCGGGCTTCGTCGATCAGGCGCCGCGGGCAGCAAGCGTGAGCCGGAGCGGCACCATCACCGCCGCGACCGCTCCCGAGACGAGCATCGCCGATGACGTGAAGCCGATCGTCAGCTACACGATCGGCGCCCGCGACGACCTGCAGAGCATCTCGAACTTATTCCGCGTCTCAGCGGACGCCATCGCCTTCGCGAACGGCATCGCGGATCCGAGCCTCAAGGGCCAGCAGGGGCGCGCGATCATGATCCCGCCCGGCGAGGGCGCCCTCTACACCGTGAAGGACGGCGACACCATCGCCTCCGTCTCGAAGCGCTTCAAGGTGGATCCCAAGGCGATCATGGATTACAACCGCCTCTACTTCGAGCCCGAGCACTTCGCGCCTGGGCAGCTCGTGTACGTCCCCGGAGCGAACATGCCGACCCTCGTATGGGTCGCAGCCGACCCGAACGAAGAGCGGGTCATCGCGCGGCCGGCGATCGCGAACAACCCCGCGCCGAACGGCCGCCTCGCCTGGCCGCTGAAGCCCACCTACATCAGCCAGTACTTCTGGGCCTACCACACGGCCGTCGACATGGCGGCGCCGTACGGCTCGAACATCGGCGCCTCCGATGCCGGGACGGTCGTCTTCACGGGATGGGTCGCGGTCGGCGGCATCTCGGTGCGGATCCGCCACGCCAACGGTCTCGAGAGCGGCTACTACCACATGAGCTCGGTGCTCGTAGCCCCCGGACAGAAGGTGGAGCGCGGGCAGGTCATCGGTACGGTCGGCATGACCGGCGTCACCACAGGGCCGCACGTCCACTGGGAGCTCAAGCTGAACGGAGCGTTCGTCAACCCTTTGAGTTACTAGCCGTCGGCCGCGGCCCTTCGGGCTGCGGCTTCGCGGCTCCTCGCGACGTCCAGTTGCTCGCTCGGACCGGCAAAGCCGGATCCTCACTCGCCTGATACTCAACGCGTGCTCTCCTCCATCCACGCTGACCGCACCGGACACCTCTATGTGGACCCGGATCACGCCGCCGCGGGCCTGGACGGGACCGACGCTCGGCCGCTCCACGAGGTCGTTCCCCTGCCCGACGGCGCGCGCCTCGTCCCGCTGCCGCGCGCGGCCATGGGCTTCGGGCGCAACGGGCGGGCCCGCGAGCTCGGCAGCGGACGGCTGGCGGTCGGCGCCGTGCTCCCGCGGGGCTGGGTGCGCCTCCTCACTCCCTCTTATGCCGACGACCCGAACGCCGCCGACCTCGAGCGCCTCCCCTATTGCGCGGTGGCGGATGAGTCCGGGGCCGTCGTGGTGGCCGCGCGAGCCGTGGACCCCGCGGCACCGACCGCTGAGAGCGGGGACCGCGCCGCCGGGCACGCCGGCCCCGCCAACTCGCTCGTCCGCCAGCTGGCGCGCTGCGCTCGCGACAACGCCTGCGAGAGCGTGCGAGCCAGCACCGGCCACGGCGACCTACCGGTCCCGCTCGGCGCGCCCGCGGCCGAGCGCGCGCGCGCTCCGGTCGCGCTGCGGAGCGGCTACCCCGGATCGCCGGTCGAAGCGGCGGCCTTCCGCCCGTCCGCGGAGGAGATCGCCGACCTCGCCATCGATCACCTGGACCGCGGCGGCGCGGGCCTTAGCTTCGGGCGCGCGTGCGACGGCGAGCCCCTCGCGCGGGTCGCCGTGATCGAAGGAGCGCTCGAGCTTGTGCGCGCGCGCACCGCCGGGGGGACGGTCCACCTCGAGACCTCCGGGTCCGACCCCGTCGCGCTTCGCCGCGCGATCGAGGCGGGCGTGACGAGCGTGACGGTCCGGATGGGAGCGGCAACACCCGGCACGTACGAGCTGCTGCACGGCCCGATCTCGCACCGCTGGGCGGACGTGCGCGCGAGCGCGCGGCTCGCGTCGGAGCGCGGGGTCGCGCTGACCATCGCCTTGCTCCTCCTACCCGGTCTCACCGACCGCGCCGGGGAGATCGACGCGCTCGCCGCCTTCCTCGGAGAGCTCGCCGGCGGCCGCGTCGAGCTGCGCGACCTCGGCGCCGACCCGGTGCGGGCCATCGCGGCGTTCCCGCGCGTGGCTGCCTCAGGGATGGATCGCCTGCTCGCGCGACTCGCCGAGGCCGACCACTTCACGCTCGCGATGCGGTCGCGCGCGCCCGCGGTCCGGTAGGCGTGTTCCTCGACCGCGCGCGGGTCCACGTCAAGGGTGGCGACGGAGGCCGCGGATCGATCTCGTTCCGGCGCGAAGCCCACGTCCCGCGCGGCGGTCCGGATGGCGGCGACGGCGCGCGCGGCGGTGACGTGATCCTCCATACGGACTCGCAGGTCTCGACACTGTCGGAGTTCCGCTTCCGCCGGACGCTCGCGGCGAAGCCCGGAGGCAACGGATCGGGCCGCAACCGCAGCGGGCGCGGCGGGAAGGATCTCCTCGTCCTGGTGCCGGTCGGTACGATCGTCCGTGACCGCGCGAGCGGAGAGGTCATCGCGGATCTCGTGGTGCCGGGGCAGGATCTCGTGATCGCGCGCGGCGGCTCGGGCGGCCGCGGGAATGCGCGCTTCGCGAGCAGCACGCATCGCGCGCCGCGCATCGCCGAGGACGGTCAGGCGGGACAGGACCGCGACATCGAGCTCGAGCTCAAGCTCATCGCCGACGTCGGT
>JACPOT010000113.1 GCA_016191385.1 Chloroflexota bacterium | reverse complement strand
GGATCCAGGGCGTCGCGAAGGCCGTCACCGATGAGGTACAGGCACAGCACGGTCAGGAAGATCACGGCGCCGGGCGACACGACCAGCCACGGCGCGCGCGCGAAGTACGACGCCGCGTTCGTGAGCATGTTCCCCCAGCTCGGCGTCGGCGGCATGACCCCGAGGCCGAGATAAGAAAGCGCGGACTCCGCGAGGATGATCGTGCCGATGTCGATGGCCATGAGCACGAAGATCAGGGGGAGCACGTTCGGCAGGATGTGCCGGAACATGATCCGCCCGTTCGTCGCTCCGATCGTGCGCGCGGCCACGATGAACTCGCGCTCGCGCAGCGCGAAAGTCTGGCCCCGCACGAAGTTGGTCACGCCGGTCCAGAACAGCAGTCCGATCACCACCGTGAGAAGAAGAGCGCTTGGCGAGAAAAGCGCACTGAAGATGATCAGCAGGAAGAGGGTCGGGATCGAGTTTAGGGTCGTAACACCCCATGTAATGACGTCGTCGACCGCTCCACGGAAGTAGCCGGCGAGGAGCCCGAGGCCCACGCCGATGGTGATGTTCATGAACGCCGCGATGAAGCCGATGAACAGCGAGACCTGGCCGCCGTAGAAGAGGCGCACCACCTGGCTCCGGCCGATCTCATCCGACCCGAGCAGGAACTTGAGAGGCTCGACCCTCGGGCTCTGGTAGTTCTTGAGCAGGTCCTGGCTCTCGAAAGAGGTCTGGAAGACGTGCTCTGCCAGCAGCGGCGCGGCGGCGGACAGAAGGATGAGGGTCGCGAGGATGACCGTCGCGACGATCGTGAGGCGGTCACGGCGCAGCCGGTACCACGCGTTCTCCCACAGACCCGCGGCCACTTTGCGCTGCACCACGACCTCGACCGGACGGGCGACCGGTACGGCGGTAGCGGCCACTCCCTTATTTCACCTTGATCCGTGGGTCGACGATCGCGTAAGCGATGTCGCGCACGAGGTAGCTGAGCACGAGCAGTGTCGCGGCGACCATGACGCCGGCCATGATCACCGGGTAGTCCTTGCTGCGTGCGGCAGCGTAAGTGAACTGCCCGACGCCGGGCCAGGTGAAGACCTGCTCGATCACGAGCGACCCACCGATCAGCACCGCGAGGAGCGGGCCGAGCGCGGTCACCATGGGGATGAGGGCGTTCCGGAGCGCATGGACGTACACGACGCTCCGCTCGTGCAGGCCCTTCGCATGAGCCGTGCGGATGTAGTCCTGGTTGATGACGTCGAGCGTCTCCGTCCGGAGGTAGCGGCTGTAGTTCGCGATCCCCGCGAGCGAGAGCACGAACGCGGGCATGAGGATGTGCTTCAGGCGATCGGGGATGTCCCAGACGTCGCTACCGACGCTGAGCAGCCCCTGGCTAGGCAGCACCCTCAGAGTGACAGCGAAGAGGATGATCGAGAGAAGTCCGATCCAGAACGTCGGGACGGCGTGGCCGATGACGGCGAACACCCTGATCACGTTGTCGATCCACGTCCCGCGTTTGAGCGCCGCGACGACGCCCAGGGGGATCCCGATGAGCAGCTGCAGGAACAGCGCGGCGGTCGCCAGCTGGAGGGTCGCGGGGAGACGCTCGAGCAGCAGGTTGAGCGCCGGCTGGCGGTACTGGAGCGACTTCCCGAAGTCGCCCTGGATGGCGAGAGTGACCCAGTCGACGTACTGGAGCGCGATGTTCCGCTCCGTCCCGTCGGGGTTGGCCAGTCCGTAGTGGAGGCGGATCCCCTGGATGTCCTCTTCGGTGACGTTGAGAGCGCCGAACGTGTAGAGCCGCACGGGATCGCCCGGAGACAGGCGCGTGATGGCGAATACGAGGATGGAGATCCCGAACAGGGTCGGTATCGCGTAGAGCAGCCGGCGAAGGATGTAGGTCCGCACCGTTCGTGACCTCCTTCGGGAACGATAAAGGCGGCGGCCGGTCTCCCGGCCGCCGCCTTTCACTACGCGATGTCAGCTACTTCTTGAACCACCACTTATCGATGTTCCACAGGCCGTTCAGGTTGAACGTGCCCGGGTCGATGCCCTGGATGCGACCGTCGGCGACGAGGATCGTCTTCGGGGAGTAGCCGAACATGTACGGCTGGTCCTCGTTGAGGATCTTGTTCATCGCCTGGTAGTTCTTCTGCCGGGCCGCCTGCGAGCAGTCCGGACCGTTCCGGCCCGCCTCGAGGAGCTTGTCCACCTCGGGGTTGGCGTAGCCCACGAAGTTGTTCCCGGCCTTGGTCGGGCTCGCCACGTTGCTCGAATGCCAGATCGTGTAGGCGTCCGGGTCGGCCCCCAGCGACCACCCGATGATGACCGCCTCGATCTCCGGTGAGCCACCGGTCAGCTTCGGCACGAGGGACTCGAACGCCTCGACCTTCGGGGTGATCTTCACGCCGATCTGCTTGTACTGCTCCGTCGCGACCTGGAGGAACGTCTCGCGGAGCTTGTTCCCCTGGTTCGTGACGATGGTGATGGCGAGCGGCTTGCCGTCCTTGGCGTAGAAGCCGTCCGTGCCCTTGGCGAAGCCCGCCGACTTCAGCAGGTCCTCCGCCTTGGTCTTGTCGTAGTTGTACGCGTTGAGGCCGGCCTCGGGGGCCGCCGCCCACGACACGTTCGGGTTGTGCTGGATCATCTTCTGGCCTTCGCCGAGGAGGACCGAGCTCACCACCGCGGACATGTCGATGCCGTACGCCAGCGCCTGGCGTACGCGCTTGTCCTGCAGGTAGGGGACGTTGGGGTTGTTGCCGCGCCAGCCGATGTAGGTGTACGAGTTGGCCTGCCACTTGTAGAGCTTCAGGCGGTCCTCACCCTGGAACCCGGCGACGTCCGCCGGCTGGATCGAACCGACCGAGAGCTCACCCGTCTTCAGCTGGGCCGCGAGGACGTTCGTGTCCGCGACGACCTTGAAGACCAGCTCGTCGATGAGAGGCGCGCCCTTGAAGTAGTTCTCGTTCTTCACGAGGATCGTCTGGTCGCCCTTGCGCCATTCCTTGAACTTGAACGGCCCGCTGGTGACCTGCGGATTGTTGTTCTCGGGAGCGTCGTCGACGTTCTTGGCGACGTCGGCGTCGACGATGTACTTCGAGAAGACGTGCTCTGGCATCGGCGCCGAGCCGAACACGCTGATCAGCGCCGGGCAGAACACGCGCGTGAACTTGACGGTGAACTTCTTCGGGTCGGCGGCGTCGATCTTGATGCCCGAGATGTCCGTCGCCTTCCCGCTCGAGTAGTCCTGGTACCCCTCGATGTCGTTGAACGTGCTTTTGTTGGGCGTGACCTTGCTGCGCCCCTGCATCTTCACGCGAGCGAGGAAGTCCTTGGCGATGATCGGCTTGCCGTCGGACCAGTTGGCCTTCGGGTCGATGGCCCAGTCGAACGTGAGGCCGTCGGCGCTCACCTTCCAGGTGCCGAGCCACGGCTTCGGCTCGGCGGTCTTCACGTCGACGGTGATCAGCGAGTCGAACAGGCGGCTGCTCACGTCGGACGAGCCGGTGTCGTTCGAGGTCACGGGGTTGAGCCGCTGGATGTCCACGAAGGTGCCGACGATGACGCGGCCGCCCGCCACGGGCTGGGCCGCGGTGGTCGTGGCAGCCGGCGTGGGCGATGTGGTCGCCGGGCCGCTCGGTCCGCAGGCCGCGGCCATCAGCGACAGCACGGCTGCGGCGGCTACAGCACGCCAAAGGTTCTTCTTCATTCCCCCTCCAGGTACGTTTTCGAAGTGGGTCGCTCGCTCAGGCGCGCCAGTCTAGGGCGCTTATCGCTGAATACGTAGGCCAAGGCCAATGGGTTCAGGGACTTCAAATCCTGGCAGGTCGATAGGATCCCGCAGGGCGAAGTCGCCTCCTAGAACGTCCTGGTCTTAGCCCGGGAAATGACAAGCAGCCCAATGGCGAGGGCTGTGCTCGATGAACTCGGGGTCCACCTCCGAGCAGATCTCCTGGGCCTTCCAGCAGCGGGTGTGGAAGCGGCACCCCGTCGGCGGGTTCACCGGGCTCGGAACGTCGCCGGTGAGGATGATCCGCTTGCGCTTCGACTCGATGGCCGGGTCGGGGATCGGCACGGCCGAGAGCAGCGCCTGCGTGTACGGGTGAAGTGGCCGCTCGTAGAGCTCCTGCCGGTCGGCCAGCTCGACGATCTTGCCCAGATACATGACCGCGACGCGGTCGGAGATGTGCCGCACGACGGAGAGGTCGTGCGCGATGAACAGGTAGGTCAGCTGGAACTTCCCCTGGAGCTCCTCGAGCAGGTTGATGATC
>JACPOT010000115.1 GCA_016191385.1 Chloroflexota bacterium | reverse complement strand
GCGGTGATGACGTGGGTCTTGCCGGTCCCGGCGCCGGCGATGACGAGGAGCGGGCCGTCACCGTGTTCGACCGCCTCGCGCTGCTCGGGGGTGAGGTCGCGCAGGATGTCCGGCGCGGGCTCGGCGACGCGAAGGGGAAGCTCCTCCTGGACGCTCCGGCGAGCGCCGCTAGCGTCTCGAGGCACGCTCCGCCAGCTCGATCAGCGTGCGGACGGCGGGACCCTGAGGGCCTTTCGGCGAGTGCGGGCGGTCCTTCTCCGACCAGAACGTGCTGGCGATGTCCAGGTGCGCCCATTCCGTGCCCTCGTCGACCACCGCGTCGATGAACGCCGCGCCCTTGCTGGCCCCGCCGCCGGTCCCGGCGCTGTTGACGATGTCGGCGATGTCGCTCCGGATCTCCTCCCGGTACTCATCGGTGAGCGGCATCGGCCAGAAGCGGTCGCCCGCGTCGGCGCCGGCGGCGCGGACCTCTTCGACGAACCCGTCGGGCCTCCCGAAGAGCCCGCTGAAGTGCTGGCCCAGCGCGATCTGGATGGACCCCGTGAGCGTCGCGACGTCGACCACGCGCTTCGCGCCCTCGCGCTGCGCATAGGTGACGCCGTCGATCAGCACGAGGCGGCCCTCGGCGTCCGTGTTGAGGACCTCGACGGTGCGGCCGCTCATGCTGGTGAACACGTCGCCCGGCTTCGTCGCCGAGCCGCCGGGGAGGTTCTCCGTGCAAGGCGCGATGGCGATGACATTGGCCTTCGTGCCGAGGCGGGCGACGGCGGCGATCGCGGCGATCACGCTCGCGGCGCCGGTCATGTCCGCCTTCATGTGCTGCATGCCTTCGTTCGTCTTGATCGAGATGCCGCCCGAGTCGAAGGTGATCCCCTTCCCCACGAAGGCGATGTCGTATCCGCGGCCTCCGCGCCCGCGATAGCGCATCACGATGAAGCGCGGCGGCTCGTGGCTGCCCTGCGCCACCGAGAGGTAGCTGTTCATGCCGAGCTTCTTGCAGCGCTCGCGGTCCAGGACCTCGATCTCGACGTTGCCGCTGTCTTTCGCGAGCGCGCGCGCCTCCTCGGCGAGGATCGTGGGCGTCATCTTGTTCGCCGGCTCGTTGGCGAGGCGGCGCGCGGTGTTGACCGCCCCGCCCACCGCTTCGCCGCGGCGGATCGCGTCCTTGAGATCGTCCTTCACGCCCGTCACGAGCGTCACGCTCGCGATGGGCGGCAGCTGCTTGTCCGTCGCCGTCGTTCGATGCACTTCCGGGCGCCACGTCGAGTAGATGACGCCCTCGACCGTGGCCCGCGCGGCGCGCTCGTATCCGATGACGTCGTCGGCGAGCACCACTCCGACCTTCTTCGCCGTAGACCGCCACAGGGTCTTGATGCCCGCGGCGGCGACGTTGCGCGCGCGCTCCACGCTCCAGTCGGCGCGGTCGCCGGCGAAGACCGCGACGGTCCGCGTCGGCAGCCCGCGCTCGCCGCCGACATGGGTCGTCGAGAAGTAGAGCTTCCGCCCGCCGTTCTCGCGGTGAACGCGCTCGACGATCGCGCGCAGCGCGCGCGGGAGGACCTCGGGCACGCCCGCCGACCCGGAGAACACCGGCACGATGAGCGCGTCGACGGTCCCGAGATCGGAGGGACGCGCGCTGCGGAATTTCAAGCGCCCGTCTCCTTCCCCCTCACGACCTGCGCGACCCGCGAGCGGGCCGCAGCGGGATCGAGCACGAGAACGCGGTCATCGCCGATGCGCCGCGTGATCCCGTGGTCGTCGAGGAACTGTAGCAACGGAAGGACATGCTTGCGGCTCGATCCGGTGAGATCGCGTGCTCGCGCGACGGTCACCTTACCCGCGCTCGCGACCTCGGCGATGACCGCGGACGCGAACGCGACGATCCCGTCGGGAAGGAAGACCGCGTCCCCCGCGCGGGCGAGATCGCCCCGCTCGACCAGCGCCGCCAGAAGATCGCCCGAGATACCGAATTCGGTCTCTAGCTCGCTGACGGAGGGCGGACGCAATGGGTCGCGCGCGAGCGCGGCCTGCGCACGGGCCCAGGCCGTTTCCTGCTCGGGATCGAGGGCGGGCCGATGGCCCGGGAGCGCCAGCGCGGGCCCGCGCTCGGCCACGCGCGCGTCGGCGATGAGCCGGGCGATGAGGGCCGCGCCCGTCTTGCCGGTCAGGCCGAGGGCCGCGCGCACTTCTTCGCGGGGCAGGCCGCTACGGAGCGGCGAGCGCCGGTGCGCCATCGCCAGCATCCGCTCGACCCGCGTGGCGAGGGCGTCGTAGGCCGCTTTCGACAACAGCGTGTCGCCGAGCGGTACAGCGGATCCCGACGACACGAGGGCGCTCGCCGCCGCGTCGCGCTCCCCCGGCGACAGGCCCGCACGCGCGGCGGCGTCGGCAGCGCTGCGCGGCGCGTCCAGGGCTGCGAGCAGCCGCGCCGCCGGGCTTGGCGCGGAACGGCGAACGAGCATGTCGAGCGCGTCCGAACGGCGGCGCGGCCGCTCCCCCGAGATGTCCGCGACCCTTCCCCCGCCCACGGTCTCGGGGGGTGAGGGCCGGCGGAGGACGAGATGGTCGCCGACGACGGCAGCGGCGGGCTCGGCCAGGCGGAGCTGCGCCCAGCGCTCCTCGCCGGGGCCGATCGCGTCGCCCTCGAGGACGGACACACGACCCATGATCTCGGCGGTCCCGACGTGGACCTTGACGAGCTCGTCGTGCTCGATCGCGCCGCTCGCGGACGCGAGCGCGCGCAGACGAAGGCCCAGCACCGAGACCGGAGTGAGGCTTCCGGGTCGCGACACCACCATGCCGCGCTCGAGCTCGTTCCTATCCACCCCGGTCAGGTTCAGGGCGACGCGCGCGCCGGGGGTGGCCTCCTCGACCGGCCGGCGATGCGTCTGCAGTCCGCGGATGCGCGCGCGGGCCGCACCCGGCAGGATCTCGATCTCCTCCCCCACCGTGAACGACCCGTCGACGAGCGTGCCGGTGACGACGGTCCCGAAGCCGCTCATCGTGAAGGCGCGGTCGATCGCAAGACGCGGCCGCCCGAGATCGCGCCGTGGCGGCGCATCTCGCAGCACCTGGTCGAGCGTCGTGACGAGCTCATCCAACCCTCGTCGCGTCGCGCTGGACACCTCGACGATCGGCGCGTCCGCGAGGGGCGTGCCGCGGAGGGCGCTCCGCACGTCGTCTGCCGCGAGGGCCGCCCACGCGTCGTCCACGAGGTCGCGCTTCGAGAGCGCGACGACCCCGCGCTCGATGCCGAGGAGCGACAGGATGGCGAGGTGCTCGCGCGTCTGCGGCATCACGCCCTCGTCAGCGGCGATCACGAAGAGGACGGCATCGATGCTGCCGACGCCGGCCAGCATGTTGCGGATGAAGTCGGCATGCCCGGGGACGTCGACGATGCCGACCTCAGTGCCGCTCCCCAGCCGCAGATGCGCGAAGCCGAGGTCGATCGTCATTCCGCGGACCTGCTCCTCACGGAGGCGATCGGGGTCGGTACCGGTGAGGGCCTTGACGAGCGTCGACTTCCCGTGGTCCACGTGGCCGGCCGTCGCGATGACCCGGAAGCGAGCCTCGGCGACCGCCGTCACGCCGGGGGTGAACCTCCGAGGCACGAGGCGAAGATGGTGGGCACGATCACGAACGCCAGGAGCAGCATGGCCGCGATCCAGAGACCCAGCGCGATCCCGGTCGCGAGCGGCGGGAGGGGCTGAGCCTCCTCCTCGTCGCTCCGCCCTATGCGGGGACCGCGATGCACTCGATCTCGATCTTCGACCCGCGGGGCAGGCCCGCGACCTGGAACGTCGATCGCGCGGGCCGGTGCGTCCCGAACCGCTGGGGACGTGCGCGAGGTCGCTCCCCGCCGCAGCCAGGACCGCGGCGAGATTATCGAGGCAGCGCGCGGTCAAGGCCGCGATGTCCCCCTCGATGAGCTTGCCGGTCGCGGGGTCCATCGGCAGCTGGCCGGAGCAGAAGATCAGATCATTGCTGGCGATCGCCTGGCTGTACGGGCCGACCGCCTTCGGCGCCTTCTCGCTCTGGACCGCACGGAGCTCCATGGCTCAGGCCTCCTTCGATAGCGCGCCGACGACCGCGCGCGCCAGCGTGGCGTCATCTTCGGGGAGCACGGTGCGCAGGTCGAGCGCCAGTCGTTCGTCGACGGCATGGCCGACAACGGGAGGATCCGCGCGGCGAAGCCGCTCCGCAAGACGCGCGGGATGTCCCGCGAGCGCCACGGCGCGCGACGGCTGCGTCTCTTCCGGCAGTGACCCGCCGCCGATCGTCGACCGCGACGCGACGGCCTCCGCGTCGACTCCGGCCGCACGTAGCTGCGCGACGAGCCGCGCCGCGCGCTCGCTGAGGCCGGCCTCGGTCGCGGAGATCATCCGCCACACCGGCAGGTCGGCTTCGGCGCTGCCGTCGCGGTACGAGGACAGCGTCGCGACGACCGCCGCGATCGTGATCTTGTCGGGACGGACCGCGCGCATGAGCGGGTGTGCGCGCAGCTTCGCGATGGCGGCGGCGGTCCCGACCGCCAGTCCTGCCTGCGGACCGCCCAGCAGCTTGTCCCCGCTGAACGTGACCACATCCGCGCCCGCGGCGACGGCGGTCTGGACCGTCTCTTCCGCGCCGAGGCCGAAGCGCGAGGTGTCGAGGAGCGTGCCGCTCCCGAGGTCGTGGATGAAGGCGATCCCGCGCTCGCGCGTCAGCGACGCGAGCTCGGTCGACAGGGGCGTCGTCGTGAAGCCG
>JACPOT010000073.1 GCA_016191385.1 Chloroflexota bacterium | reverse complement strand
GGGACGGCCTGGCCCGAGAACCAGGTGATCCCTTCCTGCACGAGGTCCCAGCGCAGCGTGTAGATCCCCGCCGTCGCGGGCATCTTCACGAACGCGCTCACGACCGCGGACCCGCCGGGGCCGATCGCCTGAGCGAGAGGGCTGCGCTGGCCGTCCCACACGATGACGCCGTCCGCGCCCTCGAGGTGGTACGAGAGGTAGACCGTGCCGGGCTGCCACGTGAGCGACCCGACGTTCGTCACGCTGACGGGGACGGCGATGCCGACGCTCGGCGCCGCGCCCACGGTCTGCGGTCCCGCGTAGAGGGCGCCGTACGCCGGGACCTTCACGGCCACGGCGATCGGCGCGAGCAGCATGCCCTTCCCCGAGAACCAGGTCACGCCTTCCTGCACGACGTCGAACTTCAGCACGTACGCTCCCGCGACCGGCGGCGGCTCGACGGTCGCGCTCACGGACCGCACGTCGTTCGGCGCCAGGCCCGCGAGGGGCGTGCGGACGCCGTCCCACACGACGACCTTCCCGCTCGCGTCGTACCAGTGATAGGCGAGGTTGACGCTCGCGTCCCACGGGAAGTTGGACATGTTCTGCACGCGGAGCGGCACGCTCGTCGCCAAGCGCAGCGGCATCTCGGCCGGCGCCTTCGAGACGTCGATCGACCCGCCGTAGAACGGCGGCGGCCCGACGACGACGGCCTGGTCGAAGGTCTTGACGCCCTTCGCGCTGAACCAGGTGACCCCTTCCTGGACCATGTCCCACCTGAGCGTGTAGGCGCCCTCGACCGTCGGGAAGGCGATCTGCGCCTGCAGGGTCACGCTCGCCCCCGGCGCGACGGTGGCGGCGAGCCTCGTCCGCAGCCCGTCCCACAGCACGGTCTGGCCCTTCGCGTCGATCCAGTGGTAGCTGAGCGCGATGGGCGTCGCGCCCGCGGGCGACCACGCGAAGTTCCCGGTGTTCTTGACGGTGAACGGAACGGACGCGAGCGCGCCGCTGCGCGCCAAGGTCGAGACGCCCGGCTCGTACCCGGCGCCGTAGACCGCGACAACGGGGCCCGCGACGTTGACGGTGACGTTCTGCGTCGGCACGCCCTTCGAGCTGAACCAGCCGACGCCCTCCTGCACCAGGTCGAAGCGCAGCGAGAAGGTCCCGCCCTTGGTCGGCGCGGTGACCTGCGCCTGCACGGCGACGCTCTGCCCCGCGAGGAGGTCAGCGGGGATCTTCGTGCGCGTGCCGTCCCACGCGACCTGCGCGCCCGCGCTGTCGTACCAGTGGTAGCCGAGCGCGACCGGGTACGAGCTCGTCACCGGAAGCGTTCCGCGCCCGGTGTTCGCGATGCTCACGGGCACGCTCACGGTCTTGCCGGCGTCGAACGCCGGGAGCGCGCCGACCTGGTAGGTGGCCTTGAAGTCGGTCGAGACCGTGACCTCGGTGTCGTCCGGGCGCAGGCCCTTGTCCTTGAACCAGAACTCGTTCTCCTTGTAGAGGTCGAGCGTGAGCGTGTAGTTCGTCGGATAGACGGGCGCGGTGATGGGCATCTGCACCGTGATCGTCTGGCCCGGCGCGACGTCCTGCGGGAGCGGCTGCCTGAAGGGCGCCTCGAAGCGGTTCCCCGTCGCCGTCGAGATCCAGTAGTAGCCGAGGCGGACGGGGTTCACCCCGCCCGCGGGCCACGTGCGCCCGCCGTCGTTGCGCACGCTCACCGTCGCGAACCGGGTCTCGCCCGCGGTCCACGCGCCGGTGACGTCGTCGTCGAGCCACGACGCGCTCCAGTCCGCCGAGCGGAACCACGTGTCGCGGACGGGCGTGTTGTAGAGCGCGTTCCACGTCGCGCCGCCGGTCCCGAGGTCCCAGCGCACGACGTACTCGCCGACCGGGGGCGCGAGGAAGGGCACCTGCGCCGTCGCGCTCGCGCCGGGCGCGATGGCCGCGAGCGTTCCCGGCGTCCCCTGCGCCACGACCGTGCCGCCCTTCAGGATCTTGTAGCCGACGGACGTCCCCGCGGGGATCGTCGTGATGCCGAGGTCCGCGACGGTCACGCCGACGTTCACGAGCTGCCCCGGAAAGCCACCCGTCGGCAGCTGCGCGTCGATCCGCGCGAGGTACGTGTACCCGCTCTGCCACGCGTTCTGCGCCAGCGTGCGCAGGCCGTCCAGCATCGCGAAGATCTTCCCCGGGCAGGCCGTCTGCGCGCCGGTCTTGCCGACAACGTACGTGCACTCCGCGTGGCCGAGGACGTTCGCGACCGTCGAGGTCACCTTGATCCACGACCCGTCGCTCCGCTGCTCCTCGTGAGTGAAGGACCCGCTCCCGAACGGCGCGACGCCGAGCTGTGTGAGCTTCAGCGCGACGATGTTCGCGATCGCGCCCTGCAGCGCGCTCGTCGGCTGCGCGACGCTGTAGTCGCCGATCGCGGCGATCCCGAAGGTCCCGTCGTTCCAGCCGTACGCGTGGCCGGCGACGGCGTTGTCCCCGCCCTGCCGGCCCGTCCAGATGTTCCCGGACTTGTCGACGAGGTAGCTGTACCCGATGTCGCCCCAGCCGCGCGTCACGGCGTGGAAGTA
The DNA here is from genome assembly GCA_016191385.1 of Chloroflexota bacterium. Classification (GTDB taxonomy): domain Bacteria; phylum Chloroflexota; class Limnocylindria; order P2-11E; family P2-11E; genus JACPOT01. Next base: position 897 of record JACPOT010000073.1, on the reverse strand, counting down.
GTAGATGCTGCGGATCTCGGCCGCGACGTTCGTGCCGCCGTCGCTGGTGACGGTGTGGTGCACGACGGCCTTCCGCCAGGGGACGTACTTGGGCGTCCACTTCATGAGGCTCTCGTCGGCGGCCCAGTCCTGTCGGGTCAGCACCCTGGGCACGCCCGTCGCGGCCATCGCGTACGCGCCCGCACCCAGCGCCCGGCCGAGGTCATGGAGCGCCGCAGACGCGGTGCCCGACAGCCGCGCGACGGGACCCGCGTTCAGGTCATTGACGTCGAGGAACGTGAGCGCGATGTGCTCGAGGTCGGCGGGGACGCCGCGCGTGAGCCACACCCGGTACTGCGCGTAGCGCGAGTCCTGCGGCACGGGCTGCGGGGGCGCGTAGAACGTGCTCGCCGCTTCGTCCGACATGTGCTCGTCGACGGGCACGGTGCGCCAGTCGCCCCAGCGCACGCCGTCGGCGGACGCGCGCACCTCGACGAACAGGGACGCCCCGCTTCCGCGCGCCGCACGGAAGTGGACGCCGACGCGCTCGAAGAGCTGGTCCGCCGCGATGGCCGGTGAGGTGAGTGAGAGCGTCTCGCCGCCGGTCGTGCCCGCGTCGGCGACCTCGAGCCGCTCGCCGCTGGACCGCCGGAGCGCTCCGACGAGCGCCGGCGCCGCGTGATCGACCTGCCGGGCCACGATCTTCCCCGAGGCGCGCGGCGCGGCCAGCGCCGGGAGCGGCGCGCGCGGCAGCAGGGTCAGCGCGAAGGCGGCGGGGAGCGCGGCCAGGAGCTGACGTCGGCGCAAGCGCCCGCGGCTGGTCAGAGGAAGGGCCCCTTTCTTCCTCGCCACCATCCCCGACGCGCGCTATGCGCATTCTGCGATAGGGACAGGCGAGGCGCATAGGGGGAACGCGAG
>JACPOT010000072.1 GCA_016191385.1 Chloroflexota bacterium | reverse complement strand
GTCTTCGGGTAAGGAGGCAGCGTTGCCGCTGCCCCCTCCCCTAGGAACCGGACACGACGGTTACCCGTCATCCGGCTCGAGCCTCTCGGTCGCCCCTTACGGGACGCGGTTTCACCACGGTGAGCCCCTGGCTATGGACGCGCGTATGGCAGGCCGGATGCACGAGCACCTGGTTTGCGGCCTGGTCGCCGCCGCCTTTGCAGCGCCACACGATGTGATGGGCATGCCATCCCGTCTGGGGCGTGATCAGGCGCGTGCAGACCGGGCAGCGCCCCCCCTGGTCATGCCAGAGTGAGCGGTGACGACGGCTCCCGGCGAGGGTCGTCGCCATCGTCGCGCTCAGGCGCTGCTCGAAGTACAGCTCCCAAGCGGGGTCGTACGGGTTGGCGTACTGCTGCACCTTCACGTGTCGACGGATCGGCACGCGCAGGGCAGAGAAGAGCCAGACCGGCGTGGGGCGGCCCCCTCGTCCAGCCACGGACCCGAAGAAGACCCATCGGCGATGTTCATGGGAGCGGAAGTAGCGCTGCCGCACCCAGCGGCCACCCTTGTGGGGGTGGCGTCGTCTGGCCCACTGCCACACAAGATGGAAGACGGCTGCATCGACCGCCGCGAAGGTGTCTTTGCTCACCACATGCCGGTGATAGCGTGCCCAGCCCCGCAGGAAGCGGTTGAGATGCACGATCAGGTTCCCGGTCTTGGCTTGCTTGTGCGCCTTCACCCACGTCCGCACCTTTTCCAGGAGCCGCTTGACGCTGCCCTTTGCGGGCTTGATCAAGAGTTTCCCGTCGTATTTTCGGACGTGTTGGCCGAGGAACTCGAAGCCCTCCGTCAGGGACGTGATCAGCGTCTTCTCGGGTGAGAGTTCCAGGCCGCGTTCTCTCATGAACGCTTCCACGAGGGGTTGCACGTCCTGTTCGAGCAGTTCTCTCGAATCACCCGTGATGATGAAGTCGTCCGCAAACCTCACCAGGTTCACCTTTGTTCGGCTCTTCTGGTGCGTGCGCGGGAAGCGTTCCCGCAGCAGCGTCTCCAAGCCGTTGAGGGTCAGATTGGCGAGGACGGGGGAAATCGGGCCGCCCTGGGGCGACCCTTCCTCCGTCGGATGGAGGCACTGTTTCTCCAGGTACCCGGCCTTCAGCCACTTCCGCAGGATCACCCGGTCCATCGGGACATGGGTGAGCAACCAGTCGTGGCTGATTCGATCGAAGCAGGCGCGCAGGTCTCCTTCTAACACCCATTGCGGGGCGGCGCGATTGCTCAGCACAATGAAGCACTGGGCCACCGCGTCCGCCGGTGATCGACCCACCCGAAACCCGTAGGAGTTGGGGTCGGCCAGCACCTCCGCGACCGGGTCGAGGGCCAGCAGGTAGAGCGCCTGCATGGCCCGGTCCCGCATCGTTGGAATGCCCAGTGGGCGCAGTTTGGTTCCCGTGCGCTTGGGCACGTACACCCGCCGCAACGGGAGCGGACGATAGCCCCGTTGTCGCAGCGCGTGGACGGCCGCCATCTTCTTGTCGGGGGTGTTCCAGCGCACCTGGTCCACGCCCGGCGTGTCTTTGCCACGATTCTCTGTCACTCGTCGAACGGCCCATGCTTTGCCACTAAACGAGTGGGTGAGCAGATGTTGTAAGGCGCGCACCTTACCCCATCGGCCCGCCTGTGTCGCCTGCACGATACGCGCTTGGAGCCGGCGCACTGTTCGTTCAACTCGCCGCCAATCCGTGGCGTGCCAGTCTGTGAACGTCTGGGAGGCCGCACTAGGAGCCCTTGCCACGGGCGGGGAATCCGCTCGCGGCGCTGTGTCTCCCACCATCTGCTTTGCCTCCTTGACCGGTTGGTCAAGCTCTCTCGTGCTGAGAGACCAGAGGGAAGTCTGCCCGCTTTCGCGTGGGGTGATGTTGCCGCGAGGCGCAACCCCTCTCCCGAGGATTACCGCCGGGCGTTCGCTTCCTCCCTCCTCATGTACCCGCTGCCCCATGAGTGTTCCTTGCGGTTCACCGTCCCGTGAGGGAGGGCAACGGGCTTACCACGTTCCGTGCCTGTACCGCGGTGGGGTGGGCTCCGCCTGTCCGCCGGTGGCCTGACGTCTGCGGCAGGAGAGTGCAAAAGCCCCTGCACCGGCCACGTACCTTTTGGTTCAAGCCTGTCAGCATCTTTGGCTTGTCGACTGTAACGACGTTTATCAGCGGTTCACATCTGTTAGCCCGTTCCACCAACCCTGGCTCCTGACCGCCTCGATGCTGGCAGTCGCCCTGTCCCCTCACGGCTCCAGGACCGCTCGTCTGAGCGAGGCTACGTTGTCCCGTGGGCTTCGCACGACCGGATGACTCCCGTCGCACGCCACGGTAGGGTACGAGTGGCAGCACACTCGGTTGGGTCCTTCTTCGAGAGGCCCAATAGCTACTTGCACGACTTCGTGTCGCACC
>JACPOT010000071.1 GCA_016191385.1 Chloroflexota bacterium | reverse complement strand
TTTAAACTTACCTGCTAAGTCTAAATAGGGCGCGGGCTTATTAACGTCAGCGCAAAGGAGCGACATGGAGCGGGGTCCGACGGGCCGCTATGAGACCACCACCGTCGGGGGCGAGCGGGTCGATGCCTTCGTTCCGGCTCCTTTGCCGCCAGACCCGCCGATCGCGCTGGATGGCGGACTGCAAACGGCCCTCGAGCGAGCTCATCTCGCCGTCGGGCGCTTGGACGGGGCATCCAGGCTCCTTCCAGACGCAGATCTCTTTCTCTACAGCTACGTCCGCAAGGAAGCGGTCCTCTCGTCGCAGATAGAGGGGACGCAGTCCTCGCTCTCAGACCTGCTCCTGTTCGAGTTGGACGAAGCCCCGGGCGTGCCCATGGACGACGTCATAGAGGTATCGAACTACGTGGCCGCGATGGACCACGGACTTTCGCGCCTCCGCGGCGGCTTCCCTGTGGCGAACCGTCTCATCCGCGAGATCCACGCCACTCTTCTCTCCCGCGGCCGCGGCAGTGGCAAGGACCCGGGTCAGTTCCGGCGCTCACAGAACTGGATCGGCGGGAGCCGGCCGGGCAATGCGCGCTTCGTCCCGGCGCCGCACCACCTGGTCGAAGAGTGCATGGCTGCGCTCGAGCGGTTCATCAATGCGGATGACGACGGCATTCCAACGCTCGTCAGGGCCGGCCTCGCGCACCTTCAGTTCGAAACGATCCATCCGTTCCTTGATGGCAATGGCCGCGTCGGCCGTCTCTTGATCACCTTTCTCCTGTGTCAGTCAGGCGTCCTGCGTCAGCCACTGCTCTACCTCAGCCTGTACTTCAAGCAGGACCGTTCCACTTACTACGCCCTGCTTGACTCGGTCCGGCGCACAGGCGACTGGGAGGCGTGGCTCGCTTTCTTCCTCGAAGGAGTTCGCGTCACCGCTGACTCGGCTGTCGTGACGGCCGAGCGCCTCGAGGAGCTGTTCCGCCAGGACCGAGAAAAGATAGGCGGGACGGGCCGGCGCGCCGGCTCCGCCTTGAGAGTGCACGAGGCGCTGAAGGCTCGTCCTTTGGCTTCCGTCAACGACGTCTCGGCTCGCACGCGTCTGTCTTTCCCGTCCGCCGGTGCCGCTCTTGAGCTCCTGGTGCAGCTGGGGATCGCTCGCGAGCTCACGGGCAGACGTCGTGGCCGGATCTTCGCCTACGACGGCTACATGAAGATCCTGAACGAAGGAACGGAGCCTCTCTGAGCCGACCACGGCCACTTCCCCTAGTGGGCTCGGCTCTATATGTTGTGTTCCATGCGTTGTCCCGCCTGCCAGGCTGCCGACACGCGCGTCGTCGATTCGCGCGAGGCCGAGGAGGGCGTCGCCATCCGCCGCCGGCGCGAGTGCGACTCCTGCGGCGAACGGTTCACCACGTTCGAGCGGAGCGAATCCGCGCGCATCCAGGTCATCAAGCGCGACGGATCCCGCCAGGACTTCGACCGCAAGAAGCTCGGCGGCGCGATCGCCAAGGCCGCGACCGAAGCGCTGACGCCCCAGCGGATCAGCGCGCTCATCGACGACCTCGAGCAGAACATCCGGCAGAGCGGCACGAGCGAGGTGACCTCGCAGCGCATCGGCGAGATGGTCCTCGAGCGGCTCGCTCAGGTCGATCCGATGAGCTATGTCCGCTTCAAGATCGTGTACGACCGCATCGCCGATCCCGACGCTCTGCTCGAGGAGGTGGATGGCCTTCTGCGCCGGCGAGCGGAGGCGCGAGACCGCAAGGTCGCGGAGCAGACCATGCTGCCCATCGTGGGCGGTGCGCCCGCTGCGACGCGCGCGCGCCGGCGCCGCTGATGGTCCTCTCGGACCGGGACATCCGCGCGGCGATCGCCGAGGGCCGGATCCTCGTCGACCCGTTCGACCCCGCGCTCCTCCAGCCCGCCAGCCTCGACATCCGCCTCGACGCGCAGTTCCGCGTCTTCCGCTCGAGCCGTCACGCCTACATCGACCTCGCCAAGGGCGTCGACGACATCACCGAGTTGGTCACGGTGACCGACGGCCCCTTCATCCTCCATCCGGGCGAGTTCGTCCTCGGGTCCACGCGTGAACGCGTCCGCCTGGCCGATGACATCGTTTCACGCGTGGAGGGGAAGAGCTCGCTCGGGCGGCTGGGGCTGCTCATCCACAGCACCGCGGGATTCATCGATCCGGGCTGGGACGGCCACATCACTCTCGAGCTCTCGAACGTGAACACCATCCCCATCACGCTGTACCCCGGCATGCGCATCGGGCAGCTCTCGTTCTTCCGCCTCTCGAGTCCCGCCGAGCGGCCCTACGGGACGCCGGGCGTCGGATCGTCGTACCAGGGCCAGTCCGGCCCGACCCCCTCGCGCTACCGGCTGGACATTTGATGGGCCCGCTCGACGTCGCGGCGTTCCTCATCTACTTCGCCGAGGCGTTCGTGGAGGTGCTCGCCTCGACGCTTTCGGCCGTGATCATCATCCGCGTCATCCTGTCGTGGGTGCCGCTGCAGCTGCCGTTCGGGCTCGGAGACCTCGTCTTCAGCATCAGCGAGAGCGTCCTCGGCCCGATCCGCCGCGCGCTGCCGCCCATGAGCGGTTTCGACCTCTCGCCGCTGGTGGCGCTCGTGGGGATCAGCCTGATCGAGCGGTACGTGCTGCTGCCGCTCCTGAACGCGCTCTTCCGCGCGCTCTGAGGCTCACAACGACCCTGCGCGCGGGGCGGATCCACTTCGCTGTTCACGTGATCCCACGGGCATCGCGGGCGGAGATCGCCGGCGAGCGTGAAGGAGCGCTGCTGATCCGCGTCACGGCCGCGCCCGCCGAGGACGCCGCCAACGAGGCAGTGGTCGCGCTGCTCGCGAAGGCGCTCGATGTGGCGCGCGGAGAGGTGTCCATCGAGCGTGGTGGCCGCGCTCGCGACAAGGCCATGAGTGTCCCGGAGAGCGCCCGCGGGAGGCTGCGCGCTCTCCGGAGTTGATAGACTGCCCTTCCTCTAGGGGCTGTTAGCTCAGCTGGTCAGAGCGCTGCGTTCACATCGCAGAAGTCGCTGGTTCGAGTCCAGCACAGCCCACTGCTTCAGCGGACGAGGCTCTCGGCCGCGAACCCTCCGACGATGAGCAGGATCAGCGTGACGGCCACGACCTTCCCCAGGCGCGCGAAGTCCTTGACGACGTAGCCGCGCTCGAGGGCGGCGGCCTTGTCGAGCGCCGGAGAGGGATCGCCCACGGCGCGTGCGCCTCCGGCCGACCCCGGCGCGCCGCGATAGCGGGGGCGCGGACGGTCGGCGCGCTCCTCGCGGTCGACGGTCTCGACCCGGGGGGCCGCCGGCGCGCTGTGCCGTGCGCGTGCGCGCACGCGATCCCTCTTCGCCACAAAGTCAGCATACGGCGAGCTATCCGCTATGTTCCGGCCGTGCCGCTCGATCAGCAGACGACCTCAGTGCTCGTCGTCGTCCTCGCGGTCGCGGTCGTCGCGCTCGTCGTCTGGGTCGCGATCCTGCACCGTGCCGCGGCGCTGCTGCGGCAGCGGCTCCGCGCGGTCTTCAGCGGCTCCGGCGAGCAGGGCCTCGATGAGATCCTCGACCGGATGCTCGAGCGCCAGGCTCGCGCGGACGAGAGGCTGGACGCGCTCAACGCGCTCCAGCAGGACCTCGAGGGACTCCTGCGGCGAGGGACGCTCCGCAACGTCGGTCTCGTTCGCTTCAACCCGTTCCCCGATGCCGGCGGCGACCAGTCGTTCGCCATCGCGCTCCTCGACTCGGAGGGCAGCGGTGTCGTGCTCTCGAGCCTGCATGCGCGCACGGACACGCGCGTGTTCGCGAAGCCGGTCGCGGCCGGCCGCTCGCGCTATCCGCTCAGCGACGAGGAGCAGGAGGCGATCCGCGCGGCGCTCGCGCCCGGCGAGCGCGTGAGCGCGCGGTGAAGCAGCAGCGGCCGCGCATCTTCGCGATCGTGAACCCCGCGTCCGGTGGCGGGCGGGGCGCGCGTCTGGCGCGCACCCTCGCCGCCGAGTTCGAGCGCGAGGGGACCGTGGCCGAGGTCGCGGTGACGCCCGGACCCGGCGAGGCCGCGCGCATCGCCGCCGCTGCCGTCGACGAGGGCTATCTGACGATCCTCGCGGTCGGCGGCGACGGGACCGCCAACGAGGTCGCGAACGGGATGATCGGATCGAACGCCGCGCTCGCGCTCTGGCCCGTCGGCAAGGGCAACGACCTCGCGCGCAGCCTCGGCTATCCCCGCGGAAGGCGGCGCAAGCAGCTCGCGCGCTGGCTCACCGTCGAGGCGAAGCGGCGCACCATCGACGTCGGTGAGGCCAACGGCCGTCTCTTCCTCAACGCCGCGGGCGTCGGGATCGATGGCCAGGTCACCGAGCGGGTCCGGTCCGCGAGCGGCATCGGCTATCTCCTCGCCTCTCTGCGCGCGGTCGCGACGTATCGTCCGAGGGTCATGGACGTGAAGGTCGACGGCGACCGCAGCGTGGGGCGATTCCTGACGGTGGTGGCCTCGAACGGTCAGTACTTCGGGGGCGGGATGCGCCCCGCGCCGCGGGCCGTGCTCGATGACGGCATGCTCGACGTGACCCTCGCGCGCGACCTCTCGCGGCTCGCGTCGTTCGCGGCGCTCGCGCGGATCTACCTCGGGCGGCACGAGAACGGAACGACGATCGTCACGCGCCCCGCGCGGTCGGTGGCCATCGACCTCGAGGAAGAGGGGCCGATACAGATCGACGGTGAATCCACGCGCGCTGATCGCGTCGAGATCGGCATCCGCAGCCGGGCCTTAGCGGTGATCGCGGCGCCATGAGCGATCCTCGCCGTCGCCTCCCGTCCGTGGACGCGGTGCTGCGTGAGGCCGGGGATGTGACGGGTCCGCTACGCGAACGCTTCACTGGCGCCATTCGCGAGGTCCTCGGCGAGCACCGCGCCCGCGCGACGGAGCTCGACGCCGCCTCCGCGGCCCGGCTCGCGCGCGAGCGGATCGCCCGGAGGGACGAGCCCACGCTGCGCCGCGTGCTCAACGCGACAGGCGTCGTGCTCCACACGAACCTCGGTCGCGCGCCGCTGTCCCATCGCGCGATGGAGGCCATGCGCGACGCGGCCGGCAGCGTCAGCGTCGAGTTCGACCTCGAGGAGGGAAAGCGCGGCGAGCGCCATGGCCACGCGGCGGCGATCCTCGCCGAGCTGACGGGCGCGGAAGACGCGGTGGTGACGAACAACAACGCCGCCGCCGTCCTCCTGGCCCTCGCCGCGATCGCCGGGCGCCGCGAGGTGATCGTCGCGCGCGGCGAGCTCGTCGAGATCGGCGGCGGGTTCCGCATCCCTGACGTCCTGGCCCGGTCGGGCGCCAAGCTGATCGAGGTCGGCACCACCAATCGCACCTACGTGCGCGACTTCGCCGGAGCGGTCAGCGAGAGGACCGCCGCGATCCTGCGCGTGCACACCAGCAACTTCCGCGTCATCGGCTTCACGACGACGCCCCTGTCGACCGAGCTCGCGTCGCTGACGCGCGAGCGCGGGATCGCCTTCATCCACGACCTCGGGAGCGGCACGCTCCTCGACACCTCGCGCTTCGGCCTCGGCGCGGAAGAGACGGTCCAGAC
>JACPOT010000047.1 GCA_016191385.1 Chloroflexota bacterium | reverse complement strand
TGACCGGGGCGTACGCCTGGGTGCGCCACCCGCAGTACGCCGGGTTCCTTCTGGTCATGGTGGGGTTCCTGCTGCAATGGCCGACGATCCCGACGCTTGTCATGTTCCCCGTTCTGGTCGTCGCCTATCGGAGGCTCGCCATAGCCGAGGAGCGTGAGGTCCGCGCCTTGTTCGGAGCGGAATGGGATGCCTACGCCTCGCGCATGCCACGCTTCATTCCGCGGCTCTCTCACATGCGAAGCGTTCACGCCTCCGGCGATCGTGCGACCAGGAGCGCTGCGAGCACGGTCAGCGCGAGGCCGAGCACGGACGCACCGGACAGCCGCTCCCCGTAGGCCACGCCGGCCAGGACGACGCCGGCGACGGGGGTCAGGAAGAGGAAGACCGACAGGCTGCCGACGTCTCCGCGCCGGACCAGCCAGTTCCACGCCGCGTACGGGAGGGCGGCACCGGGAAGGGCCAGGAGCGCGACCAGCGCGACGAGCTCGAGACTCCAGTCGAGCGGCGCGCCGCGCTCCAGCACGGCGGACAGCGCCAGGAGCGGGAGCCCGCCGAGGATGAGCTGCCACGCGGAGAAGACCACGACCCGAGGCGCGTCGCCCAGCCGCTTCAGCAGGACGTTCCCGACCGCGAGGGTCGCGGATGAGGCCAGTGCCAGCAGGACGCCAGCCTCCGTGGTCAGGGCCGGGGAGACCACGAGGGCGACGCCGGCCGATCCCACGGCGAGGGCGAGCGCCTTCGCGCGCGTAAGGGGTTCGCCGAGGAACACCAGCGCCAGCGCGACGACGAAGAGCGGCTGGAGGTTGCCGGCGACCGACGCGAGGCCGGCGCCGGACCAGAGCTGGCTCGAGAACATGGTCCCGAAGCCCAGCGTGGTCGACGTGAGCGCGACCGCCAGGAGCGCCGGCCAGCGCACGCCGGTCCCGAGCAGGGGCTGGCCGGCGACGCCCGCGAGGGCGAGGAGCGTGACCCCGCCGCCGAGCGCGCGGGCCGCCGCGAAGGCGAACGGCGGTGCGTACTCGAGCCCCGCGCGGATGGCCACGAAGCACGCGCCGTAGACGAGGGCGACCCCGACGGCCACGAGCGCTCGCGTCAGCGGAGCCGCGATCCGCCGATGATGCGCGCGGCTACTCGATGTGCTCCGCCACCGGTGCGAAGAACACGTACACGGACAGCGCCACCACCACAAGGAGCACGAGCGCGGCGCCCGCCGCCACGAGCGGCCTGCGGCGGAGGCTCCGCAGCGGGGAACGGTCGAGGATGGGCACGATCGCGAGGAGCGTGAAGAACGCGAGGCTCGCGTACAGGATCGCCTGCACCCCGAACCAGTCCTCGAAGGCGTAGAGCCAGTAGAAGAAGAAGGGCGGCTTCGTCACCTCGATGTCGGGGTTCGGCACGTCGCCGAGCGGCGCGGGGAACACGAGCCCGAGCACCGCCGCGGCGACCGCGGCCAGGAGCCCGAACCCGACCATCCGGCCGAGGTGCCCGGTGTACCGCGCGCCGAGCTCCGCCTCGGGGACCTTGCCGCCCGGGGCCGCGCCGGCGTCGGCGCGCTCGGGGAGCGGCGAGATGCCGTGGTGTTTCACGAGGAAGAAGTGCGCGACGAAGAGCAGCGTCGCGAGGAGCGGGAGGATGCTCACGTGCGCCGAGTAGAGGCGCGCGAGGACCGGGACCGCTTCCGTGAAGGACTCGGAGAAGAAGACGCCCAGCCCGCCGAGGATCCCGGCGATCTCGAAGTTGTGCTGGAGCGCCTCGAAGGCCTCCTGGTCCCACTTCAGCACGGACCCCGTGAAGGCGAACGCGATCGTGATCGCGAGGAGCGCCACGCCGGCGAGCCAGTTCAGCTCACGCGGGCGCTTGAACGACGCCGTCGCGAAGACGCGCAGGATGTGGAGCACGACCGTCACCACGACGATGTTCGCGACCCAGAAGTGGATGCCGCGCACGAACGCGGCGAGCGGGGCCTCGGTCCGGATCGCCTCCATCGAGGCGCGCACGTGGTCGGGCATGGGGTCGTAGAACTGCGCGAGCCAGAAGCCGGTCAGCGCGAGGACGAGGAAGCCGACGAAGCTGATGCCTCCGAGCGTGTAGGCGACGGTGTTCGCGTGCGGCGGGATGGGGTAGCGGAGGGCCGAGAGGCCCGCCCGCTCGTCGAGCCATGCCCAGGTCCGCCGCCACATGCCGCGATCGTCGCTCGCCATCGTCGCTGGTCGCGAGCTCGTGTCCGCCACCTCCCTTCCGACTCCGCGCGCCGCCGCGCGAGCGTAACGCTCGCCGTCCGCGTCAGTGCCCCAGCCCGCATCGCGCTCTGAGATACGTCCGGCGCTCAGTCCGGCTCGAGGACCGCGTCGCGGAACCGCTCCGGACCGCAGGGCCAGTCGGGGTCGTCCGAGAGCATGCGCGGGGTCGCGGTCCAGGCGAGCTCGACCGGCCGGCATCCGCGGTCGTCCTCAGCCACCCATCGGACGCCGCCGTCCCCCTCGACGCGGCGGTGGAGCAGAGAGCCGCAGGCACTGCGATAGGTGCCCAGTGCCGGCACGCTACGCCTCGGCCGCGGCGGGCATCATTGCCATCGCGCGATAGTGGCCGCGCGCGCGGCGCAGCTCGCGCAGCATCACCGCGACGCCGACGCCATTCGTCACGATGCCCAGCAGCATGAGCGGCGTGCGGAACTCGACGAGGAACACGGCGAGCCCCGAGAGCCCGAGGATCGGCAGCACGTCGGCGACGTGGTGCGCGCAGCAGGCGAGCATTGAGGCTGTGGAGGTGGCCGTGCCGGCGCCGGCGAGCGCGACCGACTCGCGCGCCATCGCGCGCTGCAGCAGGCGGAGGTACGTGAACAGCCCGACCTGGGTGCCGAAGCCGGCGCCGATGAGGCCGACGAAGAGCCGGTCGTCCCACAGCAGGTCGAGCGCATGCTCGGGGCCCTGCGCCCACGTCACCAGGCCGAGGTAGAGCGCGACGAGCGCGCCGGCGCCGCTCAACGTCGCGGACCTCGAGCTCGATGACCCGAGCCGAGGCGAGCGCCTGCGCGTCGATCTCATCGAACGCGAGCGTTCCCGACCGATGGTGTCCACCCGCGGGCGCGTCCCAGGACGAGGGCGCGGTCCAGTCTCCGCCGTTGATGCGTAGGCGCGCGAGCTGCTTCAGGTCGAACCTGTCGAGGTCAACGGAGTGCGTATCCAGGGTGATACGCAGGCTCGGGACCGATCCCTCGATCCAGGACGCCACGACCTTCACCGCGCCGTCCTCGTGTGACCGCTCGCCCAGGGCGCCGCTCGCGCTGAGCGCCGGCGCCGCGAGGACCGGTGCTGCGCTCGGCGCCCCTGCGCAGGACGAGGCGACGATCGCGATCGCGAGACCTGCCACCAGCCCACGGATCTTCATCGGACGACCAGGGTCCCGCGCAGCATGCCCATCTCGCACTGGAAGCCGTACTCACCGGGCTTGGCCGCGGGAAGATCGAGGATGATCTTCTCGCCCTCGGGCAACAGCGCGCTCGTGCGGAAGTCGGGGAACACGACGCGCTCGGAGCAGGCGCCCGACTCCGCACGCAGGAAGCTCAGCCGGATGGGTGCGCCCGCCTCGGCGACGATGCGGTCGGGCGTGTAGCCGCCCTTCACCAGGATCAACGCCTCCTGGAACCCGGACGAGCTCGCGACCGCGCGTGTCTCGCTGCCCCTGGGCACGAGGAAGAAAGCCGCGATGCCGGCGATCGCGAGGACCCCGGCGGCCGTGACGAGGATCTGGTCGGGCGTCATGCGTGCGCCTCCTTGGGGCGGAAGTGCCGCAGGCGGTCGGCGTTGCTGATGACGGTGACGGAGCTGAAGCTCATCGCCGCCGCGGCCAGGATCGGCGAGAGGAGGATCCCGAAAAGGGGGTAGAGCGCGCCCAGAGCGACCGGAAGCCCGAGCGAGTTGTAGACGAAGGCGCCGAAGAGGTTCTGGTAGACGTTGCGCATCGTCGCCTTGGAGACCTCGATCGCGAGGACCACGCCCTTGAGGCTCCCGCCGATGAGCGTCACATCCGCCGCCTCGATCGCCACGTCCGTTCCGGTCCCGATGGCGAAGCCGACATCGGCCTGCGTCAGGGCCGGCGCGTCGTTCGTGCCGTCGCCGACCATCCCGACGCGGCTGCCTTCGAGCTGCAGCTTGCGCACCTCCATGGCCTTGTCGCCGGGCTGGACATCGGCGAGGACGCGGTCGACCCCGACCTGGCGTGCGATGGCCTGCGCGGTGCGTCGGTTGTCGCCGGTGAGCATCACGACCTCGAGGCCGAGCTCCCGCAGCCGCTTGATCGCGGCGACCGAGTCTTCCTTCACCGTGTCCGCCACGGCGACGAGACCCGCGGCGCGGCCGTCGATGCCGACGTACATCGGCGTCTTGCCCTCCTCCGCGAGCACCGTCCAGGGCCCCGGAAGGCCCCCGAGGTCGATCCCTGCCTGACGCAGGTACCCCTCGTTGCCGATCCGGATGTCGTGTCCCTCCACGAGCGCCCTGATCCCACCACCCGGCAACGCGACGAAAGACGTCGCCGGGGCGAGATCGATGCTACGAGCGCGAGCTCCCGCGACCACAGCCGCACCGAGCGGGTGTTCGCTCCCGGTCTCGGCGCTGGCGGCCAGCCGAAGGAGCTCGCCCTCGTCGAATGGAGGGGAAGGGACGACGTCGGTGAGAGCGGGCTCGCCCCTGGTGATGGTGCCGGTCTTGTCGAGCACGATGGTCTGAAGCCGCTGCGCGCCCTGGAGCGCCTCGCCCGAGCGGATGAGCACGCCGTGCTCGGCGGCCTTGCCGATGCCCGTGGTGAGCGACATCGGCGTGGCCATCCCCAGCGCGCAGGGGCAGGCGATGATCAGCGTGGTGACCATGACGATGGTCGCGTAGGCGAAGGCCGGCGCGGGCCCCAGGTCGTACCAGATCGCGAACCCGGCGATGGCGAGCATGACGACGACGGGCGTGAAGTACGCGCTGACGCGGTCGACGATCCGCTGGATGGGGACCTTGGTGGCCTGCGCGTCCTGGACCAGGCGCACGATGCTGGCGAGCGCCGTGTCCGCGCCCACCTTGGTCACGCGCAGGGTGAAGGCGCCGTGCGTGTTCATGGTGGCGCCGATGACCTCGTCGCCCACGACCTTGTCCACGGGCATCGACTCGCCGGTCAGCATCGACTCGTCGACCGCGGACGAGCCGCTCGCGAGCGTGCCGTCGAGCGGGATGCGCTCGCTGGGGCGCACGACGACGAGCTCGCCGACGCGCACGTCTTCGATCGGAACGGTCTCCTCGCCGCCGGCGCGGATGACGCGCGCGGTACGCGGCTGGAGCCCGATGAGCTTCTTGATGGCCTCGCTGGTCCGCCCGCGTGCCCGGATCTCCATTGCCATCCCCAGGACGACGAGAGCGGTCACGACGACGGTGACGTCGTAGTACACCTCGGTGAACTCGGCCGACGGGAACAGCTGCGGGAAGGCCAGCGCGACCGTGGAGTACAGCCACGCCGTACCGGTCCCGATGGCGATGAGCGTGTGCATCGTCGCGGAGCGGTGCTTGATGCTCTCGAGGAAGCCGACGAAGAACTGGCTCCCGGAGTACACGAGCACGGCAAGGCTCGCCACGCCCATGGCGATCCAGAGGTGGTGCAGCGCCTCGCTCCCGCGCGGGAACAGGTCGCTCAGCACGGGCAGGAGCCAGGGGTACGAGAGCACCATCGTGGGCACGCCCACCGCCGCGCCGAACCACCACTTGCGCATGAGCCGCCGGTACTCCCGCTCGCTGTCGCTGGCGGTCTCGCCGCGGGTGATCACGGGCGGGACCGCGGCCGCCAGCGACCGCTCGACCGCCAGCACCGCTGCGCCCGCGTCGCGCAGCAGTGCCGTGAGCGTGGCGATGTCGACCTCGTCCGCGTCGGCTTCCACCGTCGCGCGGCTGGTCACGGGATTCACGTAGACGCTGCGCACACCGTGCGCGTGGGCGAGGACGCGCTCGAGGCTCTGCGCCTCGGAGGCGCAGGCGGCACCGTCCAGCGTCAGCGTGAGGCGCGCGACGGTCACGTCCGCGCGTCTTCCTTGGACGCCCGCACGCGGCGCGCGAGCTCCTCGCGCTCGTCGATGCGGTGGTCGTGTCCGCCACCGCGGTGCATGAACAGCATCATCAGCGAGCACAGCAGGAGAAGCAGCGCAAAGGGCGCGAAAGCGATCAGCGCATCCATCAGCCTTTCCCCCCGCGAACGACCAGCTCGCCCGAATACATGCCCATGCCGCAGGTGAACGCGTAGCGGCCGGGCCGCTGCGGCGTGAACCGGACGGGCGTCTCCGCGTGCGCCAGGAGCCGGTGGGCGCTCGGCCACAGCTCCGAGACGAGCATCTCGGTGCACGGATCGTCCTCGCGCCGTTCGAAGCGCAGGACCGCGGGTACGCCCGCGTCGAGCTCGATGCGCGAGGGCGTGTAGCCGCGGTCGACGACGACGCGCGCCTCCTGCGTGCCGTCGGCCAGGCGCCGCGCCCGCTGTGCGTTCCGACCCATCATCCAGGCCACGAGGAGCAGCGTCGCGTTCCTCGCTTGCGGTCCTCTGGAACCCCGCTGAGAGATCGCTGAGGAAGCTCGGGAACGCGGAAAGCTACGCGACCTGCTGGCTCGGTCGCGCGTCCTGACTGGCCACCGGCAGTCGGACCGCCGCGCGCGTACCGCGCACCGCCCGCGGCTCGAGGGAGATCGTCCCGCCATGTCGCTCCACGACCCAGCGCGCGATCGACAACCCCAAGCCCGTACCCGCGGGGTCGAGGCGCTGCGCCTCCTCGCCGCGGAAGAAGCGCTCGAAAGCGCGCGTGGCCGTCTCCTCGCTGATACCGATGCCGTCGTCCTCCACCCGCAGGACGGTCTGCGCTCCCTCGAGCCGCAGCGAGAGGCGCACCTCGCCCGGCGGCGGGGTGTAGCTCAGCGCGTTGTCCACGAGGATCAGGACGAGCTGCGTGAGGCGATCCCGCTCCCCCTCCACGAGCGCCCCCTCGAGATCGACGACGTGTAGTCGCGCTCCAGCCTTCCCGCGCAGCTCACGGAAGACCTCCATCACGACCTCGTCGAGCTGCACCGGCTTGCCCAGGAAGGGCTGCGGGCCGCCGTCGGCTCGCGCGAGCACGAGGAGGTCGTCGATCAGCCGTGCGAGTCGGCGAGTCTCCGTTCGCGCTTCGGTGAGCGCGGCCGCGGCCTCGGTCGGCGGGAGCTGCCCGCGTGCGAGGAGGTCGAGGTCGCCCTGGACCGCCGTGAGCGGGGTGCGGAGCTCGTGGGACACGTCGGCGACAAAGCGCTGCTGCCGGCGATAGGCGTCGTCGAGGCTCGAGAGCATCTCGTTGAAGGTGCGGCCGAGATCGCTCAGCTCGTCGGCGGCGTCGGGGCGCACCTCGATGCGACGGGAGAAGCCTCGGGAGAGCGCGATCGCGCCCGCGGTCTCGATCATCGCGCGGACCGGCCGGAGTGCGCCACTGGAGATGATCCAGCCCCCCACGACCGCCACGGCGACCCCGATGACCCCTACGCCAAGGAGGATCGCGCGAAGGCGCTCCAGCGACGCCTCGAACCCGGGGAGTGCCGCCTCGTGCGAGGTCGCGTGAATGAGATAGGCGGTCGTCAGGCCGACCGCCAGGACGCCGGCGAGGAGCGCGCCGTACCAGAGCGCGAGGCGCAGGCGGATGCTCACGCGGCCTCGCTAGCCCGATGCTTCGCGAAGGACATAGCCCGCGCCGCGCAGCGTATGGATGAGCCGCGGCTCGCCGGCGGCCTCGAGCTTCTGGCGCAGGTAGCGCACGTACACCTCGAGGACGTTGTAGTTGCCGCCGAAGTCGTAGCCCCACACCTTCTCGGTCAGCTGCTCCTTCTCGAGGACCTGACGCGGGTGACGCAGGAACTGGAGCAGCAGGTCGTACTCCGTCGTCGTCAGCGCGATCTCGCGCGCGCCACGGCGCGCGCTGCGCGTCCCGGTGTCAAGCACGAGGTCGGCGAAGTGCAGGATCTCCACGTCCGTGGGTTCCTTGCGCCGCAGCAGCGCGCGGATGCGCGCGGTGAGCACGTCGAGCGTGAACGGCTTGACCAGGTAGTCGTCGGCGCCCGCGTCGAGCCCGACGACCTGGTCGGCCGCGGCATCGCGCGCGGTGAGCATCAGGATCGCGAGGTGGGGATCTCCGGCGCGCAGCCGGCGGCAGACCTCCACGCCGTCGATGCCCGGCATCATGATGTCGAGCACGACGAGGTCGGGACCGTACTCGAGCGCCTTCTTGAGGGCGTCGTCACCGTCGCGGGCGGTCGTGACCGCGTAGCCGTCGAATGAGAGGGCCCGGCGGAGCATGTTCGTCACGTTCTCGTCGTCGTCGACGACGAGCACGCGTGCCGGCCGGGTCAACGTAGCGGTCGCGGGAGCGGCGGGGAGCGTCGCCATCGTTGACGACGCTACCCGCCCAGGACCATTCGGCTCGTCCGGCTTAGGTCCCTTGGCGGTGGGGTCCAAAGTCACTTCCTCGGCCCGACGAGCGTGGCCTCCCGGCGCACGGCCGCGCGTAGCGCCTCGCGATGCGGCCCGAACACGTCCGTATCGGGCACGAACCGGTACGGCGTCGTCGACGCGGTGCCGCTGGCCTATGTCTCGACCGCGGTGGTCTCTGGCGACCGGCAGTACCTCGCCTACGTGATAGGCGTCCCGTCCGAGGCGGCCTTCGGGCGGCCCGGCGCGGTCACGCGCGGCACGCGCGAGCTCGGCGCATCGGACGTGGTCATCGACGGCCCGGTCGCGCGCGGGCGTCGATGTGGGCGACGACGTGACGGTCCTCGGCCGGAGCTTCCGTGTCACCGGTGTCTCCGACGCGTACGGCAACGTCTTCAACTCCCTCGCCTTCATGCCGCTCGACGCCTTTCGCGCCTACGGCTCCGACGCCATCAGCTACGTCCTCGTTCGCGCTCAGCCCGGCACCGACCCCGGCGCGCTGGCGCGCCGCATCGAGGCCGACGTGCCCGAGGTGACGGCGACAATCCGGTCCGACTTCGCGCGCCAGGAGATCAAGGTCATCAACGACATGGCCACCGACGTGGTCGCGATCATGAACGTGATCGGCTTCGTCATCGGGCTCGCGGTGATGGCGCTCACCATGTACACCGCGACCGTCGCGCGGCGCGCCGAGTACGGCGTGCTCAAGGCTCTGGGCGCGCGCACAGCACGGCTGTGCGGCGCCGTGATCACGCAGGCGGTCGCGACGGTCGCGCTCGGGCTCGGCGCCGGAGTCGCGTTCACGCTGCTCGTCGCGGCCGTCGTGCCCCGGACCGACATCCAGCTCAGCTTGGCGCTCGACGCCTGGGCGATCGCCAAGGCCGCCGCCTTCGCGGCCGTCATCACCGCGCTCGCGGCCGTCCTGCCGGTGGTCCGCATCGCGCGCCTCGACCCGGCCAACGTCTTTCGCAGGAGGATCGCATGAACGCTTCCACGCTCGCCGACACAGGCGGCGCCGAGTCCCCCACGCTCGATGTGAGAGCGGTCACCAAGCGCTTCGGCGAGGGGCGGACCGAAGTGGTCGCGGTGCGAGACGTGTCCCTTCGCGTCGAGCCCGGCGAGGTCGACTTCAGCTCCGCGCCGATCCCCGGCAGCTGGCGCAGGCGGTCGCGCGCCACTTCCGGCGTAGTGCCGGGCGACGGCGTCACGAGCAGGAAGCTGGTCGCGCCCGGCGTGAGGAAGAGCGCTTCCGCCGTGCCCTTGTTCAGGAAGGCCAGGCTCAACATCCACGACGTCGTCTCGTCGGACAGGCCTGAGACGGTGAAGGCGCGCCCGAGGACGGTCACGCTGCTACCCACGCCCAGCTGGTGGCGCGAGGCGAGGACGCGGTCGAGCACGATCTCGTCGGCCGCCAGCGGCTCGCGCCCCGCGGTGAGCTTCCACGGACCGCCGCCTTGCGCCGGGTCGTATCCCACCAGGTACACCGCGCGCCGCTGGCCGTCGAGCTCGAGGATCGTCGTGCGCAACAGCACCGGGACCGCTTCGGCGACGCCGTCGACGGCCAGCGCCGTCTCGCGGGCATCGGGCGGGATGAGCGAGGTCGAGACCAGCAGGTTGCGACCGCCGTTCTGCAGGACGACCACCGATCCGGGTGTGTGGTCGGCGTAGGTCGAAAGCTGCTCGTTGAACCCGGTCACGAAGCCGTTGAGCAGCAGCACGAGCATCGTCGCGAGTGCCACGCCGGCAACGCTCAGGAAGAGCCGGGTGCGGTCTTGCACCAAGTTACGGATCGCGAGGCTCACGGGCGCAGCGTCTGCCCGGCGACTGACGCCCCCCCTTGTGTTGCGCTTAGGGCAGGCTGAGAAGTGACACGGCGTCGCGCGCGGAGCCACGCGCCCCGAGATGAACGACGATGTCCATCTTCCGGAGCATCTCTTCCATAGGCGGCCCCATGTGATCCGCGACGACCAGCCGGACGCCGTTCTCCTGGAGGAAGCGCGCGACGCGAGCGTGGTGCTGGCCTTCACCGCCGCTGTCGTGCAGCTCGCCCCAGCGGACATCGACCTCCAGCCACCGCTCGATGACGCCGTTGCTGACGGTCGCGATCGCGACACGCTGCGCGCGGCCCCACCGTGGGTCCATGGTCCCATCCGCCCGTACCGGGACGCACACGACGGTCATGAAGCGAGCGTAGGACAGCGAGCGGCCCACAGCCACACGCCGACCGCGATGGCGAGCGCGACGATGATCCCGTACCAGCTGAGGGCGAGGGGGCCGACGTGGACGAGGACCGGGTCGATGTCGATGGTCATGTCACACCATCCCCAGGGCCGCGAGCGAGACGAGCGCCGTGGTCAGCCCGAGCGCGAGCTTCAGCGAGGCGCGGTTGTGCAGCTGCCAGCGCGCGAGAGCGCGCATGGCTACCGGCGTCGCCGCTGCTCCGAGCAGCACGATGAGCGGGACGACGAAGGCGAGGTTGTAGATCACGAGGTACCCGAGCGCTTCCGCGAGGTCGGTGCGGCTCGAGAGCAGCGCGAGGACCGCCAGGTAGACGTTCCCGGAGCAGGGGACGGTGCAGAGGCCGATGAGCGAGCCGGCGACGAAGAGGCCCGGGAGCGAGGCCCGGCCGACCCAGCGCTGAGCGCTGCTGTGCAGCATCGGCGGCATGCGCAGCCGCTCGCCGAGCTCCGGGAGGAGCGCCTCCTGAAGTGCGAGCAGGCTCCAGCCGATCGCGACGAAGGCGAAGATCTTCGTGCCGATGTGGTCCTGCCGCAGCGCCCCGGCGAAGCCCATGAGGCCGAGACCGATGAGCAGGTAGGTGATGAACATCCCCGCCACGTAGGCGGCGCCTCCGCGGAACAATGCGCGCCGGCGCTCGCCGAGTCCGCCCTCCATCGTGGCGCCGACGGCGAGGAGCGTCGCCGAGACGAAGACGAGCAGGACGGCGATGGCGCAGGGGTTGAGCCCGTCGATGAGCCCGGCGAGGACGACCGCGACCAGGTTGAGGTCGACGCCGCTCACGCGCCGACCTTCAGGACTCCCTGCATGGACGGGTTCTCCTTACCGCCGCAGCACGTGTCGCAGTAGAAGGCGTACTCACCCGGCTCGGCGGCCGGGAGCGTGACGATCATGTTGGTCAGCGGCGGGACCTTCACGTCGATCCCGAGCTTCGGGACGGCGAACTGATGGATCCCGCCGCCGTCGCTGTGCATGCTGTTGTCGGGGTTCACCAGCATGAGGCGCTGCGCGCGCCCGGCGGCGACCGGGAGCTGCGCTGGGCTGAAGCCGCTCATGTCGACGCGCATCGTGAGATCGGCGGAGCCGCTGACGGGAGGCGCCGCGCCATGCCCCATCGCGTCCATCGCGGACGGGCTCGGGGCCGGACCGAGCTCGATGAACGCCCGCTCCTTGGGCCAGACCGAGTAGAGCGCCGCGCCGATCAGAGCGACCGCGAGCACGCCGAAGAGAGCGGCGCGGCCGCCGAGGCCGGAGGAACGCTGGTACGAACGCTTACGGGGCATGGACGATCTCCCTCCCTATCTGCGCTGGTCGCCGAGCGACCGCGTCCACCAGCCCCAACAGGTTGAGGACCGGGTCGCGGAAGTAAGCCCCGCGCAGCGGCTCGCGGTATCGATCGAGGCGCTCGCGGATGAAGGCGACGCACTGATCGAGGCCCACGCTGAGCACGCCAGCGGGCCGCAGGGGCACCGGCTCGCCGGCGAAGGAAGCGAGGCGGACGCGGCAAGGGTGACCGTCGGCCGTGCGCGTCTCGATCATCCCGGCGCGGGCGAGGGCGTAGGCGTGCGCGTCGATCATCTCGGCCGGGCAGCAGCCGGTGCGACGCAGCGCGAAGCGCAGCACATCGGCGTTGAAGGAGCCGGCGTTGATATGCGCCCGGCCGCGCTTGACCTCGGCGATGAGGATCTCGGTGCGCTCGGGGTCGGTCTCGAGCGTCGGATCCTGCCCGAGCAGGAGATCACGGGCGTGCGCGCCGTGACCGGGGATGAGCTCCGCAGCATGGGGAAGCCGGACGGCGAGGACGTCGATGTCGGTCGCCGTTCGGAACCCGTGCCGCTCTTCGACCTGCACCGGCAGCTCGGTGAGCACGAAGTAGCCGTTCAGCTGCAGGTACGCCGCTGCGAGCGCGACCGAGGCGTCCATCACTTTCCGTACGACCGCGCGATCATGTACTGCGCTCGCCCGAGCACGAAGCCGGAAGCCAGAACCAGTGGGTGGTCATCCGATCGCCTCCTTCTCGCGTCGCGTTCGGTTGCGTGCCGTCAGCCTCGCTTCCTCGGCTGGGGTTCACCTTGCGCCCGTCTGAGAGCGGCCTGAGATCGTTCTCTCAGCGCGCTGTCAGCCGGCGACAAGGAATGGCTCAGCGCGGAGGCTGACGCTTCGGGCATTGATCGATGGGAGGTCATTCGAAATGATGAGCGGGTCCGCGTTCGGGTTCGGCGGTGTTCTGATGATGCTGGTCTGGGTCCTCTTCTGGGTGTTCGTGAGCGCCGGCGTCGTGTGGCTGGTCCTCGCGCTCAGCCGCTCGCAGGTGCGGGGCGGAGGTGGTGCCAGCGGAGCGCACGGCATCCTCGACGAACGCCTGGCGCGCGGTGAGATCGACGCCGAAGAGTTCCGCGCACGGCGCGCGGCCATCGAGGAGGCCGCGCGATGAAAGCACAGCGCATCGCCGGCCTGACCGCGCTCGTCTCAGGCGTCCTGCTCGTCCTAGGCATCGCCGCGGCGGCGATCGCCGGGCCTGGAATGTTCGGCACCTCGTCGACCACGTACGGGGCGATGGGTCCGTGGATGATCGGCAATGGTCAGACCGGGCGGGGAATGATGGGCGAGACCACGTACGGGGGCATGATGGGGTTCGGGGCCTCCGGTCCAGCCTCGACGGCCATCCCCGGAGCTGCAGAGGTCCGCGTCCAAGCCGCGAACTTCAGCTTCACGCCCAGCGAAGTCCGAGTGCCAAAGGGCGCGGACGTGAACCTCACGCTGATCAACCCGGCCTCAAGTGGGGTCGTCCACGACCTGACCGTCCCCGCGCTCGGCATCCACATCGCAGCGAACGCGGGCGAGACGCGCACGCTCGGGCTGCGCGGTCTTCCGGCCGGCCGGTACGACGCGTACTGCAGCGTGCCCGGTCATGCGGAAGCGGGAATGAGGGCCACGATCACGGTCGAATAGCGCCGGCTCGACCCCGGCCCCCGCCGCGAGCGGGATCTCGCGCAGCGCTGCATCAGGTCATGGACGTTCCTCAGGGATGCTGGTCCCACGCGCCGGTCTCCGTCCTGGTCGTGCGGCTGAAGGCCGAGCTGCCCCGCTAGCGCAGGCTGAATGGCGGGTAGCGGTCGGTGAGCATCAGGAACGCGTACGCCTCGACCCGCAGACTCCAGCGCATGACGCCGACGACGAAGTCGAACAGCGCGCGCGGGTAGCGGCCGGTGAAGAGGATCGCGAACCACGAGATGAGCACGGCGACGACCGTGGCGATCGCGAGGAAGAACAGCACGATGTAGTGCGGGATCGCCAGGAACCACTTCACCAGCGGGAGCCACCGGTTCAGCGTCATCGCCTCCGGGTAGTCGAGCTCGAGGTGAACGGCCTGCCCATCCTCCGTGGAGGGGTACTCGTCCCGGAGGAGAAGCGCATACGCGCCGAGTCGGGTGCTGAATCGCGCCAGCGCCAGCTGGAAGTCGAACCACCAGCGCGGGTAGCGCTGCCGGAACAGGATCATGAGCGCGGTCGCGAGCCCGATCGACCCCGCGATCCCCCATCCGGATCCACTGCCCGAGACCAGCGCGACGATGATCCCGATCGGGATGACCCACAGGATCCGCAGCAGCGTCGTCAGCCGGTCGAGCTTCTCCGGGTAGTCGACCTCGAGCCGCGCGGGATAGACGGTCGTCACGCCGGGGAACCCTACGCTTCCTTGGCCTACCGCGTGGCGGCCGCGCGAATGGGGATAACGCCCCTCACGACCCCTTGGATCGAGGGCGCGTCACCCGGACACTTGTCGGCGTCGGGGAGGGCGGACATGACCGACGCCATTCACTGGGTCTGTCGGAAGGCGGAGCATCTCGCGGCGCCGTCGCGCGCTGGGCGCGGCGGTCTCACCTTCTACCGCGGACACTGGGCCTACTGCGACGGCAACGTCGAGGACACGCAGCACGAGTGGAGCGAGACCGGGGGCGTGACGATCGACCTGCTCATCGACTGGCCGCGCGCCCTCGGACCGATGCGGGGCGTCACCGTCCACCGCTAGAACGCGAATGGCCGCGGGCCGCGCCTCTGGTCAGGCGGTCCGGAGCTGCGGGAAGTACTGAGGCTGCGCGACCGACCTGCCGAGGTTGCGGCGCAGGAACGTGCGACTGGCCTCCGCGACATCCGCGCGCTTCGCGTCGCAGGTGATGGCGTGGCCGGTGCCTTCGAGGAAGAGCGTCTCCACCGGACCCGCGAGCCGCGCGGCGATCTCGCGCGCGCTGGTCAGCGGGACGAGGCGGTCCTGGACCGAGTGCGCGACGAAGGCCGGTGCCGCGATCTGGCCGAGACGCGGCCGGACGCGGCCGATGCCCGACAGCAGCTCGCCCATCGCGCGCACCGGCGCCGGGTCGTAGCACTGCAGCGCCTCGTTGGGCTCGACCATGTCGCTCGGCGGAGACGGCCAGCGCCGAACGATCCGCCACACGAACGGCGCGAGGTACGCGCCGCGATGCGCGACCGACAGGACCGCCGCGTAGAGAAGGAGCGCGGCGGGGTCGCGGCGCAGCGCGAGGTCGAGCGCCATCGTGCCGCCGGCCGAGAGTCCGCCGACCACCACCTGCGCGTGCTCGCGCTTCAGGCCGTCGTACGCCCGGAGCGCGGCCTGCATCCAGTCCTCCCAGCAGAGCGCGTCCATGTCATCGGGGACCGTGCCTCGCCCGGGAAGGAGCGGGATGTGGACCGTGTAGCCCTCGGCGGCGAGGGTCTCCCCGAGGCATTGCATCTCGAGGGGCGTGCCCGTCAGCCCGTGGAGAAGGAGCACACCCGTCTGGCGCCGGCCCGGAAGAAGAATGTCGATCGGTGGTGCCACGGCCCTGTGGGAAGCACCTGCCATGCCCGTTACGCGCTCGTCACATGAGCCTTCTTCAGCCGGCGGCGGCGATACGCTCGCGCGATGCCCGGACCGAGCGTGCCATTCCCGCCGCAGGAGGCGCTCCTCGTCGAGGACCTCCCCATCGGCGAGCGCTGGCAGTACGAGCCCAAGTGGGACGGCTTCCGCGGCGTGCTAGAGAACGACGGCGGCGAGCTGGCGCTCTGGAGCCGCAACGCTCGCCCACTGCTGCGCTACTTCCCCGAGCTCCGCCCCCTCGGCGACCTCCTCCCGCCGCATTCCGCGCTCGACGGTGAGATCGTCATCGAGCAGGACGGACATCTCGACTTCGACGCCATGCAGATGCGGCTGCATCCCGCCGAGAGCCGCATCCGCAAGCTCTCGGGCGAGGTCCCAGCGACCTACATCGCTTTCGACGCGCTCCTCTGGAAGGGCGAGCCCATCCACGAGAAGCCGCTGCGGGAGCGTCGCGCGTTCCTGCTCCGGAACGCGAAGGGCTTCCGCGTCTCACCCGCGTCGCCGGACGTGAAGCAGGCGCGCGACTGGCTCGACCGCCTCGAGCGCATCGGCCTCGACGGCGTGATCGCGAAACGGGTCGACCTGGCGTACATGCCCGGGTCGCGCGAGGCCGTCCAGAAGGTGAAGAAGCACAAGACCGCGGACTGCGTGATCGTCGGGTACAGGCTCAGCGGCACGCGCATCGCCGTGCTCAACCTCGGGCTCTACCGCGACGACGGCACCCTCGACTTCGTCGGCCACACCTCGGGCATCGCGGCGCCGCTGCAGAAGCAGCTGCAGGAGGTGCTGCCGCCGCTGCGCACGGAGCTCGAGCCGACGACGGGCCGGCAGCCCGGAGGCGAGAGCCGCTGGTCGCAGGGCCGCGACCTCGAGTGGATCCCCATCAAGCCGGTGCTGGTGTGCGAGGTCCGCTACGACAAGATGGAGGAGGACCGCTTCCGGCACGGGACGGGTTTCCTGCGCTTCCGACCCGACAAGGATCCCCGGGACTGCACGTGGGACCAGGTCAAGCCGAAGCGCCGCCGCGGCGACCCCACGCTTGCGTCCCTCCTGGAGCGCGCCTAGCTCGCGGCTTTGGACCCTCTCCTGGCGGCTTCTCGCCGACGCGCTCGAACAACGGAGCGAGGCTGACCGCGTGGTCCCACATCCCGGCGGTGAGGTCGCCGGCCTTCTTCACACGGTCGCGCATCGTCGCCATCGTGAAGTCGGAAGGATCCACGTCGGCCACCTCGTCCCACCGCAGCGGAGCGGAGGCGCGCGCGTCCTCGGTCGGGCGGATCGAGTACGCCGACGCGATGGTGCGGTCGCGCGCGTTCTGCCCGTAGTCGACGAACACGCCCGTGCGGTCCTTGACCGCCCACGTCGTCGTCGCGATCTTCGGCACGCGCTTCTCGACCTCCTTGGCCATGGCCTTCGCGAACCGCCGGACCTCGGTGAAGTCGAGGTCGCGCTCGATGGGGGCGAGGATGTGCATGCCCGTCGCACCCGACGTCTTCGGGTGCGACGCGAGGCCGAGCCTGTCCATCACCTCCTTGACGACGAGCGCGATCTCACGCACCGCCGGCCACTGGTCGTCCGCGCTCGGGTCGAGGTCGATGAGCACGTAGTCGGGCCGCTCGATGTCCGGCACGCGCGAGTGCCAGGTGTGCAGCTCGATGCAGCCGAGGTTCGCCGCCCAGGCCAGCGCCGCGGGCTCACCCAGGACCGCGAAGTCCGCGACGTTGCCGCTCGGGAACGTGATGTGGAAGGTCTCGAGCCACTCGGGGTGGGGCCGCGGCACGCGCTTCTGATAGAAGAACTCGCCCTCGACGCCGTTGGCGTACCGCTTCATCTGGAACGGGCGCGCGCGGACGTGCGGCAGCACGGCGTCGGCAAGATCCACGTAGTAGCGGACGAGATCGCCCTTGGTCAGGCCCGAGCGCGGGAAGAAGACCTTGTCCTGGTTGGTGAGCGCGACCTCGCGGCCGCCGATCAGCACCCCACGAGTATCAACAAGGCCCTAGGCAGCGTGTGCGTGATGGGAGACGCCCTGGATCACACGCGTGAGGTCCTCGAACTCGAACGGCTTGTGCACGACGGCGTCGGCGCCGAGGATCCGTTGACGGCCCGGGGGTATCGCCGCCGAGATGACGACGACCGGGAGCGTGCGCATGGACGGATCCGCGCGGATCCGGCGCAGGAGCGAATAGCCGTCGGTGCCCGGCAGCATGAGGTCGAGCAGCACGACGTCCTGCTTCGTCCCGAGCGCTTTCACCGCCTCGCGGCCGTTGCGCGCGATCGTGACCTGGTGACCCTCCTCGGTGAGGAAGCTGTCGTAGAGGTACCCGAGGTCGGGGTCATCTTCGATGGCCAGGATCCGCAAGTGATCGGTCATGATGCTGGCTCACAGCGCAGCATCGGTGCCATCTACGCGAATGCGTCGATGACGTTGCCGATCCGATCCATAACGGCCCTAACACCCTCAGGAGCGAGCGGCTGTATGCACACGTGGTCCGCGCCCGCGTCGAGGTGAGCTCGCACACGCGCGATGACCGTCTTCATCGGCCCCCACGCGACGATGGCGTCAACGAGGCGGTCGCTCGGTCCCGCGATGTCGTCGTCGCTCCAGCCGAGCCGCCGCAGGTTGTTCGCGTAGTTGTCGAGACGGAGATAGTCCGCCATGTGCTCCTTGGCGATCGCGCGCGCGGAAATGGGATCCTCCTCGAACACGACCGCCTGCTCGACGGCGAGCAGCGGCCCCTCGCCCAGCGCCTTGCGCGCGATGGGCGTGTGCGCAAGCGGGACGAAGTAGGGATGCGCGCCCGCGGACCGCTCTCCCGCGAGCGCGAGCATCTTCGGACCGAGCGCGGCGAGGACGCGCGGCGCGGGCTGCGCCGGCTCGGGTGCCGTGAAGCGCGCGCTGTCCATCGCGTCGAGGTACTCGCGCATGTGCCGCAGCGGCTTCTCATAGGTCCCGCCGCTGCGCCGGCGCACGACCGGCGCGTGGCTGACGCCGAGCCCGAGGATGAAGCGGCCGGGGAAGGCATCCGCCAGGGCGCGCGCGCCGTTCTGCATGGCCACGGGATCGCGCGCCCAGGTGTTCGCGATCCCCGTCGCGACCGGGATGCGGTCGGTCCACGACAGGAGCAGGGCCGACTGCGCGAAGACCTCGCGGCTGATCACCGACTCCGGGAACCAGAGCGCGCCCGCGCCCGCGGCCTCGATGGCGCGAGCGGTGTCGCGGCTCTCGACCGCGCTCAACTTGTCGAACGCGAAGGTCCACACGCCGACCTTGCCGATGAGCGCGGCAATGGCCCTGCCAGGATGGGTCACGTCCGAACCATGGATCTAGGGCGACGGCAGCGGGGTCGGTCTAAGACGGAACACCGGCGCGGCCGGGACGAGCAGATCCTGCCCGAAGAGCTGGTCACGCGGGTAGGCGACCAGGAAGCGCACGAGGCCGGTCGCGATCGCGTCGGCCACGACGCTTGCGCGCTGCGTCATCAGCACGCGGTCAGCGTAATTGCTGATGTAGCCCATCTCGAGGATCACCGACGGCGTGTGCGGCGCGGTGGACCACTTGTTCCGCTGCCACGACATGGCGTAATAGTTGGTCATCGCTCTCGAAACGCGGAGGGGATCGTAGTCGAGGCCCGTCGCGTCTCCGTAAGCGGACTTGATCGTGTCCATGAGGTCGGCCTCGAACGGCGTCCGCCGGGCGCTGAATGCCATCTTGAATCCGCTGTTCTCGCCGACACCGTCGCTGTCGGCGTGCAGGGCGACGAAGGCGTCGGCGACGTAGCCCGGCGGGATCGTCGTGGGCAGCACGTCCACGACGTAGCCCTTGGGCTCGAGGATCGCCTTGATCCGCTCGGCGATGTCGAGGTTGATGCCGACCTCGTCGAGGCCCCCGAACGAGGATCCGGTCGAGGTCAGGAGGCGCCACAGCTCCGGCGGAGCCTGCTGCGTCTGCCAGTGACCGGCCTGGATGCCGACCCGCCGCGGGCCATCGATCTTCGGCGCGGGAATGCGGGTGTAGAGAGGAGCTGTTGGCTGCGCGGACGTCAGTGGCAACGGCGCGGGTCCGACATCCGAGGGACCGGCGGGCAGCATGTCCCCCTCCTCGGTCGCGGCCCAGACCTCGGGCATCTCCGCCAGGCTGGCGGGGACGCTGGCGACGATCCCGCCCGTGGGGGCGAACGGCGTCGGGAGGCCGCCCTGCACGACCTGAGCGCCAGCGGCGACGCCGACCACGAGGGCGAACGCCGCGAATGCGGCGACGGCGAGGCCGAGCCCGCTGACCCTATCCATGCGCCGAGCAATGCTAGGCAGCCCACATGAGATCGGCGTGAGAGAGGTGCCATAGGGTCGTTCCCGTGCCTGACGGTGACCTCGCCTGGGCAGAGGAGCTGATCGCCCACCACACGAGAGGACGCGTGGTCGATGTCGGCTGCGGAGATGGACGCTTCCTTCCGGCGGGCGCGGTCGGCGTCGACATCGATGTTGTTCGGCTCGCGACGGCCCGCGGCCGATCGGTCCTTCTCGCCGTGGCCGATGCCCGCGGGCTCCCGTTCCGCGGCGCGAGCTTCGACACGGCGTATGCGCACCGGATGCTCAACGACGCGGCCCCCGTCGACCTCGTGCTGGCGGGGATCGTCCGCATCCTTCGCGACGACGGCCGGCTCCTCGTCTTCACCCGCGCGCGCTCCGCGGAGGGCGACCGCCTCGATCGCGGCAACGGGACCGCGCGTCTCGCGCCGTTCTTCACGCACGTGACCCGCATCGAGCACCCGTCCGATGAGCGCTCCGCGTTCTTCGTCGCCGAGGGACCGATCCGGTGAGACTGACGGCCGTGGAGCCGCGCCGTGATCCGCGCCTCATCGCCGTCTCGGACGACCCGTTCAATGCCGAGACGCCGCTCTCCCAGCAGGTCGGGGTGATCACGCCGGCGCCGCTCCATTACGTGCGCAGCCACTTCCCCATCCCGCGCTGGGACCGTCTCGTGGTCGATGGCCTGGTCGAGCACCCCCTGAGCCTCGGCATCGAGGACGTCCTCGCCATGCCGAGCCGCTCGCTGGTCGTCACGCTCGAGTGCGCCGGCAACGGAAGGCAGTTCCTCGACCCACCCGTAGCCGGCGAGCAGTGGGGCCTCGGAGCGGTCGGCACGGCCGAGTGGACGGGTGTCGAGCTGCGGCACATCGTCGGCCTCGCGCGGCTCGACCCGCGCGCGACCGAGATCGTGTTCGCCGGCGCGGACCACGGCGTGGCGGCCGGCCGCCGCCTGGCATACGAGCGATCGTTGCCGGTCGACGAGGCGCTCGATGACGACGTCCTCGTGGCATTCGGCATGAACGGCGAGCCGCTGCCCGCCGATCACGGCGCGCCACTGCGCCTCGTCGTCCCCGGTTCGTACGGCATGGCGTCGGTGAAGTGGGTCGCTCGGATCGGCGCGGTCGACCGTCCGTTCCGCGGCCACTTCCAAGCGGACCGCTACATCATCGATGGCAAGCCGCTGCCTCCCGTCGCCCCGCGTGCGGTGATCACCTCGCCCGCCGATGGCGCTGTCGTCAGCGGGCACATCGTCGTGCGCGGCTACTGCTGGTCGGGTGGCTCGCCCGTCGCCCGGGTCGAGCTCAGCAGCGACGGCGGGCGCACGTGGTCCGACGCCGAGGTGCAGCCGCCGGTCTCGCCGTACGCATGGCGGCGGTGGAGCGCCGAGTGGTCGCCCCGCGGGCCCGGCGACGCCGTGCTCGTCGCGCGCGCGTGGACGCGCGATGGCGGAGCGCAGCCGATGAAACAACGAGCGACTGGACACCTTGGCTACATGAACAACGCGGCGCAACCCATCACGGTGAAAGTCGGCGCGGCGACCTAGCCCGCGGGCGCCTCGACCCCCAGCAGTGCGGGAAGGATGGAGCCGAAGAAGAAGCCGGCGATCCCGGCGAACGCGGCGAGCAGGACGATCTCGGCGCCTGACCGCAGCCAGCCACGCATGGTCCAGCGGCTCTTCACCACGCCGAGGCCGAAGAGCGCGGCCGCGCTCAGGAACAACGAGACCGGGAACGCGCGGCGCGGCTCGATGAACAGGTACGCGACGATCGGCACGATGGCCGCGAGCCCGAAGGCGGCGCCCATGACGAGCGCACCTTGGAGCGCATTGCGCCCCTCGACCGGAGGGATCCCGAGCTCCTTCTCGACCATCGTGTTGAGCAGGACGGCCGGCTCCTTCGCGAACTCCGACGCGACGTGCGTCGCGACCTCGCGGGAGAGGCCCTCCTCCTCGAGCATGTAGGCGACCTCCGCCTCTGCCTCCCCCGGGCTGTCGTGGACCTCTTCGCGCTCCTTGGCGATCTGCGCGACGTAGATCTCTCGCTGGCTCTTGGAGGAGAGGTACTCGCCCGCGGCCATCGAGAAGACCCCCGCGAGAGCGGAGGCGATGCCCGCGACGAGGATCGGGTAGCGGTCGTTGGTCGCGCCGCCGACGGTGCTCACGACCGCGAGCGTCGCAACGAGGCCGTCCTGCGCTCCGAAGAGCGCCTCGCGGATGTCGCCGAGGAGGTCGGCCTCCGCGCGCTCCTGGCGCAGGTGCTCAGCGAGCCAGGCGCGGTCGGTATACGGCCGGTCCGGAGTGGGTCGCACAGCCGCATTGTCAGGCAGGCAGGCGGCCGGGGTAGACGCCGGGTCCATGGCACGCGGTCTGCTTTATCACCTCGTTGCATGATCGATACGAAGCTGCAGGCTGAAGCGACCCGGACGGAGACGACCGGGAAGGTGCTCGTCGTCGACGATGACGAGGCCATCGCCACCGCGCTCACGGAGCTCCTCAGCGAAGAGGGCTACACCGTGAAGTGCGTCACGGACTCGCGTAAGGCGGTCGAGACCTTCGGCGCGTTCCAGCCCGACCTCGTCATCCTGGATGTGCTCATGCCCAGCGTGGATGGCATCAGCCTCTGCCTCCAGCTGCGGCGTGAGAGCGACGTGCCCGTGCTGTTCCTCTCGGCGAAGAAGGACGCGCCGGACCGCGTCGTCGGGCTGCGCATCGGCGCCGACGACTACGTGGGCAAGCCGTTCGACAGCGACGAGCTCCTCGCGCGCGTGGGGGCGCTCCTCCGCCGCGGGCGGACGCCGCGCACCGCGGCGCAGACGCAGATGCGGTTCGGTCGCCTGGTCATCGACCTCGCGGCGGTCCAGGCCGTCGCGGGCGAGCAGCCCATCCCGCTCACCCCGACCGAGTTCAAGCTCCTCCGCACGATGGCGAACGAGCCGGGGAAGGTCTTCACGCGCGACGACCTGCTCACGACCGTCTGGGGATACGAACCCGGCAGCGATACGCGCCTCGTCGACGTCCACGTCGGCCGGCTGCGCAAGAAGCTCCTGGACGCCGGCGTCGTGGAGGTGAGCATCGAGACGTCGCGCGGCTTCGGCTACCGCATCGCGGAGAACGGCTCGGTGAGCCCCGCCTAGAGTACGAGCGGCCATGCCGCTCTACTCGTACAAAGGGCGATCGCCGCGCGTCCATCCCACCGCCTTCGTCGCTCCCACCGCCGTCCTCATCGGCGACGTCACGCTCGCGGAAGGTTCGTCCGTGTGGTTCGGCTGCGTCCTTCGTGGGGACATGGACCGCATCGAGATCGGCGCGCGAGCGAACGTCCAGGACAACTCGACCCTCCATACGGATGTCGACCGCCCCACCATCGTCGGCAGCGACGTCACCATCGGCCACAACGCTCTCGTCCACTCGAGCGTCGTCGAGCGCAACGTGCTCATCGGCCAGGCCGCGGTCCTCGTCGGCGAGAACACGGTCGGTGCCGAGACGATCGTGGGCGCGGGAGCGGTCGTTCCCGAGGGCATGAAGGTGCCGGGCCGCTCGCTCGTCCTCGGGATCCCGGCGCGCGTCGTGCGCGAGGTACGGCCCGAGGACGCGCGCTGGACGGTCCAGGCGTCGGAGCACTACGTCGAGCTCAGCGAGTGGTATCGGACGACCTTGCGCGAGGTAGATACCCGCTGACCACCATCCGGCTCACCGGCCACGACCTCACGATCGCCGATCTCGTCGGCGTCGCGCGCCGCGGGGTCGCCGTCGGCCTCGAGCGTCACGCCGAACAGCGCGTGCAGGCCGCGGCCAAGCTCATCGAGGACGTCGCCAAGCGGGACGATCCGGTGTACGGGGTCAATACAGGCTTCGGCGACCTCTCGACGGTGCGCATCCCGATGGCCGACCTGCGCGCCCTGCAGCGGGACCTCCTTCGCAGTCACGCGATGGGGACCGGCGACCCGCTGCCCGCGGAGAGCGTCCGAGCGGTCATGGCGTTGCGGGCGAACACGCTGGCCTCAGGGCGCTCCGGCATCCGCAAGGAGACGCTCGAGCTGCTCATCGACATGCTCAACCGCAGTGTCCTTCCCGTGATCCCGATGCACGGGAGCGTCGGAGCGTCCGGCGACCTGGCGCCGCTCGCGCACATGGCGCTCGTGCTCATCGGCGAAGGCGAGGCGTTGCACGACGGCAAGCGCAAGAGCGCGGCCGACGCGCTCCGCCACGCGGGTCTCAAGCCGGTGGAGCTCGCGCCGAAAGAGGGGCTCGCGCTCATCAACGGGACGCAGGTCATGACGGCCATCGGGTGCCTTGCCCTCTATGACGCCGAGGTGCTGGCCTCGTCCGCCGATGTGATCGCCGCGATGTCGGCCGAGGCCCTGCGGGCGACGGATCAGGCGTGGGATCCCGCGATCCACGACGCGCGCCCCCATCCCGGGCAGCGCGTGGTCGCGGCGAACCTCCGCGAGCTCGTCATGGGCAGCCCCATCCGCGAGTCGCACCGGGTCGGCGATCCGCGCGTCCAGGACCCGTACTCCGTTCGCTGCGTCCCGCAGGTCCATGGCGCGACGCGCGACGCGCTCGCCTACACGCGGCGCGTGCTCGAGATCGAGATCAACTCCGCGACGGACAATCCGCTGGTCTTCCCCGAGGACGGCCGCATCCTCTCGGGCGGGAACTTCCACGGCCAGCCCGTCGCCGTGGCGCTCGACCTCGCGACGATCGCGGTCGCGCAGCTCGGCGACATCTCCGAGGCGCGCATCGACCGCCTCACGAATGGCCACACCTCGGGCCTGCCGGCGTTCCTCACCCGAAGGCCCGGATCGAGCTCCGGCTTCATGGTCGCGCAGTACACGGCCGCCGCCCTCGTGGCCGAGGACCGCATGCGCGCGACACCAGCCTCGATCCAGTCGATCCCCACGTCGGCGGGCATGGAGGACCACGTGAGCATGGGGGTGCACGCGGCCCACAAGCTCACCGCCGTCGTGCGCAACGTGCGCGACATCCTCGCCATCGAGGCGCTGTGCGCGGCGCAGGGCCTGGATCTGCTCGCGATGCGGTCGGCCGAGCCGATCGAAGAGGCGAAGACCGTGATCCGCGAGCGGTCCGCGACGCTCAATGAGGACCGGTCCCTCGCGGCGGACATCGGCGCGGTGGCCGACGCGATCGCGCGCGAGGTCCTCGTCACCGCGGTCCGCCAGCGCTTCGCCGAGCTCGCATGAGCCGGGTGGTGCGCGCGCCGCGCGGGCGCGGGATCTCGTGCCTCGCCTGGCCGCAGGAAGCGGCGTTCCGCATGATCCAGAACAACCTCGACCCCGATGTCGCCGAGCGGCCCGAGGACCTCGTGGTCTATGGCGGCACCGGGCGGGCCGCGCGGTCGTGGGATGCCTTCGACCGCATCCTCGCGACGCTGCGACGGCTGAGGTCGGACGAAACGCTCCTCGTGCAGTCGGGCAAGCCGGTCGGTGTGTTCCGCACGCACGAGTGGGCCCCGCGGGTGCTCATCGCCAATGCGCTGCTGGTGCCTCACTGGGCGACGTGGGAGGAGTTCCGCCGCCTCGAGGCGATGGGACTCACGATGTACGGGCAGATGACCGCGGGGTCCTGGATCTACATCGGGACCCAGGGGATCCTGCAGGGGACCTATGAGACGTTCGCCGCCGTCGCGCGGCGCCACTTCGGCGGATCGCTCGCCGGCCGGCTCGTGGTCACCGCGGGCCTCGGCGGGATGGGCGGCGCGCAGCCGCTGGCCGTCACGATGAACGGCGGGGTCGCGCTCGTGATCGAGGTGGACCCGCGCCACGCCGAGCGCCGCCACCGCCAGGGCTTCCTCGACGAGGTCTCGCTCTCGCTCGACGACGCGCTCGCCCGGGTGGAGCGCTCACGCGCGGCGCGCGCGCCACTGTCCATCGGTCTCGTCGGGAACGCCGCCGAGGTGCTGCCCGAGCTGGTCCGGCGCGCCGTGAAGGTGGACGTGGTCACAGACCAGACGAGCGCGCACGACCCGCTCGATGGCTACGTGCCCGCGGGCGTCGAGGACCCCGATCCCCTGCGCCGCTCGGACCCGGACGGCTACGTGGCGCGGTCGCTGGCGAGCATGGCCCGCCACTGCGAGGCCATCGTCGCCCTGGCGAAGAGCGGCGCGGTCGCGTTCGACTACGGGAACAACCTACGCGCGATGGCGCAGCGCGGCGGCTTCGCCGAGGCCTTCTCCTACCCGGGCTTCGTGGTCGAGTACATCCGCCCGATGTTCTCGGAGGGCCGCGGGCCCTTCCGCTGGGTCGCGCTCTCCGGCGACGCGGGCGACATCAAGCGCACCGACCGCCTCGTCACCGAGCTCTTCCCCCACGACGAGATCCTCGCGCGCTGGATCCGGCTCGCGTCGGAGCGCGTGCCGTTCCAGGGGCTGCCCGCGCGCGTCTGCTGGCTCGGCTACGGCGAGCGCGCCGAGTTCGGCGAGGCCATGGATGTGCTCGTCGAACGCGGCGAGATCTCGGCGCCCATCGTGATCGGACGCGACCACCTCGACTCCGGGTCCGTCGCGTCGCCGTTCCGCGAGACCGAGGGGATGCGCGACGGCAGCGACGCCATCGCGGACTGGCCGATCCTCAACGCCCTGCTCAACACGTCGGCGGGCGCGACGTGGGTCTCGGTGCATCACGGCGGAGGCGTCGGGATCGGCTTCTCCATCCATAGCGGGATGGTCGCCGTCGCCGATGGGACGCCGCTCGGGCGCGAGAAGCTGCGCCGCGTGCTCACGACCGACCCCGGCAGTGGCGTCATGCGGCACGCCGACGCGGGCTATCCCGAAGCGCTCGGATTCGCGCGCGCGCGCGACCTCGACCTGCCGGGCCTGTGAGGGCGGTCTCGTTCGGCATCCAGATCGAGCCGCAGTTCGGCTTCTCGTGGGACGAGGTGCGCGCGATCGCGCGCGACGCGGAGGAGCTGGGCGCTGCGGGGCTGTGGGTCTCGGACCACCTCTTCCTGAACGCGACGTCCGAGCGCACCGACTGCCTCGAGGCGTGGAGCCTCCTGGCGGGCCTCACGCAGGTGACGAAACGCCTGCGCCTCGGAACGCTGGTGTCGTGCCAGTCGTACCGCAATCCCGCACTGCTGGCGAAGATCGCCGCGAGCGTCGACGTCCTGTCCGGAGGGCGCCTCGAGTTCGGCATCGGCGCCGGCTGGAAGCAGCTCGAGTACGAGGCGTACGGCTACGAGTTCCCCTCACCCGGCGTGCGCGTCGAGCAGCTCAGCGAGACGATCGAGATCTGCAAGCGCATGTGGGGCGAGGAGAAGGCGACGTATCACGGGAATCACTACCGCATCGACGCCGCGCAGTGCATGCCCAAGCCGGCACAGCGTCCGCTGCCCATGTGGATCGCGGGCTCGAAGCCGCGGATGATGCGCGTGATCGCGAAGCACGCCGATGCCGTGAACGTGGGCGGCTTCGCGCTGCCCGACGTCTACGCGGCGGCCATGCGCGAGCTCGAGACCGCCTGCCGCGCGATCAAGCGCGATCCCGCGGAGATCCGGCGCAGCCACTTCGGTCCCGTGCTCGTCGCCGAGTCGCAGTCGCGCCTCGACGAGATCGTGCGCGACCTGGCCGCGCGCGCGAATGTCACCCCGGACGTGTGGCTGTCACGCCGCGCGGGCCAGCCCGTGGGGACGCCGGACCGCGTGGCGGAAGCGCTGCGCGCCTACGTCAAGCTCGGCGTCTCGTACCTCATACCGGTCTTCCCGTACGGCTACGACCGTGAGTGCCTAGGCGTTTTCGCTCAGCAGGTGATCCCGCAGTTGTAGAGAGACATCAGCGCGAGGCCGGATCAGGTCGAGGGGAGGCCCGATCCGGCGAGGAAGCGACGAGCCCGACCCTCCAGCGGACAGGACGGACTTAGAGGAGGGCGAGGAGCGACCGAGTACTGCGGACGGGCCGACCCGAGGCAACGTGATCCGGCCGAGCGCTGATCACGTGTTCTCCCGTTGATAGATACCCCGGTATCCCTGGGTGGTCGGTGACGAGAGGCGGAAGAACACGAGCTGCGCCACGCGCGCTCCGCGCTGCAGCCGGAAGCCGCTACCCCACACCGCGAGTAGCCCTTCGCCACGGCCCGAGTAGCCCGCATCCCACACCGCGCCGTGGATCGTCACGCCGGACCGCAGCAGGCTCGACCGTGGACGCAGGAGCGCCATGAGGTCGGGCGGCAGATTCACCTTCTCGCGATACCCGATCACGTAGCCGCCTGGCGCGAGGTCCCACCAGCCGTCCGGATCGGATCGCGCCTCCGTCCGCTCCGCGGGCTCGCGCGCATAGACGCCGAGGGCACCGCGCGAGGTCAGCCGGTGGATCCGCTCGGCACGGAGGTCGATCCCGTTGGGCTGCAGCTGCGTGGCCTCATCGATGTCCTCGACAAGCGGCGGATCCGCGCCGAGCAGGGTACGGAGCTCCTCGCGCGAGAGGACGGACACGCGGCATAGGATGCCCTCGCGTGAGCGACATGTCGCCGCGACCCATGTCGGCGTCGAAGACGGTGATGGCGCGGGCGATGCTGCCTTCCGATGCCAACCCCTGGGGCAACGTGCACGGCGGCGAGATAGTGAAGCTCATCGACTCGTGCGCCGGCGCGGCCGCGCAGCGCCACGCGCGCACGAAGGTCGTGACCGCGCGCATCGACGAGCTTTCATTCGTGTCGCCCGTCCTCGTCGGGGACCTCGTGACCGCTCGCGCATCCGTGAACGAGGTGGGCCGCACGAGCATGGAGGTCGGGGTCCGCGTCGAGGCGGAGAACACCCTGACGGGAAAGGTCGCACACGTCGCGAGCGCGTACCTCGTCTTCGTGGCCATCGACGACCACGGCCGGCCGCGGCCGATCCCCCCGGTGATCGCCGAGACCGACGAGGACAAGAGGCGCATGGCCGCCGCCAAGGATCGCAGGTATCGTCGCGGCCTCATCGCACCGAAAGGGGGCACCCCATGAGACGCCTCATCACAGCGCTCAGCACCGCACTCCTGGTCATCGCCGCGTGCCAGGCGCCGCGGACCGCTACGCCCGCCACCCCGACGCAGGCCGTGGCGACAGGAGCGGCCACGGCGCAGCCGACGCCCAACTTCGCGGGCAGGCCGCTCAACATCGTGACCGGCGGCACCGGCGGCGTGTACATCGTCTATGGCGGCGGCCTGGCGAACTTGCTCACGAACAAGCTCGGCGTCTCGGCGACCGCGCAGTCCACGACAGCTTCGGTCGCCAACATGGAGCTCATTCGCGACAAGAAGACGGACCTCGCGTTCACGCTGTCCGACACCGCCTACGACGCCGTGAAGGGCAACGCCGCCTTCAAGGACAAGCCCGCGACCGGCGCTCGCGCTCTCGCGGTCCTCTACACGAACTTCACGCACATCATCACGAAGGCCGACTCGGGGATCAGCACCGTGGTCGACCTCAGGGGTAAGCGCGTGTCCGTCGGCTCTCCCGCGTCGGGCACCGAGGTGATCGCCAACCGCGTTCTCGAGGCCGCGAGCCTGACGCAGGCGGACCTGCAGGTCCAGAAGCTCGGCATCGCCGACTCCGCCGCGGCGCTCAAGGACGGGAAGATCGACGCGTTCTTCTGGTCGGGCGGTCTCCCGACCTCCGCAGTGACGGATCTCGCGAACACGCCCGGCATCAGCCTGCGCCTCATAGAGCACGAGGGGCTCACGAAGCGGATGGCCGACAAGTACGGCGCCTTTTACTTCACGGTCACGATCCCGAAGGAGGTGTACAAGACGCCCGCGGACACGAAGGTGTCCGGCGTCGCGAACCTGCTCGTGGCTGGCGCGTCGATGGACGAGGCCCTCGTCAAGGCGGTCCTGGCGACGATGTTCGACAACAAGGCCGAGCTCGAGAAGGTGCATCCCGAGGCGAAGAACCTCACCCTCGCGAACGCTGTCGAGGGCTCACCCATCGACTATCACCCCGGCGCCATCGCGTATTACAAGGACAAGGGTGCCTGGAAGAAGTGACCTGATCCGCATCGCGATCATCGCGCTGATGGGGGCGGCGTTGGCCGCCCCCATCGGCGTCCTGGAGCTGACCGACGGTGCCCGCGGTATGACCGTCCCGCTTGGCGGTCCGACGTTCACGTACACCTACCGGCAGTCCATCTACCAGGTCCCCGTCCGTGAGGAGCTGCGCGTCATCGACGGCGGCATCCGCATCGACCGCGCGGCCTCACCCGACATCCGGGCGCTCGAGTACTTTCGCTGGCCCGGATCGGCCGTCCCCGACGACGGCGGCCTCGCCTGGACCGCGCCGGACAACGCCACTGACCATCTGCAGCTGCTGCTGACCGCGGAGGGAGAGCAGGCCATCGACACGGGCCTCCGGCGCGTGACCCTGCGCGACGCCTTCGGCACGGATGCGAGCGTGCGGGTGCGCCCGGGCCGCGCTCCGCTGCTGGTGTGGCTGTGGAGCCTGCGCGGATGACCGCGGTCACGCCGGTCCTCGACGAGAAGCGGACCCAGGAGCTCATCGAGGAGTTCGAAGCCGAGTCCCGGACGCGACCGCTGACCGGACGGATCGGCCGGCTCGCGAAGGGCTTCGCCGTCGCGACGTCGATCCTCGCGCTCTACTACGCCGTCGCCGGCGCCCCCATCCCCTTCACCCGCATCCAGATGCTCCCGAACGTCTCGCTCTTCGGGCTGTCCCTGACCACCCTGCACGTCTTCTCGATCGTGTTCCTGTCCGCGGCCCTCGTCCTGACCTTCGTGCATTACCCGGCACTCGCCCGCTGGCGCCGGAGCGTGCACCCGGTGGATCTCGTGCTGATCGTCGCCGCGATCGCGGTCGCGGGGTATCTCCTTCTGAACTTCGACGAGGCGATCCAGCGGGTGGTGAGCCCGAACCAGAGCGACTTCGTGTTCGGCCTCGTCGCGATCCTCCTCGTGCTCGAGGCGACCCGGCGCACCGTGGGCTGGCACCTCTCGGCGCTGGTGCTCCTCGCCCTCGCCTACGCCTACCTCGGGGCGATCCTCCCGACGGCCATACGCCACCGCGGCTTCGACCTCGACGACATCGTCGCGCAGCAGTACCTGTCGCTCGACGGGATGCTGAACCTGATCTACATCGCCGGATCGTTCATCATCCTGTTCACCATCTACGGCGCGGTGCTCGACAAGTCGGGCGCCGGCAAGTTCTTCGTCGACCTCGCCTTCGCGCTGTCGGGGCGGCGCCGGAGCGCGGCCGGGCGCACGGTGACCCTCGCGTCGTTCCTCCTCGGGACCGTCTCGGGGTCAGGGGTGGCGACGACGGTGACGCTCGGTTCGATCACGTATCCGCTTCTCCGTCGCGCGGGCTACGACCGCGACTCGGCGGGCGCGATCCTGGCAGCGGGCGGGATCGGCGCCATCATCTCGCCGCCGGTCCTCGGCGCGGCAGCTTTCATCATGGCCGAGCTCCTCCGCGTCTCTTACCTCGAGATCCTGGTCATGGCGACGGTGCCGACGATCCTCTACTACCTCGCGATCTTCCTGATGATCGAGGTGGACGCGCGGAAGATGGGCGCGCGCGCGGTCGAGATCGCGGCTCCCCGCGCGGGCGCGCTGCTGCGCGAGTACTGGTTCCACCTGTCGTCGCTCGTCGCGATCGTCGTGCTCATGGCGCTGGGCATGTCGCCGATCCTCGCGGTGTTCTGGTCGATCGTCCTCGCCGTCGCGATCTCCTACGTCAACCCGCGGCACGCGCTGACGCCGCCGAAGATCGTCGACGCGCTCGCCGACGGCGCCAAAGGCGTCCTGTCGGTGGCCGCGACCATCGCCGCGGCGGGGATCATCGTCGGCGTTCTGTTGCAGACGGGCCTTGGCCTCAAGGTCTCCAACCTCATCCTCGCCCTAGGGCAGGGCAACCTCGTGCTTACGCTGATCGTCTGCGCGGGCATCCTGTGGGTGCTCGGCCTCTCGCTCCCGATCACCGCGTCGTACCTCGTCGCCGTCCCGACGGTCGCCCCCGCGCTCCAGGACCTCGGCATCCCGGCCGCCGCGGCGCACATGTTCATCTTCTATTACGCGGTGCTCTCGGAGGTCTCGCCGCCCGTGGGGCTCTCGCCCTTCGCGGCGGCCGCGCTGACGGGCGGCAACCCCTATCGGACGATGATGCTGACCTGGAAGTACGCGCTCCCGGCGTTCCTCGTCCCGTTCATGTTCACGCAGCCGCAGGGCATCGCGATGCTGCTGCGCGACACGACGGTCGGGGAGGCCGCGGTCGCGACGGTCACGGCGGCCATCGGCATCACCGCCATCACGACCGGCGTCGGCGGCTGGCTGGTGCGGCGCGCCACGGTCCCCGAGCGCATCTTGCTGGTGGCGTCGGGACTGCTCTTGTTGCAGCCCGCGGCGCTGGGGGACATCGGCGGCTTCGCTCTCTTCGGCGCCGCAGTCGTCCTCCAGCTCGCGACGCGCGCCCGCCCGACTAGTCCGCTACCTCGCGCCGGATCGGCCACAGCGACCCGATGACGAGCAGCGTCAGCGCGAACTGCACGAGCCCGTTGTAGGAGAGAGTGCCCTGCTCGACGCCGATCGTGGCGTGGAGGAGCGTCCCGCCGACCGTGAGGATCAGGACGGCGGCCGAGGCCACGACGATCGCGCCGAGACGGCTGCGCTCGCCCGTGAGCGTCGCGGCGACCGCGACGGGGATGATCATGACGACGTGGTCGTACACGAACATGTAGGGCGCGAGGGAGATCGACACCGCGAGCCACACCGGCAACGCCGCGCGAGAGCGCGGCGAGAACGCGAAAGCCGCGGCGACCGACGCCGCCAGGATCACATACGCGCCCGCGAGCCCGCCGAGGCCGAAGAGGTCGCGCAACGCGTTCGGCAACGTGGACGCCCGCAGGTCCGCGGCGCGCGCGGCCGGCACGTTCTCGATCCACGCAGCCCACCAGCCCGGCAGGATGGCCGTCGAAACGGCGGCCAGAGCAAGGACGCACGCGCCGAGTCCGATGAGGAAGCGCCGCTCCCCCCGGGCAAAGGCGAGCCGGACCAGCGCGGGAAGGGCGACCGCGAACAGCTGCGGCTTCAGGAGCATGACCCCCGCGGCGACGCCCGCGAGGC
The DNA here is from genome assembly GCA_016191385.1 of Chloroflexota bacterium. Lineage (GTDB taxonomy): Bacteria > Chloroflexota > Limnocylindria > P2-11E > P2-11E > JACPOT01. The sequence continues at coordinate 22,482 of JACPOT010000047.1, read as the reverse complement.
CCTGACGGCCGGTCCGCAGCCACGCGACCATAAGACCGAGGATCCCCACGATGAGCAGGTCGATCTGGCCCGAGTAGAACGCGACGATCCCCGCCTCTGACCCGACCACCGCGAACGCGAGCAGCGTGTGGAGGAGCGGCAGGCGCCGCGCGCGCACGTCGATGAGCACGAAGAGCCCGATCGCGGCGACCGTGAGCCCGAGAGCGATCCAGATCTGTGCCGCGGTGACGAGATCGAGCGCACCGAAGGGCAGGAGCAGCACCGCGACCCAGCCGGGATAGATGTACACGGGCGCGGGTGGGGGCTGGACGCTGAGCGCGGCGACCTGGTCGAGCCAGGTGCGCGAGTCATACGGGTCGCCGCCCGTCGCGAGGATGTGCGGACCCGCCCAGATGGCCGAGAAGTCGCCGCCGAAGATGTCGGCGGCCCACACGTCCACGAAGCCGAAGGCCCAGAGCAGCCAGATGCCCGACCCGAAGCCGATGAGGAAGGCGACCATCGCGAGGCCGCGACCACGCAGCACGCGCCACACGATGGCACCGTCGGTGCCGAGCCGTGAGAGGTGAAGGTGGAGAATGCCGCCGTCGTGTCCTTCCTGTTCAACTCCGAACGTGCGCGTTTCCGTGACCGCGCGGACGCTGGGCGGCAGCTCGCCCAGCGACTCGCGGACCTGCGCGGCCGCGACGTCGTGGTGCTCGGTCTCCCGCGCGGCGGCGTGGCCGTCGCGTTCGAGGTCGCCGCGCGGCTAGACGCGCCCCTCGACGTCGTCGTCGCGCGCAAGCTCGGCGCGCCGCAGCAGCCGGAGCTGGCCATCGGGGCGATCGCCCCGGGAGCGTCGGTGCTGCGCGACGACGTCATCGAGATGCTCGGGATCACGGCGGCGCAGCTCGGCGCGATCACCGCCCGCGAGCAGGAGCGCGCGACGGACCTTGAGCGGCGCCTCCGGCACGGACGCCCCGCGGCCGACGTGCAGGGGAGGATCGCGGTCATCGTCGATGACGGTCTCGCGACCGGCGCGACGGCGACGGCCGCCGCGCGCTCCGTCCGGGCCCGCTCTCCGGAGCGCGTCGTGCTCGCCGTGCCTGTCGCACCACCCGAGAGCGTGGCCGATCTCGCGCGCGAGGTCGACGAGGTCGTCGCGCTGATACAGCCCTTCGACTTCCATGCGGTCGGCCTCTGGTACGAGGAGTTCCCGCAGCTCACCGACGACGAAGTGAGGGCCATGCTCGACGCGCGCGCATGAGGACGCGGGTGGTACGCTTCGCGTGTTCCCGTCGCGCTCTGGAGGAGGACCACATGCGTTCAGCGGGGTTTCCATGCCGCCTCGCCGGCTGCGATCGCGCGTTCCAGGTGACCGACCAGACGAGCATGGATGCGTTGAAGGCCGCGAGCGCCGCGCGCACCGCGCACGAGATCGCCGACCATCAGTACCACCACGTGCGCCTCGAGGACGAGCGCCCCGCGGCACCGTACTTCCGGGGCAAGGCCAAGGACGCGACCGCTCGCCGCTGACTTCGACCGGACGAGCGAGCGTTCTCTTATTTAGCCTGCGCGCAACAAGTAGTAACGTCGCGCGTCAATGCCCGGTCAACGAAAGAGAGTGCTCGTCATCGACGACGAGCCGGACGTGCGGCGGTCCGTCGCGGGGATCCTTGCCGATCACGGCTACGACGTGCACACCGCTCTCGACGACGAGCACGCGCTTCGATCGGTCGTCGCGCTCTCGCCTGACCTGATCCTCCTGGACATCCGGCTTCCCGACCCGACGTTCTCGCAGCGCTTCGCGGACGAATATCGCCGCCGCGTCCCGCCGGAGCGGCAGGCGCCCATCGTCGTATTGAGCGCGAGCCGCGAGATCGCTGACTACGCGGAACGGCTCGGCGCGGTGGGTCACATCGCCAAGCCGTTCGACGCCGACGACCTCGTGCGTGTCGTGCGGTCGTGCTTCGTCCTCGCGGACGCGGATCCCCCCGCGCATCCGGTCAACGGCGAGGCGATGGCCTAGCGCGGAATACGCCGCCGGGTCGCATCGTTATCTTCGTTGGATGCCCGCCGTCACCGTCGCCGACCCCATGACGCTTCCCGAAGTGCACGTCGCTGAGGGCACGCCCGTCCGGATGCGCCGGGCGCAGCGCGTCGTTGACGCCATCCAGACGTACGAGGGCGAGGGCTTCCCGGTACGGCGCCCCTTCCCTGGGCTCGAGCGCGCGGTCGCCGACCCTTTCATCCTCCTCGACCAGATGGGCGAGGTGCAGTACGCGCCCGGCGAGGCGAAGGGCGCGCCCGACCACCCGCATCGCGGATTCGAGACCGTCACGTACATGATCGACGGCGAGTTCGTGCATCGCGACTCGACCGGCGGTGGCGGCGTCATCGCCAACGGCGACACGCAGTGGATGACCGCGGGCGCGGGCATCGTGCACTCCGAGATGCCGCCGGAGCGCCTCATCCGGAGCGGCGGTCTCTTTCACGGGATACAGCTCTGGGTGAATCTGCCCGCGGCGCAGAAGTGGTCACCGCCTCGGTATCAGGACATCGCCGCGCGCTCGGTCGCCCTGGCGCGCTCCCATGACGGCGGCACGCTCGTCCGCGTCATCGCCGGCGAGCTCGCCGGTGTGCGTGGCCCGGGCGTGACGCAGACGCCCATCACGTACGCGCACGCGACGCTCCTCCCCGGATCGCGTCTCGACATCCCCTGGCGCGCCGATCTCAACGCGCTCGTCTATGCCCTCGGCGGCTTCGGCAGCATCGGACTCGAGCGCACGCCGCTGCGCTCCGGCCAGCTCGCGGTCTTCGGGCCGGGCGACGCGCTTCGCATCGAAGGCAGCCAGGACCAGGACTCGCGCACGCCCACATTCGACGTGCTCGTGCTCGGCGGCCGCCCGATCGGGGAGCCCGTCGTGCAGTACGGACCCTTCGTCATGAACACGCGCGAGGAGATCGTCCAGGCCGTCCAGGACTACCAGGCCGGCCGCATGGGCTCGATCCCCGCTATCCACATGGGCGCGGGCCCGCGTGACTGAGGCGTCCGCCGGTCGCATGCCGGCGGTCTACCTCGGGCACGGCGCTCCGACCCTCCTCGACGACGAGGTCTGGCCGCGCGAGCTCGCCGACTGGGCCACGCGCCTACCGCGACCAAAAGCCATCCTCGTCGTCTCGGCGCACTGGGAGTCCGCACCCGTCACCGTCGGCGCGACCACGCCGGTCCCCCTCGTCTACGACTTCTACGGCTTCCCGCGCCGGTACTACGACATCACGTATCCCGCGCCGGGCGCGCCGGACCTCGCGGAGAAGGTCAAGCGGCTCCTCGGCGACGTGACGCCGGTGCACGACGACCCGGAGCGCGGCCTCGACCACGGTGCCTACATGCCGCTCCTCTTCATGTATCCAGCCGCGGATGTTCCGGTGCTGCAGGTGTCCATGCCGAGCGAGGACCCGCAGGCGCTGATCGACATGGGGAAGCGCCTCGCTCCGCTCCGCGATGAGGGTGTCCTCATCATGGGCAGCGGCTTCATGACCCACTCGTTCGAAGCGATCCGTGACGTGATGCGCGGGCTGCCGGAGCCGAAGGCGCTCGTCGAGTTCGACCGCTGGGCCGCGGAGACGCTCGCGAAGCGCGATCTCGACGCGCTGATCGACTACAGGCGCCGCGCTCCCGCGGCGTCGTACGCGCACCGCACCGTGGACCACTTCGTGCCGCTCTTCATCTCGGTCGGCGCCGCGCTCGACGCCGATGCGCATAGCACGACAGCGATCGAAGGGTTCTGGATGGCCAACTCCAAGCGCTCGGTGGAGTTCAGCTAGGCGGCGACGTTCGCGGCAGGGAGAAGGCTCTCGAGCGCGATCCGCTGGCCGGCCACCTCGCGTGCGACCTCCGCGAAGAGGGCCTGCGCCGCGGCGATGTTCGACTCGGCACCCGAGTGCGCGTTGAGGACGCCGTCATCGATGCCGTCATGCACCCGTCCCGAGCGGCGGTCGTACACGGCCCAGCCCGCGCTGTTCCGGCCATCGAACCACGCTCGCGCCTGATCTGACAGGACTTCGAACTGGTGCTCCCCCGTCACGGCGGCGAGGCGCTCGACGCCGAAGAGCGCTGAGGCCACGCCATCCGGTTGCACCGTCGGCAGGTCGAAGCCGGACGCGATGAGCGGGGCCAGGTACCGGACCGCGCTCGCGCGGGCCACCGCGACCAGATCCGCGCGCCCAACGTACGAGGCGCCATCAGTGAGCGCGCCTTCCTGGAGGTGCGCCCACAGGTGCGGGGCGCTCTGGTCGGGATCGTCGAAGAGCACGCCGTCGTGGCGGCATTCCGCGAGCTCCTCGCACCAGGCCGCGAGGTCGCCTGCGATCTCCGGCATCCGGCCGGCGCGCAGGAGGAGCACGGCGGTGAGGACGTGGAGGGCTCGGACGTTCGCGGGGATGTCGCGAGCGGTGCGAAAGTGCGCGATCCCGCGCGCGAGCGCGGGAGCGATGCGCTGATCGTCGAACACAAGGGCCGCGCTCGCGAGCCCGCGCACGGCCCGCGCGTGCCAGAAGGTCCCACCGCCGAGCGCGCAGGAGGTCGGGCCGTCGACGTTCCGCGTTCCGTCCCAGTCGCTGATGAAGTTGACGAAGCAGCCGTCGCTGTCCTGCATGTGCAGCACGAGCCCGAGCAGGCCTTCAGCCCACGCCCGCAGGAACGGGAGCCGTGTCGCCGTCCAGAGGTCGCAGAGGAGCGCGAGCGCGCGGCCGGCGTCGTCAACGCAGGCGACGCCCTCGGCGCCCCGCTCCGCGGCCGGGATGAGCCTGCCGTCCGGGTCGGCGTAGACGGCGATGGCGAGAGCCCCGGGGACAGCGGTGACCGGCCGCGTGAGCCGCGCGAGCTGCCGCAGCACTACGGGCCCGTCCAGGGCTCGAGGCTCGCCACGATCGCCCGGACGTCGAGGTCGGCGGCGGCGACCACGGAGTCGGCCGCGCCGTAGTACAGCCGGATACGCCCTCCTCCGAGGTCGAGGTGGCCGCACGAGAAGATCGTGTCGTTGAAAAGACCGTGGCGCTCGTAGGCCTCCTCGGGGGCGAGGATCGGCCGGCGCGACCGCGCGAGAACGCGCGTCGGATCGTCGCCATCGAGGAGCAGCGCGCCCATCGCGTAGTGCGAGTCGTGGTCGACGCCGTGATAGAGCTCGAGCCAGCCCTCGGCCACGCGGAAGGGCACGGCCGATGCGCCTGTTCGGCGCTCGTCCCAGTAGCCATCCCGCGGCAGGCAGATGGGGACGTGACGCCCCCACTCGAGAAGGTCGTCGCCCGAGGCCATCCACATCCCCAGGATCTTGCTGAAGGTCTGTGACATCGGTCGCGTGAGCGCGAAGTACCTCCCCTTCACGCGCTCCGGGAACAGGACGACGTCCTTGTGGTCGGGCAGGAAGATGACCCCATGGCGCTCGAAGGTCCGGAAGTCGAGCGTTGACGCGAGGCTCGTGGTGATCCCCCATCGCGAAACGGAGACGTACGTGACCTGCCAGCGGCCGTCGATGAAGGTCGCGCGCGGGTCCTCGACCCCGTACTCCTCGAGGCGGCCGTCGGGCACGAGCGCCGGCAGCGGGTCGACCTGGAAGGTGATGCCATCGCGGCTGCGCGCGACCCGCAGGTGCGACAACTGCGCGAGATGATCGGTGTAGCCATCGGCCCTGTCCGGCGGGCGCCACGGGTCGCGGTACCGAATGGTCCGCGGGTCGCTGAGGTCCAGACCCGGGAGGTCGACCGGGACGTACGCGACGGTCACGCGCGCGGGGGTCGACGCGGTATCGACCACACACATCCCGACGACCTCGTGCTTCCGATACCCCGAGGGAAGCGGCGCGAATGTGGGGAATGGCTTCCGCAGATCCAGCGTGAGCGCGCCGGCGGGCGGATCGAGATCACTCCGGGGTCGCTCGGCGACGCGCAGCAGCAGGATCACCTCGTCGCCGACGCGGGCGACGGCCGCATTAAAGACGGAGACGACCTCGAGCTCCGGCAGCGAGGGCGGCACGTCGCGCGCGGTGATCAGGGGGTTCTCGCGCAGTCGCTGCCCGATGCTCATGCGATCCGTGCGGAAGCGGGGTGGGCAGCCGCGCCGCGTGCGGCCACGACGTGGCGCATGAGCGACAGCACCTGCTCGCCGATCGCGGGCCACGTGGTCTGCCGGCCATAGGCGTACGCGCGCCTCTCGAGCTCGCTCTTGCGCGCGGGATCCCCGAGGATGCCGTTGACGGCCGTCGCGATGGCGGCCGCGTCGCGGAACGGGACGAGCACGCCGCGGCCGTCGTCGAGGACCTCGCTCGCATGCAAGTAGGGCGTGGACACGATGGCCTTCCCCGCGCCGAGGGCGTACGCGAGCGTCCCGCTCGTGATCTGCTCCGGGTCGAGGTAGGGCGTCACGTAGACGTCTGTCGCGAGGAGGAAGTCGACGATCTGCCGCTGGGTCAGGTACTCGTTGACGAAGCGCAGATGCTCGGTGACACCCTCGCGCCGCGCCGCCTCGATCAGCGAGTTGCGGTAGGACTCGCCCTCGCGCTTCTGCAGCTCGGGATGCGTCTGCCCGATGACCAGGTAGATGGCACGCGGATGGGCGGCGACGATCGCGGGCAGGGCCTGGACCATGTACTCGATCCCCTTGCGCGGATCGACCAGACCGAACGTGCTGATGACACTGCGGTCCTCCTCCACGCCCAGCGCGCGCTTCAGCCGTCGGCGGCCGCGCGGCTCGATCGCTGGCATGCCGTGCGCGATGACGACGGGCGCTTTCGACACTCCGTAGACCTCACGCAGAAGACGCGCGCCGGTGGCCGACATGACGACGATCGCGGCGCTGCGGTCGGCCGCGTCGCGGATCGCCGTGCGCATCCACGGCTCAGGTAGCGCGGGGACGGTGTGGAACGTGGTGACCGCCGGCTTCCTCAGCGCATCGAGGAACACGCGAAGGTGGTCGTCGTAGGTCCCGTCATGCCACAGGCCGTAGAGCCCGAACTCATGCTGGACGTTCACGACGTCCACGCTCGAACGGGAGATGGCTTCCGCCACCGCGGCGAACGAGGGCGCTCGCTCTTGCGCGATCCGCCACGGCACGTCGGCTCCATAGGTCCGGGCCGCGAACGGCTCGTCGATCGCGGCGAACTGCACACGGACCGACGGGTCCGCCGCCTTCACGCCCGCGGCGAGATCCGACGTGAATGTGGCGATGCCGCAGCGGCGCGGAACGGCGGAGGCGACGAAAGCAATGCGCATGGCGGGCTCCATTCCAGGGAGCGCTCGGTCGGATGTGGGGGAAGTGAGGGGTCGCGGTCTCCCAGGATCCGCGAGCTTCAGAGGTCATTCTACACCGCTCATGAGTCGCGCTCATGAGTGCAATGTGCTACGCTTGCGTAACAGCGGTCACGAAGATCGCACCCACACGGGCCGTCCGAGCGGAGCTTCTCCCTGCGGAACGATCCTACGTAGGTGAGCTCGGGCATCGGCCAGCTAGCGACAAAGGGAGAAGCCACATGAGCTTCAGCGACATCACACTCACGTGCAAGGACTGCACACAACCGTTCGTCTTCACGGCGGGCGAGCAGGAGTTCTACCAGCAGCGCGGCCTCATGAACCAGCCGGGTCGTTGCCAGAGCTGCCGCGGCGCGCGCCGCGCAAGCGGTGGATCGGGTGGGGGCGGCTACGCAGGGAGCGGCGGCGGATACGGCGGCGGCCAGCGCGAGATGTTCTCCGCGACGTGCTCGCAGTGCGGCCAGGAGGCACGCGTGCCGTTCCAGCCCCGCGGCGACAAGCCGGTCTACTGCAGCAGCTGCTTCGAGACGAAGCGGCCGGCACGGTACTAGTTGTCCCGGCGAAAAGGCTCGCGCCTGCGCCTGAAAGCGGCCAAGCGCCGCTCCAAGGCGTCGGCGTCGAAGAACAAGTGGGCGAAGGACAAGGACAAGAGGAGCGGCGGATCGGTCGCGCGCGCCGCCTGACCCTGCTCGGATCCCATCCCGACATCGACCGGGCGGTCAAGACGCTCGGTTGGGTCGAGCCCACAGCCATCCAATCGCAGGTCATCCCCCTGCTGCGCAAGGGCCACGACGTCGTGGCCCAGGCGCAGACAGGCACTGGCAAGACGGCGGCGTTCGCCATCCCGCTCCTCGAACGGGTCGCGGGCCCCGCACGTCGGCCGTTCGTCCTCGCGATCGTCCCCACCCGCGAGCTCTGCCTGCAGGTCGCAGGCGACTTCGCGGCACTCGGTAAGTTCCGGCGCGTCCGTGTCGCGGCCGTCTACGGCGGCATCGGCTACGGCGCGCAGGAGCGCGACCTTCGCATCGGCGTCCACATCGTCGTCGGTACACCGGGCCGGCTTCTCGACCTCGTCGAGCGGCGCACGCTCGATCTCGGCGGCATCGACACCCTCATCCTCGACGAGGCCGACCGTCTCCTCGACATGGGTTTCATCAACGACATCAAGCGGATCGTCGCGAAGATCCCGGCGAAGCATCAGACCGCGCTCTTCTCCGCGACGTTCACACGCGAGGTCGAGGCCGCGGTCAAGGCATTGACCCGGGATCCCGTCAAGGCCTCCGTGAAGCCCGAGCAGCCGACCATCGACACGATCGATCAGACGTTCATGGAGGTCCGTCACGTCGACAAGCTCCGCGCACTGCGAGCGGTCCTCGCGCGTGAGGACGCCAGCCGCGTGCTCGTGTTCCGCCGCACCAAACGCGGGGTCGACAAGCTCGCTCGCGATCTCGTCAAGCTGGGCCACGACGCCGGCGCTCTGCACGGCGACATCCCGCAGCAGAAGCGCGAGCGGGTGCTCGAAGGATTCAAGAGGGGCACGGTGTCGCCCCTCATCGCGACGAACCTGGCGTCGCGCGGCATCCACGTCGAGGGCATCGACCACGTCATCAACTTCGATCTGCCCGAGGATCCGGAGACGTACGTCCATCGCGTCGGGCGCACCGGACGCGCGGGTGAGACAGGGAAGGCCCTGACCTTCGTCACCGAGACGCAGGGCGACGAGTTCCGCGAGCTCAAGCGGAAGGCCCGCGTGCCCTTCCGGCAGGAGCGTCTCGCACTCCACGCCTAGCCCGGCATCATGGCCGTGTGCGTCTGCACTTCCTCGGCGCGACGCGCACCGTGACGGGCTCCCAGTTCCTCCTCGAGACCGATAGAGCGCGAGTGCTCGTCGACTGCGGGATGTTCCAGGGGAGTCCGCACGACGTGATCCGCAATCGGGTGCCCTTCTCCTATGCGCCGGCGGAGATCGACGCGCTGCTCCTCACGCACGCGCACCTCGATCACTGCGGCTTGATCCCGCACCTCGCGGGATCCGGTTTCCGCAAGCCCATCTACGCGACGAAGGGCACCGTCGACCTCACTCGGATCGTGCTGCTCGACTCCGCCAAGCTGCAGGAGGAGGCCGCCGAGAGCCATCAGCGCTTCGCCGCGCGCCACGCCGAACGCGCGGCGGCCGAGGACGAAGAGACCATGGCCGCGTTCGCGGCGGCCGCGAAGGAAGACCCCGCGGCCGCGACGCGGCACGCATCCCCCGGCGCGATGACCGGACTGCGCGAGCCGCTGTACACGACCGCGGACGCGAACGCGGCGCTCGCGCTCTTCCGGGGCGTCGAGTACGGGGCGGAGGTCGAGATCGCGCCGGGGATCGCCGCGACCTTCCTGGATGCGGGCCACATCCTCGGCTCCGCGATCGTTCGTGTCCGCGTCGCGCAGCCCGGCGGGGATCGGGTGGTCGTATTCAGCGGAGACCTCGGACGACCGGGGACGCCGATCATCCGTGACCCCGTCCGGGTCGCGAGCGCTGACTACCTCGTCATCGAGTCGACGTACGGCGGCCGTACGCACGAGTCCGCGGAGGAAGCGATCCGCCTGCTCGGCGAGGCGGTGAAGCTGACGGCCGATGCCAAGGGCGTGCTCCTGATGCCGTCGTTCGCCATCGGCCGGACGCAGGAGGTCGTCTACCAGCTGGACCGGCTGTTCGAGGCCGGGACCATCCCGCGCATCCCTCTCTATCTCGATTCGCCGATGGCGCAGAAGGCCACCGATGTCTACCGGGCGCACCCGGGCTACTTCGATGAGGAGGCGCGCGCGCTGGTCGCGCGCAACGACTCCCCCGTCGACTACCCCGGCGCGGTCGTGGTGAACAGCGCGCGGGACTCTCAGGCCATCGAGCAGGGGCCACGGCCCTTCATGGTCGTCGCGTCCAACGGGATGATCACCGGCGGCCGGATCGTCCAGCACGTGAAGGCCCTCGTCGGAGATCCGGCGATGACCCTGCTGTTCGTCGGCTACCAGGGCGACGGCACTCTCGGCGCTCACCTGCAGCAGGGCGCGAAGAGCGTGCGGATCGACGGTCAGGATCTCGCCGTCCGCTGTCAGGTCCGGTCCATCGACGGGTTCTCGGCGCACGCCGACGAGCCGGAGCTGCTCGCGTGGCTCTCCGCCTTCAGGCGAAAGCCGCGCACCACCTTCATCGTGCACGGCGACCCCGCGGCGCAAGCGGCGTTCGAGCCGAAAGTCCGGGCGCTCGGGTTCCCGACAGCGGTGCCCGTGTGGCGGGAGACCGCCGAGCTCGCCTAGGGCAGCGCGGCGCGGGACGTGACCGTGACGGTCGTGTAGCCGAGCGAGCGGACCAAGGCCGCGACCGTGCGCTCCGCGTTCGCGCGCGCCCGGTCGAGGATGCCCGTATCGACAGCGCTCTGCTCGAGGGTCCGCTCCGCTTCCTGGCGTGCGCGGCTCTCGAGGTCCTCCTGACGCCGCGCGAGCAGGTCCGTCGACCGCGAGAAGACGAAGCTCCGCTCGTTGTCGAGGCGTGTCGAGAGCACCCGCGCCGCCGGGAGCGTGATGCTGACGGTGCCGCCGGCGCGGTCCGCGACGACGTCGCCCTCCTTCAGCTCGCTCAGGTCGACACCCGCGGTGACCTCGCCGACCGCGACGAACAGGATCGCGTCCTGCGTCTTGATGAGGCCGAAAAGCAGGGACTGCTTGTCGCGGAGGTCGATGACGCGCTCGACGTGGTACTCGACGCTTTCGAGACGCGAGAGGTCGCGGACGGCTACGACGACGCTCGGGGTCGAGCGGAGACCGCCGTTGTCGAGCGGCCGCCAGATGGCGACCACCGCAAGAGCGGCGATCGCCACGAGAAGCCCGGCCGCCAAGAGCGCGCGCGGTGATCGCACCCGCCGATGCTAGGCGGAGCTCTCCTCACTGATCCTCCGCCGGTACGCTGCGGGCCGTGCAGGCGGTGTCGCTCTGGAAGCACCCGGACTTCCGAAAGCTGTGGATCGGCCAGACCATCTCCCGTCTCGGGTCGGTCGTCACACGGACCGCGGTGCCGCTCGTGGCCATCCTGGTCCTGGGCGCGGGCCCGCTCGAGATGGCGTACCTGGTCGTGGCCGCGAGTGCGGCGACGTTGCTGTTCGGGCTCTTCGCCGGCGCCTGGGTCGACCGGCTCCGGCGCCGGCCCATCCTCATCGGGACCGACCTGATCCGCGCGGCGCTCCTCTTCTCGATCCCCGCGGCTCAGGCGCTGGGGGCGCTGCGGATGGAGCAGCTCTACGTCGTGACATTCCTCGATGGCTGTCTCGCGACCTTCTTCTCGGCCGCGTATCCCGCCTACGTGCCCTCGCTGATCGGCGTCGACCGGGTCGTCGAGGGGAACAGCAAGCTGGCCATGAGCTCGTCGATCGCCGAGGTCGGCGGCCCCGGGTTCGCCGGCGCGCTCGTGCAGATCGTGAGCGCGCCCTTCGCGATCCTCGTCGACGGCGCGTCCTTCGTGGTCTCGGCGGTCGCGCTGCTCATGATCAGAACGCCGGAGGCGTCGCGCCCGGCGCGCGAGTCGACGGATCGGATCGTCCGGGAGGTCGTCGAAGGGCTCCAGCTGGTGCGACGACACGCGATCGTGTTCCCCCTCGCGGCGCGATCGATCATCGCGCACGTCTTCGGGTCGTTCTACGGCGTCCTCTACTCGCTCTACCTTCTTCGCGAGCTCCACCTCGACCCGTTCCTGCTCGGCGTCGTCATCTCCGCAGGTGGCGTCGGCTCGATCGTCGGGTCGGTGTTCGCGTCGCGTGTGGTCGCGGCGCTGGGGATCGGTCCGGCGATCATCTGGACCGCGATCGGCGCATCAGCGATCGGCGTGCTGACCCCCCTGGCGCAGGGACCCCTCGCGCTCGCCACCCTGATGGTCTTCCTGCCGCAGCTCATCGGCGATGGCCTTCAGACGATCGAGGGCGTCGGCGAGATCTCGGTCGTGCAGGGACTCGTACCCGATCGGATCCTCGGCCGCGCGAACGCCACGCTCGAAGTGGTCTCACATGGCGTTGGCTACCCGGTCGGCGCCCTCCTCGCGGCCTTCCTCGCCGAGCAGATCGGCGTTCGTGGCGGCATCGCCATCGGATGGGCGGGGATGGCGGCCTCTATCGCGCTCCTCATCGCATCGCCGATCCCTCGGGTCAAGACCGCGGCGTCATGGAACGCCGCTGCAGCTGCGGCCCGCTAGGCGCCGGGTGGCCGGTACTGGATCCCCTTTGCCTTGCGTAGCGCTTCCAGCGTTTCCTCGACGGTCAGCAGGACGGTCGTTTCGAGCGAGCTGACCGCTCCGCCGCTGGTTATCGCGAGGGAGAGGGACTCGATGTACGACTGCGCCGCCTTCCGGCGATCTTCCGGCTTGTTGATGAGCCTGGCCCAGGTCTCCGGCGTGTAGCTGAACCTCGTGAGATAGACCGGCACGATCCCCTCCCCGCGCGACCGGGTTCGCTAGGGGCGGAGTATGCCCCTACCCGTCCATCCTCGCGGTCTCCTCATACCAGCCGAGGACGCGCAGCGCCCGCAGCGTGTTCCACCGGCTGGGTCGGCCGTCGCCGTCCTCGAGCGCGAAGTGGATCCTCCCCGGATGCGTGTTCCCCAGCAGCCAGGTGCCGTCGGGCTGTCTCTTGGATCGGACGATCTGGATCGCCTCAGCCATCCGCGGGTCCCGCCGACCACCCGCCGCGCGGAAGTAGTCGAGGGCACACAGCACGTCGTAGTGCCAGCGGACCGGGAACGAGAACTCGAGCCAGGCGGGATCGACGACCTCGCCGGTGCTCTTGCGCCGGAACAGCTTCCGCTCCAGGAGGTACTCCTCGCCGCGGCGCCGGGCCGCGACGGATCGTGCGGTGCCACCGGTCGCGCGCTCGTGCTCGAGCAGTCCTTCCAGCACGTTGATCGTGGTCGCGAACGACGAGCGGACCGAGCCCCTCTCCGCCTCGCAGTTCCACCCGCCGTCCGCGAGCTGCTCAGCCAGAAGGCGGGTGACCACCTCGTCGACGTCCTGCCCGAAGTAGGTGCCCAATGCGACGGTCCGGCCGTTGATGCACGGCTCGACCTCGCCGCTGAAGAACGGCTGCCCGGCGTGCTCCCAGCGGCAGTGCTCTCTGACCTGCGCCACCGCCCGGCGCACCCGCTCAGCGGACGGGTCGATCCCCAGATCGTGGAGCAGCTGGAGGGTCGGCAGCGTCGAGGTCCAGGGCTGGGGTCCGCCGCGGTGGGACGGGTCGTCGAACCAACCCCCCGGGAAGCTCATCTGGTCCGAGCACGGGAGGTCGAACGAACGTCGAGTCGGCTCAGCGATCGCGCGCCGCCAGCTTCTCGGATGCGAGCCTTCGACCTCTCGGCTGAAGCGCCAAGGCTCTTCACGTACAGCGCCTCGTCGATGGCCGGGCGAGCGAAGCTGCGCAAGACGCCTACGCGACGGTAGCCATGGCGGGAGTAGAAGGAGCGCGCCCGGCGGTTCGTCGTCGTGACAAGGGCGACGATGTGCCGAGACCCCGTGAGGCGTACGCGGCGCTCGGCGTCCGCAAGCAGTGAGGCACCCAGGCCGCGCGACCGCTCACCGTCCGCGACGAGCAGCAGGCGCAGGTAGGCAGAACGGTCGAGCGCGCGTGTCACGATCAGCCACGCGAGACCCTGGACGTCCGCGCCATCGAGCGCCGCGACGATCGTGTCCCTGCTCCGCAGCGCCTCGTTCAAGCTCGCTCGCGCCCGACGGGGCGTGACGCCGTAGCGTCGGAGGAGCGGAGAGGCCACCATGAGCGCGGCCAGCGCCGCGACATGCGTCCGCCTCGCGACGACGATCCTCATCTCTGCTGCTGCGGATCCAGCGCGTCGCGCATCCCGTCTCCGAGGAGGTTGAACCCCAGGACCGCGACCATGATCGCGATCCCGGGGAAGATCGCGAGGTGCGCCGCGAACTCCACGTACTGGCGGCCTTCGCTGAGCATCACGCCCCACGACGGCGCCGGCGGTTGCGCGGAGAGGCCGAGGAACGAAAGCGCTCCTTCCGTGAGGACGGCCCACGAGAGCGCGAGGCTGACCTGCACCACGAGGGTCGACAGGAGGTTGGGCACGATGTGGCGCACCACGATGCGTGTCTGCGTGGCGCCGATGGCGCGTGCGGCCTCCACGAAGTCGCGCGCCTTCAACGCGAGCACGGGTCCGCGCACGATGCGCGCGAAGATCGGTGTGTACACGACCGCGATCGCGATGATGACGTTCTTCGGATCCGGGCCGAGTGCGGCAACGATCCCGAGGGCGAGCAGGATCGCCGGAAATGCGAAGAACACGTCCATCACGCGGCCGATGCCAAGGTCAGCGATGCCACCGAGGTAGCCCGACACAAGACCGAGCACTCCACCCACGACGGTCGCGAGGGCGACCGAGACGACCGCGACCTGGACCGATAGCCGGGCGCCAAAGAGGATGCGGCTCAGGAGATCGCGACCCAGCGCATCAGTGCCGAGCGGGAACTCGGCGGTCGGCGGAGCGAGGCGCTGCGTGGAGATCTGCAGCGGATCGCGTAGCGGTAACCACCCGACCACGAGTGCGGCAGCGATGTAGCTGAGCACCAGCACCAGTCCGATGAGCGCGACGGGCTCGCGCACGATCGTCCTGCCGATACCCGCCAGACCGGCCGAGCGGGCCGCGAAGCTACGAGAGGCGGATTCGGGGATCCAGGTAGCCATAGAGCAGATCCACGACGATGTTGACGACGACGAAGAGGATGGCGATCACGAGCACTCCTCCCTGCACGAGGGCGTAGTCCCGCTGGACGATGGCGGTGAGCAGCATCCGTCCGACACCCGGGATGGAGAAGATCTCCTCGACGACCACCGCGCCACCGAAAAGCTGTCCCACCTGGATCCCGAGGAGCGTGACGACGACGATCAGGCCGTTCTTGAGCACGTGACGTCGCACGATGAGCGAGCGGCGCAGCCCCTTCGCCGCTGCGGTGCGAACGTAGTCCGCCCCGAGCACGTCGAGCATCGCCGACCGGGTCATGCGCATCGTCGCGGCAGCCAGCGCGACGCCGAGCGTGATCGCGGGGAACAAGAGCAGCGCGAGGTTCGCGATCGGATCGCGAAGGAAGTCGACATAGCCCCCCGTGTTCGGAAGCCAGCGCAGGTGCAAAGAAAAGACAAGGACGATGAGCGTCCCGAGCCAGAAGCTGGGGAGCGACAGTCCGACCAGCCCGCCGATGCGCGCCGCCACGTCGAGGCGCGTCCGTGGCCGCATCGCCGAGAGCAGTCCGAGCGGCAGGCCGACGAGGAGCGCGATGAGCGCTGCCGCGGCGGCGAGCTCGAGGGTCGCCGGCAGCCGCTCGCCGATCTCGACGAGCACGGGCCGGCCCGTACGGATCGAATAGCCCGCGTCCCCACGCAGGAGGGAGGTGAGCCAGCTCCAATACTGCACGGGCAGGGGCTGGTCGAGACCGAAGTAGGCGCGCAGGCCAGCCAGCTGTTCGGGGGTCAACGCGGTCGACGTGCCCAGGCGTGCCGCGATGGCATCCCCGGGGATGAGGCGGATGAACAGGAACGTCAAGATCGACACACCGAGGAGCGTGGGCACCGCGCCGGACAGACGCAGCGCGAGATAGCGACTCACCCGTCAGCCGCGGCGGCGGGAAGCCGCGCCTCCCGCCGCTCGTCCCTTACTTGTCCAGCCAGGTCTGCCGCAGATAGATGATCGAGCCGTTCGGTAGGTGCGTGAAGCCCTTCGTCGTGGGCAGCGACGCGTTGTAGTCGCGGCCGACGTAGAGCCAGATGAACGGCACTCCGTTGACGAGCTCCTTCTGGGCGGTCGCGTAGAGATCCTTGCGCTTCGCGACGTCGGTCGTGGCGCGTGCGGTCTTGATCGCGTCGCTCGAGACCGGGTTCTTGTAGCTGGTGACGAAGTTCAGATTCCCGTCGTCGGTGAAGTACCGGAAGACGTAGAAGTCGGGGTCCGGACCGCCGCCGTTGAGCCCGGGAGCCATGTCGAAATCGGCCTTGAGCCAGCGGTCGACCCACTGCGTGAACTCGAGGGTCTCGATCTTCATCGTGACGCCGATCTCGCTGAGCTGGGCCTGCACCAGCTGCGCGATGTCCTTGGCGTAGGCGGGCTCGGTCGTCTGCGTCAGCATGGTGAACGAGACGGGGCCGACGTTCGCCTCCTGGAGCAGCTGCTTCGCCTTCGCGACATCGCGCGTGTACAGCGGATACTGCGAGGTCGCGAGCGCGTAGTTCGTGAGCGCCGGGGCGATCGGCCCGGTGACCTCACCTTCGCCGAAAGCGACGGCGTCGATGATGGCCTTGCGGTCGATCGCGTACGCGATCGCCTGGCGGACCTTGACGTTGTCGAATGGCTTGCGCTTCGTGTTGACGAACAGGAGGTTGTAGCTGAGGCTCGGCTTGGCGGAGAGCGTTACGCCGGATTCCGTGCGCAGCGTCCGCGCGACCTTAGCGTCGACCAGGATCGCCATGTCAGCTGCCTTAGTACGCAGCGCCGCGACCAGGCTCGTCTCGTCCGGCACGACGTTGATGCGGATGCCGGCGAGCAAAGGCTGACCCGCCACGTAGTAGTCCTTGTTCGCCTCGAACCGCATGAAGTTGTCCGGCACCCATTCGGCCAGCTTGAACGGACCGCTGCCGATGGCGGTCTCCTTCTTCGTGAGATCGGCGTTGGCCTCGCCGATCTTCTTCGAGACGATGCCGGTGTTGGGGTGTGCCATGTACGCGATGAGCGCGGCGTTCGGCGTCTTCAGGTCGAACACGACCGTCGACTCGTCGGGCGCGCTGACGGCGCTGACGTCGCCGAAGAACGACCGCGCGACCGCTGCGGTCTTAGGGTCGATGATGCGCTCGAATGTGTATTTCACGTCCGCGCTCGTGAGTGGATCGCCGTTGTGGAACTTCACGCCTTTCCGGATCTTCACCGTCACCTGCTTGCCATCGGGCGACGTCGTCGGCATGGACTCGGCGAGATCCGGCTGGACCGCGAGGCCCTCGTCGAGCCGCATGAGATAGCTATAGACAAGCTCAAAGACCCGCGCCGACGTGAACGCAGGGACCTTGTGCGGGTCGAGGTTGGTCACTTCCCCGGCGCGCGCAAGGACGAGCGTGCCGCCCTTCTTCGGTCCACTAGCGGCACTCGCCGCCGCGCTCGGCGAAGCCGCCGGCGCGGACGCCGGAGCGCACGCTGAGACGGCGATGCCGAGGACGAAGGTGATGGCTAGGAAGATCTTCGGTCGGCGAGACATTCTTTCCCTCCTCGGGCTACTGGCGCGCAGTATGACCGGCGCTCAGGCCTCGGATCGTTCCATGCCGGCGGCCTCGACCGAGAGCTCAGGACGAGTGGCGGTCTCGGCGCGCTCGAGCGGTGTCGCACGCATGCCTGTGATCAAGAGCCACAGGAGCATCGGCACCTCTCCCAGGCCTTCAGGGATGGGCGCAAGCCTGGAGACCACGCTCGCGAACTGCGGCAGAAGGATGTTCGTGGAGCTGGCGATCACGTACGCAAGACCCGCAGGGATCAGCAGGAGGCCGATCACCCGAGGAGCGAAGCCCGACCGCATGACGAGCACCCCGAGCGGAAGCAGCCACAGTCCCCAGAAGATCGACACAACGACGAGTCCCTGGCCGTGCAGGCCGAGGAACATCGACGCGAGAGCGTCCAGCTGCGGCTTCTCGAAGACGGACAAGAGGTCGGCGCGGCTCAACAGCGTCAGGGCTGCGATCTCGCTCAGCACATTGACGAATGAGATGGGGATCGAGACCAGCACCAGGATCACCATCAGCGACGCCAGCGCCCGGTCGACCCCCTTGAACAACCGATAGAGGGCCAGGACCAGGAATATGAACAAGACCGCAGAGATCAATTCGCTCGCGATCCCGAGGCGAAGGACCCACTCAGAGGTCACGACGCGGTAGGCCGTCGCCGCTGCGTCCCCACGCACGATGAGAGCGCCGGGAACGTACTGGTAGCTGAACACCGCGAGGATCCCAGCCAGCAGGTAGAGCAGTCCCGCGACCCTTGCGTTCTTCTTGATCGCGTCCGTGCCATCCCGACGCGGTGTCGTCCCTACGACCGGTCCCATCATTCCCCCTTGCTCGCCGCGCCAGATGATACGGGCGCGGCCGCGCCTTGCCGCAGTCGTTCCCGCTCCTCTGGGCTCAGGCGTTGCCAAGGCTCAGCCGTGCGACGACGCAGCTCGGAGCGATCTCTGGTCGGGTCCCCAGATCCGCCGAACAGGATCCGGCACAGCGCCAAGATCCCGAGCACCGTGAAAGCCCGCACGGCCAGCGCGACGACGCCCTCGCGCTGAAGCTGTCAGGCTGCATCTTCCGGAACAGGTCCGTGATGCGATTCCGCGCCACGCGAAACAGCCAAGCGGCAACGTCGTCGATCGGCATGAGCCGCCGGTTCGCCTCGACCAGCTCCGAGAACACGTCCCGCAGGATGTCCTCGACGTCCCACGGATCAGCCACGCGCGCCACAGCAAGTCAGCACGTCAGAGAGACGCGCTGCAACAGGGCGCTCACCAGCGCAGAGAAACGCCAACGCCGCCTTACGCGTCGCGCGGATCGATCGCCGCGTGTGCCTTCTCTCTTACGGGGAGACGCCCTCGCCGCCGACCCATGAGCGCCGCGTCGACGGATCGCCAATGACGACGCCTCGAGTAGCCCGGATGGGATCCGTCCCATGACCTTCTCCTTGAAAGGAACGAGGTCGCGGGAAGCGGCCTCGTGTGTCAGTCGAGCACGAACCCGGACCTTCGTCGATCCGGATCGCACGTCAGATAAGCGGCTAAGCGAAGAACAAGGTGAGGCGGGCAGCAGGTCGTCTCATCGGGACTGCTACTTGTCGCGATCGTCGTCTAGGGACAGCCGCCCGTACTGGTCCGGGATCGTGCCCCATCCGAAGATCGGGGTGATCTCGGATGGCGCACTGCCGCACTCCTTCACGGGGTCGACGTCAGTGCGCAGCACCGTGCACCTGTGTTCCCAGTCGTCGCCGAAGTCGAAGGCGTAGGTGAACGAGTCGCCTGCGTGGAGGCCCAGCGAGCTCAGCGTCTGATCTCGCTCATCGAGATCCACCACCGGGTCGGTCTCCCCGAGATCATCCGCGCCTTCCGCGATGGTGACCCGCCGACCGTCCGTCAGTCGGAACTCGTGCAGGTGCGACATGTCCGACCGCGCGAACGCTTTGTTGATCGCGGCCGCGAGGTCCGCGAAGTTGTGCCGGCCGCTCACGAGCAGGTCTCGGCCCGGCGGGTCCATCAGATCCTCGCCGCCCTTGCTGAGAAGGATGACGCGAACGACCGACCATCCAAGCGCGTCTCGACGTGGCGATGCTCTCTGTGTCGTCCGTGGCATCGTCACCGCGCCTTCCGCCCCGCGTTGGACCACTCCCAGAACTCGTCTCGTGTGATCTCGAGGTCGCGAATGAGGCGGCTGAGCGCTTGCGGCCAGAGCCCCTGGCTTGGATGGCAGTGCACCGCGACCTTCTTGCCAGAGCGGTTCGTGACCTTGAGCTGCGGCGAGTCTTCGCCTTCGAGGTCGCTTCCGAAGAACTTCAACAGGTTGATGAGCTCGCGGTACTTGAGCTCAGGAAGCGAAGGCAGCGGGTCGCTACCTCAAAGCCTGATCAGCTCGACGCGACGATCCGCCGCCTGCCGCAGGTCATCGAGCAGATCGGGGTACCGCTCGAGGAGCGCGCGCAGATTCTGCTTCGCCTCCGCCTCGGTCGTCCCCTGCGCCGTTGCGCGCACCTCGGCCGCGAACGCGATCCAGCCCTTGTCCCCAGCACGCTCGGTCGTGATAGCGAGTTCCACCGCCGGCCTCTTCTCTTTGGCCGCTTCTCTGCGTCAGGTCGCATCTCTTCCCACCTGCTCCCGTGCGCGGAAAGGTCGGAAATCCCCGGAAATGCCGGCGTGTAGCCCGGATGGGATCCGTCCCATGACCTTCTCCTTGAAAGGGATGGGGTCGAGAGAAGCGGAACTAACGAGGCCGCGCTGACGCGCGGACCTCAGACCGCCGAGGGAGAGAGTCGCCCCTTTCCATTCAGGGGAGGTGGCGGCGATGACGGAGCGGGAGCGGCGGCCGTCCGTGGCGGAGGCGCTCGAAGGGCACGTGACCCTCGACATCGAGTATCTCGACCGGATGGTCTTCAACGCGTACGTCCCGCTGCTCCAGAGCGGCGGCGGCGTGGTCACCTTTCTGCGCGATCACCGCGGCAACCCGATCCCCTCGCCGGCGCTCTTCGCGCCGATCGGGGAGGCCTTCCGCGCCGCGGTGCGCCGCTACGCCCAGGAGCGCGGCATCCCGCTCATCCCGTTCCGCTCGCGCCAAGACAAGCTCGCCACCGTCCGACCGCACCTGGACGCCGCGGCGGCGGCGGAGCGCGAGGGGATCGTCGCCATCGGGGTGGCCCAGGAGCGCCGCTCGGTCTGGATGGGCAGCGTCGATCACCGCGGCCCGACGGGCATCCCGCACTACGGCTTCCACCGCACGGAGCGGCGGATCACCGTGTTCTACCTCTACCTCTTCGACCGCGAGTGGGGCCCTGCTCGATCCAGATCTGCACGTATGCCCCGTACGCGGCACAGCTGTGGTGCAACGGCCACGAGCGCGCCAAGCGCCAGCTCCTGGCGCGCGGCATCGCCTTCGAGCCGCTGCGCAACGGGTTCAAGAGCTGCGCCGACCCCGCGGCGCTGCAGCAGATCTGCGACGGCATCGGCCCCGCCGACGTCGAGCGGCTCTTCCGCCGCTGGATGGACGAGCTCCCCCTGCCGCTCACGGCGGCGGACCGCGCCGCCGGGTACGACTGGCGCCTCTCGCTGCGTCAGATCGAGTTCTCCCGCACGCTCGTGCTCGACCGGCCGCGGCAGGGCCGCGCCTTCTTCGCCGACGTCGCCCGCGAGGGTCTCGGCCTGGGCGGCCACAGCGAGGTCAGCTTCCTCTTCGACCGGCGCATCATCCGCCGCGGCAAGCACCCGACCCCGGGACGCTTCCCGACCCGCATCCACACCGTCGGTGTCGACCCGCAGCTCGAGGTCCGCTACCGCTCGAGCCTCATCAAGGAGTACCTCAAGGAGGGTCGCGCGCTGCGCATCGAGATGGTCTGCAACGATCCCGGCGACCTCGGCGTGAAGCGCCGCGTCGCGCACCTCGGCGAGCTGCGCCAGGCCCAGCGCGAGGTGAACCGCCGTATGCTCGCGTTCCAGAGGGCTTCCTGCGCGCCCACCCTCGCCACCTCGCACTTCGACGAGGTCGCACTGCCGGACGTCCGTGCCGGCCAACGAACCGTGGCCTTGCGCTACGGGGATCCACGGGTCGTGGCGCTGCTGGGAGCCCTCTGCCTCGCGCTGCACCAGGTGGTCCCCTTCCGCAACGCCGACCTGCGCGCCGCCGTCGAGCAGCTGCTGCTGCGCCCGTACAGCTCGGCGCAGATGAGCTACGACCTCCGCCGGCTGCGCGCCAAGGGGCTCATCCGTCGTCTCGAGGGCGAGCACCGCTACGTCACCACGTCCGCCGGCACCGAGGTCGCGCTCTTCTTCACCAAGAGCTACCACCGCTTCGTGCGGCCGCTCTTGGCGGTCGCTGCGCCGGATGCGCCGGCCCCAACGGCGCCGCGGATCCGTCAGGCCCTCCGTACCATCGACCGCTACGTCGACGATCGCGCGAAGGAGGCTGGGCTCGCCGCATGAAACTTGTCAAAAGTTTCGCGATTCAGCTGCGACAGGAGCCCTAGCACGACTCCTGAGCACGACGTGCGATCCGTGGACTCGGAAGCGCGCGTCGGATAAGCGGCCTATGAAATCACGGAGGCGGGCAGCAGGCCGCCACCTAGACCCAGGACCGTTCCCAAGCCAAGAAACCGGCCGCGGCTAGGGCTGCTTGATCAGCAGGGCTCCGGGTCCTTCCGACACGTCCCCCGTCGGCCACGAGTCGAAGCCCTTCAGCGTGACCCGCGTCTGGTTGTACCGCTCGGCGATCGGCCGGAAGTCGGATTCGCGACCCCACCAATCCGTGAGCGCGAACTTTTCGAGGATGTCCGGCTCGTCGTGGAACTTCGGACGGCCCTCTGAGCCTTCGTCAGGCCGCGGTCTTCGATGATGTTGTCACCTCCTTGGTGTGCCGGTCGAGCGCGCGGATCAGGAGCCACATGTCGCGGTAGCCGTTGATG
>JACPOT010000103.1 GCA_016191385.1 Chloroflexota bacterium | reverse complement strand
GAGACCGTCGGTGCTGTACGCCACGGGCTTCGCGACGGTCGCCGCGTCGTTGTGCGTGTTCACGACGACCGCGATCGGACCACCCGCCGTCACCGTGACCGAGTACTGCTTGCCGTCCATGAGCCCCGGCTCCGAGTTGGGATCGACGAACTGCGAGCGGCCGCTCTGGAGGGTGCGCTGCACGGTCCACTCCGGCGCGGTGCCGTCGAAGGAGACGAAGCGCGCCTGCGCGGTCACGGTGCTCTGGCCGAGGTTCTGGATGATGAACGGGGTGACGTAGCCGAAGAACCGGCGCGTGATGTTGGGGAGGAAGACGCTGCTGGCCCCGACCGCGTAGCCGTCGTAGGCCATGGCCTCGGCGCGGTCGCCGCTCCCCTGGTGCTCGTTGACGACGGAGACCACGGTCGCCCCGAAGCTCCGGATCACGACCGAGTACTGCGAGCTCTGCCCCAGGTAGATGTCGTTGTTCGGCACGTCGGCGAACGACGACCCGGGGCGGAGGTTCTGGATGCGCCGGCAGAAGACCAGCGACCCGTCGGCGAAGCGGTAGAACGAGACCTCGAGCGTCGTCGCGGCCGCGCCGGTGTTCTGGACGATGAATGGCGTCTGCCACCCGGTCGGGCCGCCGAGCGTCTTGGTGACGTTCGGCAGGTAGAGGCTCTGCGTGGGCTCACCGGGCGTAACGCAGGCCGTGTCCGGCGTCGTGCCTGCGAGGGTCATCGGGGCGGGCTGGAAGGTCGCGCCCCGCACGACGAAGCGCGGCGAGTCGTAGTCCGCATAGCCGCGATCGCGGTAGAGGAAGTGGAGCTCCTGCTCGCTGCTGATGATGTCGCCGGGTGGGAAGTCGATCTGGTAGCGGCCGTTCGCATCGGTGTACGCGATGCAGCGCACCAGCGCGGGCCCGAGCACGACGCACACGCCCGCGAGCGGCGCGAACGTCTGCGCGTCGAACGCGGTCCCGTAGATGTACGAGGGGTCGGTCGGGCCCGCGGCGGCGGGGCGCGCGCCCACGACGAGCGAGGCGACGAGGGCGAACGAAAGGACGACGGATATGCGCTTCACGGGTGCACCCACTGTCCGGCCATGCCGGGGCACATCGCAAGTCGCCTGCCGGGGGGTGTCTCGCTCCTGGGCCGGGCGCCCAGGAAGGGACTACTTGAAAGTCAGCCGCTCCACCAGGGACTGTGGCGCGCGCTCCGCGCCGATGCCGCCGATCAGATAGAGGCCGAAGGGGGTCGTGACCAGCGTTCCGAGAGCGCGCGGGATGGACGGCGAAGCGAAAGGCGCCCATGCATTCGCTCGCGGATCCCAGACCTCGGCGCCGCCGAAGGGGACCCAGTCGCTGCGCCCCGGCTTCTCGAACGATCCGCCGGCCACGAGCACGCGACCGTCAGGGAGGACGGCGGCCTGCTCGACGAGGCGCGGCGTTCCCAGCGTTCCGGCATACACGAACGTCCCGGTGCGACGGTCGTAGCGCTCCGCGGTGCCGGACGCGGCGGACTGCCCGCCGATGAAGAGGATGTCGCCGCCGGGGAGATCCACCGACACGTGCTGCACGCGCGGGACGGAGAGGTCGGGGCCCGCGGTCCACGCGTCGGCGCGCGGGTCGTAGATCTCGCTCGAGGCGAGCGGACGCCCCTTCCCGTCGAGGCCGCCGGCGACGAGGACGCGGCCGTCGGTGAGCGTGCTGATCGAGAAGCGGAGCCGCGGGTGCGCGAGCGGCGCTGCCGGCCGCCAGGCGTTGGCGGCGGGGTCGTAGATCTCCGTCGACTCGAGCGGCGTGGCGTTGTAGTTGCCGCCGGTCACGAGGATCCGTCCGTCCGCGAGCGCGGCCGCTCCGTGATCGGAGCGCGCCTGGAAGAGCGGCTTGGCCGGGAGCCACTTGCCGATCGCGCTGACGAACACGTCGACGCGATCCGTCGAGGAGAAGCGGCCATCGCTCCAGATGACCCCGCCCGCCACGACGAGCCGCCCCTTCGAGAGGGTGGCGGTCTGGTGGAGGCGGCCCGCCACCGAGCCCGAGAGCGTCGTGACCTTCGCGGTCGCGGGGTCGATGAGCTCGGTCGTTGTATTCGTGACGTCCGGGTCGTCGAGGTCGAGTCCCCCGAAGACCAGGATCTTCCCGCCATCCACGACCAGCGCGGTGCCATACCCGCGCGGCCGCTCCAGCGATGCGGCGACCGACCAGACGCCCGTGCGTGGCTCAGGCAGGAACAGCGTCGCGCGCGCGAGCGCGAGCGCAAGGATCCCGAGAAGCGCGAGCGCACCCTTCACCTGACCCATCCCCCGCAGGCATCATCGCACGCCGATACAGGGCCGTTACGGGATCGGTCAGCGAACGTGATGATCCTCATGTGGGATCGAGCGCGAGCGGAACCGGCCATGCATGTCCTTGCCTCCATGAAGATCCACACACTCGCCATCTCGTCCGGCATCCTCGTGGCGGTCATCGCGTCCGCGTGCACGAGCGCACCGACCGGCGTCCGCGGCTTCGAGAACGCACCGGGGTCCGTCGTCGCCCAGGTCAAGGTCAACTCCGATGTCAGCGCGGACATGCCCGCCGGCACGTCCTCGTTCGTCGGCGCGAGCGTCGATGGCTCGCTGATGGGATTCCTGGGCACGGACGCCGTGATCCGCTGGTACCGCATCCGCTAGCGCGCGAGCTTTAGCGGACCGCGACCACCATGTAGACGCCCTCGTCCTCGAGCCAGGTGATCCCGTCGATCACCGGCCGGAGATGCAGGGCGTAGGTCCCCG
>JACPOT010000102.1 GCA_016191385.1 Chloroflexota bacterium | reverse complement strand
GACGCGCTTGCGCGACGCCGAGCAGTCCGGGATCCCGCTCTACATCGCGCGCAGCAACTCAGCGACCCAGATCGCGAGCGCGCTCGCCAGCGTGTTCGAGATGCGACGGGGACCCGAGGAGGCCGCGATCGACGAGGCGCGCGAGGCCATCGACGCGATCCTCAACGGCAACACCGGCGAGGTCGAGCTCTCGCCGCAGCCCGCTCTCGTGCGCCGCCTGCAGCACGAGTTGGCCGAGCGCTCGAACCTCTCGTCGAGCAGCTCGGGCCACGAGCCCTACCGGCGCGTCCAGATTTCCCGGTGAGCCGGGCCGCTGCGGTACGGGCTCGTCCGCTCCTCGACCTCCTAGTCCGTCACCGCGCGGATCCTCTCGGGTTCCTGGTCCGTTGCGCGCGCGAAGACGGGGACATCGTCGTGTTCGAGATGGCAAGCCGGCGGCTCGTCGTGGTCAATTCTCCCGAGCTCGTCCAGGAGGTCCTTCAGCGGAGACACAAGGAGTTCCTGAAAGCGCACGGTTTCGAGACCGAACTCGTGCCGTGGGGCCGGACGATCCTCGGCCATGGCCTACTCGTGAGCGAGGGTGAGGCGTGGCTGCGACAGCGCCGTCTCATGCACCAAGCCTTCGAGCGGGCTCGCATGGACTCGTACGGTGCGGTCGCCGCCGAGGCGACCGCGGCGCTACTCGCGCAGTGGGGTCCGCGAGAACGCGACATCTACGCGGACATGTCACGCCTAACGCTCGAGATCCTCGCGCGGACGCTGTTTGGTGGAGACGCGAACGAGTCGGCGCTCTACGACGCGTTCCGGCGGGTCTTCGCGTACCGTGACCCTTCGAAAGGCCTGCCCTACCTTCTCCCCGAGTGGGTGCCGACGCCCGCCAATGTCCGTACCCGCAAGGCCCTGCGCGAGCTCGACGCAATGCTCCTCGCGATCATCGCGGCGCGGCGTTCAGGGTCGGGCCCGCACGGTGACCTGCTGGGACTGCTCCTCGAGTCGGTGGACGGCTCGGACGGAACATTCGACGACCGGGCCGTGCGCGACGAGCTGATGAGCACGATCGTGGCGGGTCATGACACGCTCTCCGCAACGCTGACGTGGGGGATCGACGCGCTCGCGTCGCATCCCTCGGTCGTCGAGCGGCTTCGCGCCGAGCTCGTGCCGCAGCTGAAGGGCGCCGCAGCCTCCGGCGGTCACGAGTTGCCGTACCTTCGGAGCGTCGTGCGAGAGATCTTGCGGCTCTTCCCCGCCGGGAAGAGCGTCGTTCGTGTCGCGACCCAAGACGCGGAGTTGGGCAGCGTGTCCATCTCGCGGGGGACCTTCGTCGTGATGAGCCAATGGGTGATCCAACGCGACCCGCGCTGGTATCCGAACCCCGAGCGGTTCGACCCGGATCGCTGGGCGGGGGATCTCCTCTCGCGGCTTCCGCGATTCGCGTACTTCCCGTTTGGCGGCGGGCCGCGGTTGTGTCTCGGCTTCGCCTTCGCCGAACTCGCGCTGGACGTGATCATCTCGTCGGTGGTCCAGCGATCCGATCTCGCGGGTCCGCCCGAGCGCCGGGTCTGGGATCCCGCTCGGCTACGGCCCAAGGCGGGTGTCTGGCTGGCCGCCCGACCCGTCGCATGAGGCAAGCTCGCCAGCCATTCGTCTCGTTCGAGGGGGATGAAGCGTCCGGCAAGTCGCTCCAGGCGCAGCGGCTTGCGACCGCTCTTCGCGAGCGCGGGCTCGAGGTCATCGCGGTCCGCGAGCCCGGCGGCACGCCCGCGGGTGAGCGGATCCGCGAGATCGTCCTTCACGCGCGCGAGGCGGCGCTGACCTCCGAAGCGCAGGCGTTGCTGTTCAGCGCCGCGCGCGCGCAGCTTGTCGCCGAGGTCATCCGGCCCGGTCTCGATCGCGGCGCAGTCGTGATCGCCGACCGCTACTTCGACTCGACTCTCGCCTACCAGGGCGGCGCCGGCGGTGCGGACATCGAAGGCCTTCGAGCGCTCACGCGGTTCGCGGTCGGGTCGACCGTCCCCGACCGGACATTCCTGCTCGATGTCCCCCTCGACGTCATCGAGGCGCGGTCGCGCGCGCGCTCGATCGACCGGCGGTGGGATCGCTTCGAGGCGGAGAAGCGGGACTTCCACGAACGGCTACGTGAGGCATATCTCCGGCTCGCCGCTGCTGAGCCATGGCGGTTCGTCGTCATTCGGGGCGATCGCTCTGCGGACGAGATCGCCGCGCAGATCCGCCGCGAGGTCGACACGCTGCTCGTGACCCCGGCCTGAGACACGACCGGAAGTACCATCCCCGCGGGATGAAGCTGGTCATCGCGATCGTGCACAGCGAGGATGCCGGTACGCTCGTCGACGCCCTCACCGACAAGGACTACCGCGTCACGCGGCTGCGCTCCTCGGGCGGGTTCCTGAAGCAGGAGAACGCCACGGTCATACTGGGCGTGGAAGAGGAGCAGATCGAGGACGTCATCGCGGTGATTCGCGAGACGTGCCACGCCCGCAACCAGTTCATCAACCCGATGCCCCCGCTGATGGAGCCGGGCGAGTTCTACATGCCCTACCCGGTGGAGGTCAGCTTCGGTGGCGCGACCGTTTTTGTGGTCGAGGTCGCCCGCACGGAGCGCATTTAGGCTGCATTTCGGGTATCGATCCCGTATCGCGGAACGTTTAGGGGTACCATCGAGGTATCGCCTGGATGTACCTTCGTACTACGCCCAGCCAGCCACCGCGGAAGGGGAGGCGGCGGACGAAGTGAGGAGGAGGTCCTGAAATGCGTCGCATCATTTCCGCACTTGTCGCGCTCGCCGCGCTCGTTCTCGGCGGCGGGGCTGGCGTTACCGGCTACTAGGCGTTCGTAACGACAAGGGGAGACGTCCCCTTCGCAAGACCATCGCAGGCTCGATCGATCCAGCGAAAGAATGACGAGGAGGGTCCGCTGGGACCCTCCTCGTTCTTGTCCGCGCAGATCGCTCCAGCGATGGTCCTTGCGCCGACGAGCGTCCCCCTATCCTGCCGCCGTGCTCCGCTCCATCCGAGCGCTTCCCGAGGCGGGTGTTCTGACTCCTGTCTTCGCCGCCGGGCTCACGGTACTGGTCGCCGTATCGGTGCCACCGCCCCGCGAGATCGATCTCACCCGGATCCTCTTTTGGATCGTGATCAGTCTCGTCGCCGCAGCTCTTCCGGTGCGCCTGCCAGGCGGTCTCCAGGCGCACATGACAACGGCCCCACTGCTTGCGGCTGTCTTCGACACCGGGCTAGCGAATCCGTTCGCGGTCTGCTGGATCGCCGTCCTCGGAACGATCGAGAAGCGCGATCTGCGGGGCCAGATCCCGTGGTACGGCGCCATCTACAACAAGGCGGTCTACCTGCTCTCCGTCTTCGCAGCATGGTCGGTGCTCGCGGCGACGGCCGGCGCTGTCGTGGACGTCGCTCCACTACGGATCCTGGCGCAGATCGTCCTCGCGGGCGGCGCCTTCATGATCGTCAACAGCCTTCTTGCCGTGCTCGTCGCCAGCGTGCGGACGCAAACCTCGTTCTCGCGCGTTTTCGCGATGTCCATCCGGAACATCACCTTTGGGCTCGTTTCTCAGGTCCCCTTGGGGTGGCTCATGGCCGAGATCGCTGTCGGTGTCGGCTACTGGGCGACCCTCCTGTTCATGGTCCCGCTCCTCCTGGCGAGGTACTCGTTCACGAAGTACACCGAGCTCCGCGACCTGTTCTATGGGTCCGTGAGCGCGCTCTCTCAGGCCATCGACGCGAAAGACGGGTTCACCCGAGGTCACGCCGACCGCGTGTCACGCATCGCCGGGGCCGTCGCGCGAGAGATGGGCGTGCCGGAGCGGGAGATCGAGCAGATCGAGCTGGCCGCGCTGCTCCATGACATCGGCAAGATCGGCGTCGAGGACCGCATCCTCATGAAGACGACGCGGCTCGATGCCGATGAGACCGAGCTCATGCGGCGCCACCCGATCTACGGCGCTTCGATCCTCGAGCCGTCCGCCGCGCTCCGCCCGCTCGTGCCGATCGTCCTCGCCCACCACGAGAGCTACGATGGGTCGGGATACCCCCGCGGTCTCAAGGGCGAGGAGATCCCCCTTGGCTCGCGCATCCTCCTCGTCGCGGACGCGTACGAGGCCATGACGTCGGACCGCGGGTCGTGCGCGCGCTAGACCAGCTCCTCCAAAAGCGCGGTCCCGCCGCGTTCGAAGTGAGCGACCTGCCGGCCATCGAATACGAGACGCTTGCCGAGCTCCGCCACCGCCTGGCGCAGGAGCCCGCCATGAGCGGCTCGCATGCTCATTAGCGGGGTCGTCCTCGGCGTCGTCGCGGGCTGGGCGACGGGCGGCCGGATCGCGCGACTCGGTGACCTGCGCATCTCGTGGTGGCCGCTCCTCGCCGTTGCCATCGCGATCCGGATCGTTGCGCCGATGTTCGGCGACTCGCTGATCGCCTGGGTGATCGGATTCGCGCTCATCATCATCGTCGCGCTCGTCGACCGGCACCTGCCGGGCATGGCCGCGATCGCCTCGGGCGCCGCGCTGAACCTGCTCGTCGTGCTCGCCAACGGAGCGATGGCCGTCGATCCCGCCGCAGCGGCGACCGTGGGCGCGACGATCCACAGCGACGGCCTGCACCGTGCGCTCCGGGAGGGCGACGTCCTGACATTCCTCGCGGACCGCATCCCGGTCGCTCCGATCGCCGGCGTTTACAGCGTCGGGGACGTGTTCCTCGCGCTGGGCGGCTTCTGGGTCCCGTTCGCGGCGATGCGTCGGCGATGATCGGCGCCGCCGCGCTCCGTGCGTTCCGAACGCCCAACTTCGCGCTCCTCTGGTCGGCACAAATGATCAGCGGCTTCGGGGACAAGATCACGGTTTTCGCGCTGGCATTCGTGACGTGGGAACTCACGCGCTCGGCGCTGTCCACGGCCCTAGCGGTCGCGATCTCGACGATCCCGTACGCGCTCTTCGGCTTCTTCGGCGGCGCCATCGCCGACGCGCTCGGTCATCGCCGCGCGATGATCGTCTGCGACCTACTGCGCATGCTGCTCATCGGAGCGATCCCCGCGGTGCTGCTGCTCGGCCTGCCGCTCGCGGTCCCCTACGCGCTCGTGTTCGTCGCCGCGCTCTGCACCGCGGTCTTCAATCCCGCCCGCCTTGCCATCGTCCCCGACCTCGTCCCCGCGGATCGGCTGGGAGCGAGCAATGCCGTCGTGTACGCGTCGGACCGCACCGTCGAGATCATCGGGACGCTCGTGGCGGGCGTTCTCGTCGCCACGCTCGCGGCGCAGGCCTTCTACGTGGACGCGTTCACGTTCGGGCTTTCGGCGCTCCTCCTCCTTCGCATCGTCATGGACGAGCGCCCGCCGCGACGCCTTTCGCTCGGCGGCGTCATGGCCGACACGCTCGACGGGCTGCGGATCATCCGCGATCACGCGGTCCTCCGCGCGAACACCATCTTCTCGCTGCTGGCTCAGCTCTCGCTGCCCATCGTGAACGGCCTGACCCCGGTCCTCATCTTCCGCGAGTACGCGCTCGGACCGGAGCAGTACGGCGCGGTCGAGGCTTCGATCGCGGCCGGGGCGGTGGTCACCGGCCTCGCGTTCCCCTCGGTCCTCGGCCGGGCGCCGAAGGGTCCGGTCATCGTGGCGGGGTTCGCGATGCTGGGCCTGGTGCTGATCGGGATCGCCGCGTCGCCCGGCATCGCCGTGACGATCCCGCTCTTCGCGCTCGTGGGTGTCGCCAACGTGGTCTTCTTCGTGCCGAACGTCACGCTCTCGCAGGAGGTCACGCCGCCCGCGCTACGCGCGCGGGTCTTCGCGTCTCGCACCGCCCTGCTGCACCTGAGCTGGCTGCCCATCGTCCTCGTCAGCGGTCTCCTCGCGGATCGCTTCACGGTCCAGGCGCTCCTGGCCGTCGCGGGGGCGGCGACGCTCGCGGTCGCGGCGGTCGGTTCGTTGTTCCCCTCGGTCCGCGGAGCGCGCTAGCCCCGCATCCAAGCGCGGTAGCGGCCGACCGGTTTGACATGTACGCATAGGGGACAGAAACTCGCCCGTCTAGTGGGGACCACTGCTCGTGGAAGGCCTCTAACCCGCGTAATTGCGCCGGAAGCGTACAACTGATGGGGCAGAAGACCATCCTCGTCGCGGACGACGACGCATCCATCCGGTCGCTACTGCGCCAGCTCCTCCAGGAAGAGGGCTACTCCGTCCAGGAGGCCGCGACCGGCGTCGAAGTCGTCGACAAGGTCAAGGACTCGCCTCCCGACCTCGTGATCATGGACGTGCGGATGCCCGAGCTCGACGGCATCGAGGCGCTGTCGCGCGTGAAGGCCACCGCGCCGCACAGCTCCGTTCTGATCATGACGGCGTTCGGCAGCTCGAACGCCGCGATCCGCGCGATGGAGCTGGGAGCGTTCGACTACGTCACAAAGCCCTTCGAGCTCGACAAGATCAGCCACGCCGTCCACAAGGTGTTCGAGTACCAGGATCTTGCCGCGGAGGTAGAGGTCCTGCGAGGCGAGATCTCGTCCCTCGTCCAGACCGAGCGCATTGTCGGGAACTCGCCGCCGATGCAGGAGGTCTACAAGACCGTCGGCAAGGTCGCGAAGTCAGACGCGACCGTCCTCATCACCGGCGAGAGCGGCACCGGCAAGGAGCTCGTCGCCGAGGCGCTGCACTACAACTCGAGCCGACGCGCCGGCCCGGTGGTCAAGGTCTCCTGCGCGGCGCTCCCCGAGACGCTCCTCGAGGCCGAGCTCTTCGGCCACGAGAAGGGATCGTTCACCGGCGCCATGACGCAGCGCCGCGGACGCTTCGAGCTCGCGGACAAGGGCACGATCTTCCTCGACGAGATCGCGGAGATGAGCCTGCAGACGCAGACCAAGCTCCTGCGTGTGCTCCAGGACCGCAAGATCGAGCGGGTCGGCTCCTCGATCCCCATCAAGGTGGACATCCGCATCATCTGCGCGACCAACAAGGACCTGCAGAAGGCCGTCGAGCAGAACAAGTTCCGGGACGACCTCTTCTACCGGCTCAACGTCATCAACATCCACATGCCGCCGCTGCGCGACCGCAAGGAGGACATCCCCGCGCTCGTCGAGCACTTCCTCGGGAAGCACCGCTACAGTGCCACCGCGCAGCCGGCCGCGATCAGCGAGGAGGCGCTGCGCCGCCTCATGGAGTACGACTGGCCGGGCAACGTGCGCGAGCTCGAGAACGTCGTCGAGCGCGCGGTCGTGCTCTCGCGTGGTCAGATCATCACCAGCCGCGAGCTCCCGTTCGGCGACCACGACGGCGACCACGACGAGGGCGAGGGAGAGGGCGACGGCGTTCTGACCGAGAAGTCGTTCTTCAAGAAGTCGGTCGCGCAGTTCGAGAAGGATCTGATCATGAAGGCGCTGCGCGACGCCACCGGCAATCGCTCGAAGGCGGCCGACATGCTCGGCATCTATCGTCGGCTCCTCTATGCCAAGATCAAGGAGTACGGGCTCGAGGCCTACCCGCCGAAGGGCCGCTAAGCCCGCACCTCCCTCCGCGGTCCGCATCCACGAAGCCGTCGGCTCCTCACGGAGCAGCTGGGCCGCCGCCGTCGCCGACGCCGTGCGCGGCGCGAAGAAGGAAGCGCCCGAGCCCATCGCCGTCGAGGTCGTGCGCCTCTGGGGTGACCTCGGGGGCACGTCGGCCGTCAGCCTCTACCGAGCCTCGGTGAAGATCGCCTATCGCGAGGAGCTGCGCCGGCCCCGCTGACGCGCTCCGTGCCATCTGTCGCATCCGTTGACATCGCCCCCTCATCCCTGCGACATTCCGCGCTCACGCCGGACCGCCGGCGCAGCGGGGGAGGACTCGGGTGGCGGACCTGGACGGGCGGCAGGCCCTGGCGCACGTGCTCGTCGTGAATGACGCCGAGGTCCTCGCGCGCCTGCGCCTCTCCGCCGCCGAGGCCGCGCGCGTGTGCGGCGTGACCCCGCGGCAGCTCATCTACTGGACCAAGAAGGGTCTCATTCGGCCGTCGCCCGACAACGACCACGACTTCGACGTCTTCGCGATGGAGAAGACCATCCGCATCCGCAAGGCGCTCGAGAAGGGCCACTCGCTCGAGAAGGCGGCCCAGATCGCGGAGGGCGACATGGCCGCGCTCAGCGCCGAGGTCGACCGCCTGTCGGCCCTGCCCGCCGCCGAGCTCGAAGGTGAGCTGCGCCGGCGGCTCGAACGGCTCGAGGACCGGTTGGGTGGGCTGCGCCAGGTGCTTCCCTCGTCGCTCGGGCTCGCGCGCCTCCGCCGCGCGGTCGCGCTCCTCGCGCGGATCGAAGCGCAGGGGCAGCTGGCCGCCGCAAGCGACGGCGACGGCACGAAGGCCTTCACGCTCCGCCTCGGCCGCGCCGTGGATGAGCTCGAGACCTTGATCCGCGAGGCACCCGTCACGGCCTGACCGCCGACCGCCGCGGGTAGGCTCGAACAGAGTGGACCTCCGCACGCAGGCCGCGATCGCCGCGAGCAAGGCCGCGCGCGCTCTGCTGCGGCTCTCGGGGCGGGGCGCGACCGCGCTGCCCGGCATCGTGGCCCTGGCCGTCGATCCGCGCGCCATCGCGTCGCTCAGCGCGGGCTTGGAGCACGGGACCGTCCTCGTATCGGGGACGAATGGGAAAACGACGGCGTCCCGCATGCTCGCCGACATCGCACGTGCCGCGGGCTGGTCGCCGGTGCATAACCGCTCCGGATCGAATCTGGACCGTGGGATCGCGGCTGCGCTGATCGCCACGGCGAGCTGGTCGGGCAAGCCCGGCG
>JACPOT010000068.1 GCA_016191385.1 Chloroflexota bacterium | reverse complement strand
GTCATGCTGGTCGATCCGGCGCGTTTCAGCACACTGCCAATCGTTCTTCAGTGATGTTAACAGAGGCATGCCGAGCCACCAACCCTGATGCAACCCGATAAAGGTGATGATTCGTGCTCGTTTCGTGCCAATTCAGGATTCCGGCGGCTCAGCCCGGCCTATTGGTTACGAACAGCGGCAACGCATAGAGTTTCAAACAAACCGGACCCGGCGGACATGGATTCATCGAGCAATGCGGTCCGACCCCTCGCGCAGGAACAGCGGCAGGCGATCGAGCGGCACGGTCATATCGAGATAGCGCGGGCCTTCGTGTATCGAGCCGTCCCACCAGTCCTGCCAGCGGCCGGCGGGCAGGTAGACGCGGCAGCGGCCCTCGGGATTGAACACCGGGCAGACGAGCAGGTCCGGGCCAAGCAGGAACTGCGTCTCGACGTGGGGCGCTACCGGGTCGCCGGGGTATTCGAGGACGAGCGGACGCAGGACAGGCGTGCCGGTCTGCACCGCCTCCCGCGCCAGCGACCACAGATACGGGCGCAGGCGGCGGCGCAGCAGCACGAAGTCGCGCACGATCCGCACGGCGTCATCGCCGTAGCGCCACGGCTCGCGGGCGCCGATGCCGTGGAAGCGGCTGTGCGAGACGAGCAGGCCCCACTGCGCCCAGCGGATGTAGAGCACAGGATCGTTCGGAATGGTGAAACCTGGCGGGGCATGAAAGCCACCGATGTCCGCAGCCCAGAAGCCGGCGCCGCTCATCGCCTGCGACAGACCGCACCGCACCGCGCCCGCCATACCACCCCAGGTCGCCTGGGCGTCACCGGACCAGTTGAGCGGGTACCGCTGCGAGCCGGCATACCCCGACCGCCCGAACACCACAGCGCCACCTTCGCCATAGACCGATTCCGTCACCTCGAACACGGCGCGGTTGTACAGCAGTGGGTACATGTTGTGGACCTGGCGGCCGGTCTGCCCGTTGTGGAACACCGCCTCGGCCGGCACTGCTTCGCCGTAGTCGGTCTTGAAGCAGGCGACGCCGCGTTCCAGCCAGTGTCGGTGCTTTGCCTGCACCCAGGCGACCGCCTCCGGGTTGGTGTAGTCGATGATCGCGGCTGCCGCGCCGCCCTCTGTCGGCGCGGCCGGCGAGCCGTCGGGCATCTTGGCGAAGTAGCCCTTGGGCCAGCCCTCCTCGAACATCGCCGTGTCGCGCCACACGTACGGGTTCTCCCACAGCGACAGGCGGACGCCACGCTCACGCAGCCAGGCGATCAGCGAATCGGGGTCGCCCCAATCGCGCTCATTCCACTCGAAGTCGCAGGC
>JACPOT010000067.1 GCA_016191385.1 Chloroflexota bacterium | reverse complement strand
GTGGTGACGGGCTGGACGACGGGAGCGAGCTTGCCGGCGGAGAAGGACACGAACGTCACGCAGGGGCAGTAGGTGTTGCGCGGGCAGCGGGGGCAGTCACCGTCACAGTCCAGGGTCGCGCCATAGCTGCACTTGAGGCAGTTGTCCTCGCAGACGATCCATTCCTTCATGGCGGCTCCCCACTAGCGTCAAAGCGGTATCGGTGTATCGCTTTTCGTACGCCATTTTACCGAGGCGAATGGCCGTTGTGAAGAGGTTCGCGGCCATCTGTGCCCAAGTTCGCTTTTTGCCAGAAGGCGCAGCCGCTCCGTCTGGCGGGAAAGCTCGGTCCGTCACGCGACGATCGGGCGCGGAACGAACACCCGCCCCTCGCGGGCTAGGCGAGCGAGCGAGGCCGACCGCGAAGGAAGAAGAGCGGCAGCGCGACGACGGCGTACAGCAGGCCGAGGATCTGTGCCTCTTGCAGCCCCCAGAGGACCACCGGGTCGAGCCGCAGGAGCGAAGTCGCTGCGCGACCGGCGCCGTAGAGGCCCAGGATCAGAAGGTACGTTCGGCCCTCATCGCGCTGCGCGCGAGCGCCGCGCCAGAACGCGTACGCGAGCGCGGCTATGGCCAGGTCGAGAAGCGCGTCGTAGACGACGACGGGGTGCACCGGTCCGCTCTGGCCGAGGGTCTCCGGATGCGTGTAGCGCACGCACCAGGCGAGCCCGGCACACGCGGCGGCGTGGTGCTCGCCGTTGATCACGTCACCGATGCGGCCGACGGCGAGGCCGAGGACGATGCCGATGGCCGCGACATCGAGCATGAACGCCGACGGCAGCCGCAGGCGACGCGCGGCGATGAGGCCGGCGATGGTCGACCCAATGGGTGCCGCGATCACCGCGATCCCCCCGCCCCAGAACGCGGCGAGGCGATCGGGCGCGGCGGCATACGCGTCCCAGTTGTCGGCGATGTGTCCGAGACGCGCGGTGAGGAGACCACCGAGGAGGACCGCGCTGGCGTAGGCGTACACGCGCTCATCGCGGATGAGCCGACGCGACAGGCGGATCGCGATCGCGCCCGCGAGGGCCGACCCGACGAGCGCGAAGATCGAGTGCCACGCGACGCGCACCGGCCCGAGTTCGAGATCTGGCGCGAAGGGGATCTCTATCAAGGTCGGCGAGGCTACTTGATCGTGAAGGAATGCGCGGGCCCTGATCCTGAAGTGTCACCAAGTCGTAGTCCGTCGATAAGCGAGGGGCTCTGCAGGGCGAGCCTCACGAGCGACGACCCTTGGGGCCCAGGAAGTCCCTGCTGACCGGTCCCGGGAACACCGATCCGCGGGTCGCGGCACGAGTACGAACTGAGGAGAAGCTCGGGGGTGTGCATCGACGTCACCCTATCGAGCTACGACGACCCCGAAAACGGCGGTCATAGATCCCACATCGGCGTTGACGCTGACGAAGATAAAGTAGGGCTGGTCCGAGGGAGCCAGGTGGATAGGAGCCTCGAGCGATCGCAGGTCCAGCGTCTGCACGGTACTTCGCTCGTTCCATGCTCCCTGCTGGATCTGCACCTTAGCGTCTTTGGCAGCGAGGTTCGTGTGGACGTGCAGGTCGACGCCGTCAGCGTTCGAGAGGCGAACGAGTGATGGCTCCCGCGGAGCGCCGTCAGCGCACCCGCTCGAGAAGAAGCCTTTAGAGCAAGTACTCACCGTGGTCCCCCCGATCTCGACATCGGGGCCGATGAGCGAGAGCGTCGGCGCTGAGCATCCCGTCATCGCCGCCGCGAACACGGCCACCCCGAGGAGAGCGGCCGTGTTCCTTCGCCACACTCGCTACTTCCCTGCTTGGAGTTGCTTTGCGGACGACATCAGATCGCCCGGCGACCGGCCCGACCATGTGCGCGCAATGCTCGTTGGTGCTGTTGGCTGTAGCTGTCCACCCTGAACGCGGAACCGGCCCAGCGGCGCGATCGATCGATAGCCGATGTCGATCTTGCGGAGTATCAGCACGTCGACTTCATTCGTTTGATACAGCGGGTCGTCTTCGCCGACGAGAACGCCTCTCGGCGTTTGCCCGCCTGTTTGTTCTATGACGATGGTGCTGTTGACAGGAATAGCGCCCACCGAGCTCTCCATCACGCGAAGTGTCACGTTCGTAAAGGGCATCGTGATCCCGCCAGCGATCACGCTTCTGCCGGGCGCTACTGCGACGACCGATCCGAGGATCACGCCATCGGACGCGCGGATCGCGCTGTCGACCGAGTCGTATTGCTCGGACGGTGTGCTGTGCCCAACAACGACTTGGCTGCTGGGATCCTCCGAGGTGTCCTTCGCGCTCTGCGCGATCCCGCATGCACCGAGAACTACGGCAGCGCTGAGAAGTGCTGCGCTGAGACTCATGGCCATGGGTACCTCGCATTCATGTCGTCGATGTCATGTTGCTGTGGGCTGTAGTACGAGGTATCGGTCGTGCTCATGACAGCCACATATCCGTCAGCATGGTCGAGTGTGAGCGCGTGGCCGAGCTCGTGCGCCTCGGTGTGTCGGCGGTAGGAATAGTCCTTACCGGGCAAGGTCGAGTCATTGAGCAGTGCGAACCCGTCGGTGGCGTTACCGCAGAAACCGTGGACGCCGCCGTAGCCATCCCAGCCGGTATTGCCGTAATAGGCATCCGCCGCGTTGACGAGGTAATTGGAACTCGAGCCGCTTGAGAAGTACGCGGCGGTCGGGCTGCTGTTCCACACGCTGATGGAGTCTCCGAACTCGGGGTAAAGACTTCGGTTGATCTGGTCCCAGAGCGGCAACGACAAGAGTGTGCGCGGCGTGTAGGGCCAAACTTGGCAGAAGTAATGGGCAGATGCGGGCGACGCTAAGAGGGTCGCCGACAAAAGAAACGCTGTAGCGAGAGCGAGGGCGAGTTGTCTTACACCCCTGGGACGTTGGGCCCAAAAGGTTGGTGAGCCCGACGAAGGCGCTTCGAGCATTGGTCTCCTCCCAAGATGGCCTGGGCGCGTCGTTTCGGTATTCAATGGGTCTCGCGACGGTGAAGTGAGGTTCATGGATGGCTAGACGGCGGTCAACACACAGTCTCGTAACGACGGACAAGTTCTCGCCACCTAGCTTTGTCGACCTGCTGTCGTATTAAGTTCTCCGCGACCTGGGCGCGGTCAACGGACTGGCCGAGGGGACCAGCCGATCTCCGCATGTGGATCTCTCCTACGGCGCTCACGCGAGCGGAACGGACCGGATCCGACGAGAGACCCGGGCGAGCACGCCGAGCTGCAGCAGCGGAAGGACGACCGCCGCAAGGACGAGCGCGCCGAGCGCGATGAGCTGGTCCTGGCGCAGCCCCAGGTACGGCGTCGGGTCGCCGATGCGCAGGTAGCCGAAGAGCAGGCGGCCGAGCCCGTACCAGAGAAGCCAGATCCAGAAAATGCGGCCTTCGGGCGCGCGGTCCGCGAGCCGTCGCCGGAGCAGAAGCGCGATCGCGGTGCCGGTGAGGTCCCAGATCATCTCGTAGCCCACGACGAGGTGGACCGGCCCCGTCGACGCGCGCCAGTCGGGAGGCACGAAGAGGGGGCTCTGCCCGAGCGTCTGCGGGTGCGTGTACTCGACGCAGATGCCGGCGCCCTGACACGCGATGGCGTGGTGCTCGCCGTTGATGATGTCGCCGATGCGTCCGATGCCGAACCCGAGGCCGATCCCCGCGGCGGCCGCGTCGGCGGTGCCGCCGATGGGGATGTCGCCGCGCCGGATGGCCACGGCGAGCCCGCCGAGGACGCCGCCGATCGCGGCGCCCCACACGGCGATGCCGCCGCTCCAGATCTGCACGATCCGCAGCGGGTCCTGCGCGTAGCCGCACAGCTCCCAGCAGTCCATGACGTGCAAGAGCCGCGCGCCGACGATCCCGCCCACCACCCCCCAGGTCGCGACGGCGTAGGCCGCGTCCTCGGGCACGCGCCCGCGGAGCAGGCGGACCGGGAGCCACACGCCCGCGAAGATCCCGACCGCGGTGAAGATGCCGTGCCATGCCAGTGCGAGCGGACCGAGGTGGATCTCGGGATCGAAGGGGATCTGTATCACGTCGCGCGGCCTAGAGGCCGTGGCACTTCTTGTACTTCTTGCCCGACCCGCAGTAGCACGGGTCGTTGCGCCCGATCTTCTTCTTCGGCGTGCCGGGCGCGCTGTCGAGCCCCGCGCCGCTGGCGGTCCCCTGCGCGGACCGCTCGCGGCGCTCCTGCTGCCGCTGCTCCTCCTGGGCGACGGGCTGGATGCTCACGCGCAGGATCATCTGCGCCGCCGTCGCCGCGATGCGCGCCTGCAGCTCGTTCCAGTAACGGTGAGCCTCGCCCTTGTACGCGACGAGCGGATCCTGCTGGCCGTACCCGCGCAGGTAGATGCCCTCGCGCAGCTCGTCCATCTGGGTGAGGTGCTCGACCCAGTGGGTGTCGATCGAGCGGAGCAGGACCCAGCGCTCCACGTGGCGCATGAGCTCGGCGCCGATCTCGGTCTCCTTCTCGGTGTAGGCCTCGTCCACCAGGTCTTCGACGGCCGGGAGAAGGTCGGCCGACAGCCGGTCCGCGGGGATGTCGCGCGCGAGCAACGATCCCAGCGCCAGGCGCAGCCGCTCGGTGTCGCGCTCCTCGGCATCGATGGCCGCGTCGGCCTCCGCCAGCGCGGCGGCCTCGTCGTGGAGGAACTCGAGGACGGTCTCCTTCACGTCGCCCTGCTCGAGGATCTTGCGGCGCTGGCCGTAGATGACGCGGCGCTGCTCGTTGAGGACGTCGTCGAACTCCAGGGCGCGCTTGCGGATGTCGAAGTTGCGGGCCTCGACCTTGATCTGCGCCTGCGTGATGGCGCCGGTCACCATCTTCGACTCGATGGGCTGCGCGTCGTCGAAGCCGAGCCGCTCCATGAGGCCGCCGATGCGGTCCGACGCGAAGATGCGGATGAGCTCGTCCTCGAGCGAGACGAAGAACCGCGAGGACCCCGGGTCGCCCTGGCGCCCGCTGCGGCCGCGCAGCTGGTTGTCGATGCGTCGGGCCTCGTGCCGTTCGGTGCCGATGACGTGGAGCCCGCCGAGGTCGACGACCCCGGGGCCGAGAAGGATGTCGACGCCGCGGCCGGCCATGTTCGTGGACACGGTCACGGCCCGCTGCTGCCCGGCCTTCTCGATGATGAGCGCCTCGCGCAGGTGGTTCTTCGCGTTGAGGACCTCGTGCTCGATGCCGTGGCGCGTCATCTCCTGCGAGAGCGTCTGGCTCTTCTCCACGGAGGTGGTGCCGATGAGGACGGGCTGGCCGCGCTCGTTCCGCTCCTTCACGTCCGCGATGACCGCGGCCCACTTGCCGCCCTCGGTCTTGTAGACCAGGTCGGGGTCGTCGCGCCGGACCATCGGCCGGTGCGTCGGGATAACGGTGACATCGAGCTTGTAGACCTTGAAGAGCTCCTCGGCCTCGGTGGCCGCGGTACCGGTCATGCCGCCGAGCTTCGTGTACATCCGGAAGAAGTTCTGGATCGTGATCGTCGCGTACGTCTTGGTCTCGCGCTGGATCTTCACGTTCTCCTTGGCTTCGACCGCCTGGTGAAGACCGTCGCTCCAGCGCCGGCCGGGCATCTGCCGGCCGGTGAACTCGTCGATGATCACGACCTCGCCGTCCTTGACGATGTACTCCTTGTCCTTGAGGTACAGCGCCTTCGCCCGGATGGCGTTGTCGAGGAAGTGGATGCCGTTGGTATCGTCGTTGTAGAGATCGCG
Source organism: Chloroflexota bacterium (assembly GCA_016191385.1). Classification (GTDB taxonomy): domain Bacteria; phylum Chloroflexota; class Limnocylindria; order P2-11E; family P2-11E; genus JACPOT01. The sequence continues at coordinate 908 of JACPOT010000067.1, read as the reverse complement.
GATCCCGAGGAGGTGCTCGGCCTTGTCGATGCCCGCCTCGGTGAGCGACACCGAGCGGTGCTTCTCTTCGACGACGTAGTCGACGTCGGGAACGAGCCGGGCGGCCGTGCGCGCGAACCGGTAGTAGGTGTCCGTCGCGTCCTCGGCGGGCGCGCTGATGATGAGCGGCGTGCGCGCCTCGTCGATGAGGATCGAGTCGGCCTCATCGACGATCCCGTAGTGCAGCGGACGCTGCACCAGGTCCCGCAGGTCGACCACCATGTTGTCCTTCAGGTAGTCGAACCCGAACTCGCTGTTCTGACCGTAGGTGACGTCGGCCAGGTAGGCCTCGCGCCGCGTGACGTCACGCCAGTTGCGGTGACGCCAGTCCACGGCCTCCACCGTCACCGCGGGGTCGTGGACGGCGCTCTGGTCGTGAGCGATGAACGAGACCGTCATGCCGAGCGCGTGGTAGATGGGCGCCATCCATCCGGCGCCGGTCTTGGCCAGGTAGTCGTTCGTGGTGACGAGGTGCGCGCCCTTGCCCTCGAGGGCGTTGAGGTAGAGCGCGAGCGACGCGACGAGCGTCTTGCCCTCACCCGTCTTCATCTCGGCGACGTGCCCGCGGTGCAGCGCGATGCCGCCGAGGAGCTGCACGTCGAAGTGGCGGAGCTTGATGGTGCGCTGCGACGCCTCCCGGACCGCGGCGAAGGCCTCGGGCAGCACGTTGTCGAGGGTCTCGCCCGCGCCGAGGCGCTCCCGGAACGCGGCGGTCAAGCCGCGCAGGCCGTCGTCGGAGAGGGCGCTCATCGCCGCCTCGTGCGTGTTGACGCGCTCGACGACCTTGGCCAGCTTACGGATCTCCGCCTCGTTGGAGTCGAACACGCGCCCGATCCGGGTCAGCAGGGTCACGGCGAGACGGCCGCTAG
>JACPOT010000098.1 GCA_016191385.1 Chloroflexota bacterium | reverse complement strand
CCGCCGCCGGACGATCGGAAAGGACAACGCGCTGCCCTGGCGCCTGCCCGCCGACACGCGCCGGATGCGCCAGCTGACCATGGGGAAGCCGCTGATCATGGGACGGCGGACCTACGACTCGATCGGGCGCCCGCTGGAGGGACGCACGAGCATCGTGCTCACCCGCGACCCTTCGTTCCACCCCGAGGGCGTGCTCATCGCGCGGACCCCGGACGAGGCGCTGGCTCTCGCCGGGAAAGCGGATGAGGCCATCGTCTTCGGAGGTACGCAGGTCTTCAGGGAGTTCCTCCCCCGCGCCGACCGCCTCTACCTCACGGAGATCGATGCGACCTTCGACGGGGACGCGACCTTCCCCGAGATCGACGAGGCGGAGTGGGTCGAGGTCGAGCGGACGGTCAACGAGCCCGACGAGAGGAACGCTTATCGCTACACCTTCCGGACGCTGGACCGGAAGAAGAGGACCGCGGTCGGCTAGACGGGCGTCTTGCCGATGATCGCGAGGCAGCCGCTGCGGAAGGCGACCCTCTGGACGAACAGCGGGAACTGATCGGCGAACTGGTTGAGGGCGGCGTCGATCTGGGACAGGACCTGTTGCTTGAGCTGCTGCGGCAGCGGGCCGGTGTCGAGGTCGCGGATCTTCAGAAGGAGCTTCCCGTCCTGCTGCCCGGCGACGATGTTGGCCTTCGAGGTCAGGCTGATGGGGCCGGCGGCGACCTTGGCGGTGGCGTGCAGGTGACGTCGGACACCGAGACCGGCAGGCCCTGGCTCGACGCGTTGAGCGTGGCGATGTCGGTGATCTCCTTGCCCGTGACCACGACCGCGGCGGGCTCACCTCGCGAGAGCTTGCCGTACTGGACGAGCTGCGCGCTGCGCTCGTCGACGGTCCCGCCGGAGAAGACGCGGCCCGTGGCCTCCGCACCGCAGACGCTCGTCACGAGCTCCGCGGGGGTGAATCCACCGGACGACATCTTGCCGCCAGCGAGCGCCACCGGGAGCGTCGTGCGGATGAGATCCCCGACTTTCAGCGCACGGGTGAACTTCGTCGAGAAGTCCGTAGCCTGGACGCCGAGGCCGTCGGCGACGACCGACGCATCCGCGATGGGCTGCGCCGCGGTGACCATGAGCGAATACGTGCCGGCCACGACGTCGCCGATGACGATCGTCTGCCCGGTCACCTCGCAGCGCGGGATCTGCCGGAGCGCCGCGCCGGTGCCGCACTGGAACCCGCGCGGGTCGATGACCGTGAAGCCCGCGCCGGCCGGCGCGGTGAATCGCAAGCGTGGCGTCGGCGGCTGCGGCTGCGCCGTGGGCGGAGCCGGCTGGCCTTCCTGCACCGCGGCCTGCTGCCCCGCGCCGATGCTGACCTGGCCGCCGGCAACGGCCTGGGCCACGACCTCGCCCTCGCTGGTCTTGATCGTGGTCGTGGCGACGCCGTTGATCGTCTCGATGATCGTCTCGAACGCCGTGCCCCGCACCGTGGCCGTGAGGCTCGGGGTCTTGATCTCGAACTTCGACTGGGGCGACGCGAGCTTGGAGACCGACGTCCACGTCCGGCCTGCCGTCTGCTCGATCAGGAGCTGGATGCCGCCGTCCGCGAGCTTCGTGAGCGAGACGACGCGCACGCGGCTCTTGGGATCGACCGAGATGGTCGACCCGTCGAAGAAGGTGAGGACCGCGCGCCCGTTGTCGTTGGAGCGCACGACGTCGCCGGTGGCGAAGACGTCGCCGTCGAACGCCGGCCCGAAGTCGGGATCGCCGGTCCGCTGCGCGTCCACGCCGGGATTGAGGACGGCGAGAACGGCGTTGTTGACCGCCTCGACCGCGCTTTTCGGCGCGAACGCGACGAACGCGCCGAAGGCGACGACAACGACCAGCAGGAGAACGGCCAGCTTCCTCACCCGGCGGGGAGGCTAGCAGAGGGGATAGCGCCGACCGGTGTCGATCGGCTGTCGTCAAAGCGCTTGCTGGAGCCGCTCCCAGTCGCTGCGTAACAGCTCGCACTCCCAGTGGTCGTGCCAGGCGCCGTCGCGCCAGAAGTCCTCGCGCGAGACGCCGACCTCGCGATACCCGGCCTTCCGGAGAGCCCGCTTGCTCGGTTCGTTCTCCATGAACGCCCCGCTCTTCAGCTTGTGCAGGTTGAGCTGGCGGAAGGCGTATGCGGTGCGCAGCGCCATGGACTCGGAGCCGTAGCCCTTGCGCCAGGCGCTCTTGTCCCCGATCACCGTTCCCGTGATCGCGTGCGAGTCGATCCAGTCGATGCGGTGGATGCCCGAGGCGCCGATCGACCGCCCTTCCGCCTCGATGACCCACCAGACATCGTCCTTCGACTCACCCAGTCGCGTCAGCGCCGCCTGCTCACCTTCGAGCGACAAGGGGAAGACGGTCGCGAGGTAGCGCGTGACCTCGGTGTCGGCGAACCACTCGATGAACAGGGCCGCGTCGCCCTCCTTCGGCGGGCGCAGCGTGACCTTCTTCCCCTTGATGACCGGCCCGAACACGCCGCGAGACTAGCGGGAGGTCAGGCCGGCGGGAACGCCGCCGCGAGCTCGATCACGTGCTCGTGCGAGTGCGTCGCCTGATAGGCGCCGATGTGCCCGGCGTCCACGCGGCCCCACTCCGCGTGGATGGCCGGGCGCGCGGTCGCGCCGGGGCGCTTCAGGAACGCGACGATCCGCTGGTCCGCCGCGAGCAGCCGCTTCGCGAGGTCCATCGGGTCGCGGTGCGGGCTGCCCAGGCTGCCCTCGGGGATCGCCTCGAGTCTCGGCGTGTCCTCCTCCAGCGCGCGCCGGACCCGCTCGGCGAACACCTCGGCCGTGTCGGTGACGTGGGCGATCAGGTCGACGGCGGTCCAGTCGCCGAAGCGCTTCGCGCGCAGCTGCTCCACAGGGGTCCGCCGCACGATGGCGTTCACGGTCGCGGCGTCGTCCATCAAGAGGAAGGCCGCGTCCTCGTCGTAGATGAGCCGCTCGGTCATGCGCCGTCCTCCAGCATCGCCAGGCGCTCGGCGAGATCCTTCTCCATCAGCGCGCTGGTCATCTCGTCGAGGTCGCCCTCGAGGATGCGCGAGATGTTCGAGAGGTTGTAGCCCAGGCGCTTGTCGGTGATGCGATCCTGCGGGAAGTTGTAGGTGCGCATCTTCTCGGACCGCTCGGCCCGGCCGATCTGCGCGCGGCGCGTCGCGCCCTGCTCGGCCTCGCGCTTCTCCTGCTCGTGCGCCAGCAGGCGCGCGCGGAGGACGGCCATGGCCTTGGCCCGGTTCTTCAGCTGCGACCGCTCGTCCTGGTTCTGGACCACGAGGCCCGAGGGGATGTGCGTGATGCGCACGGCCGAGTCGGTGGTGTTCACGCCCTGCCCGCCCTTGCCGCCGGCGCGATAGACGTCGATGCGGAGGTCGCTCTCGTCGATGTGCACGTCTACCTCCTCGGCCTCGGGAAGCACCGCGACCGTGGCCGTCGACGTATGAATGCGGCCCTGGGCCTCGGTGGAGGGGACCCGCTGCACGCGATGCACGCCCGATTCGAACTTGAGGCGGCTGTAGGCGCCCTTGCCCTCGATGCTGAAGATGATCTCCTTGAACCCGCCCTTCTCGCTCTGGCTCTGCGAGAGGATCTCCGTCTTCCAGCGCTTGCGCTCGGCGTAGCGCGTGTACATCCGGTACAGATCGAGGGCGAACAGCGCCGCTTCTTCCCCGCCCTCTCCGGCACGGATCTCCATGATCACGTTCCGCTCATCGAGCGGGTCGCGCGGCACCAGCCGCGTGCGCAGCTGCGCGCTGAGGCCCTCGATGGTCCGATCCGCTTCCGCGAGCTCGTCGCGCGCGAGCGCGGCGAGATCGGCGTCGCTCCCGCTGACGAGCTCGAGGGCCTGCGCGCGCTTTGCCTCCGCGCCGCGCAGCTCGGCGATGAGGTCGACGACCGGCGCGAGCTCGGCGTGCTCGCGACCGAGGTCGCGCAGGCGCTGGCGATCCGAGACGACGTCGGGGTCGGCCAGGAGCCGGCCGATCTCCTCGAAGCGCTCCTCGATGCGGGAGAGCCGCTCGCGTAGGCCGCGCGTCAGCTCGAGCGTCATGGCGCGGCCGCCTCGGCGTCGCCCGCGAGCGCTTCCTCGAGCGAGGCGACGGCGACCTCGATCATCGAGGCATCAGGCTGGCGCGTGGTGATGCCCTGGAGCGCGAGACCCGGCCACACCAGCGCGCGCACCAGTGGGTCGGCCTCGTGGTTCGCGCCGAACCGCAGCAGCTCGTAGGAGACGGCGGCGACCGGGATGACGAGCGCGAGGCGGGCGACGAGGTCGACCACCAGGTTCGTCCGCGGCATGAACGTGAACGCGACCACCGCCACGAGCACCACGATGAGCAGGAACGCGGTCCCGCAGCGCGGATGCGCGGTCGGATAGCGCGAGACGTGCGTCGCGTCCAGCGGGTCGCCGTGCTCGTAGGCGTGGATCGTCATGTGCTCCGCGCCGTGATACGCGAACACGCGGCGGATGTCAGGCAGGAGCGAGATCGCGGCCACGTAGCCGATGAGCAGAGCGATCCGGATCAGCCCTTCGATCACGTTGAGCGCGGTCGATGAGGGCACGGTCGCGCGGAGCAGCTGCGTCGTGGCGTAGGGGATCCCGACGAAGATCAGGAGCGCGAAGCCGATAGCCGCGACGAGCGCGCCGGTCATCCCGACGGTGCCGGGCTTCTCCGACGCGGGCGCGTCCTCCAGCTGGATGTCGGCGGAGCGCATGAGCATCCGCGTGCCGTGGACCAGCGATTCCCACAGGACCACGACCCCGCGGACGAATGGGAGCTTCGCGACGCGCGAGGTCTGCAGCGCCGAGCTCAGCGTCTCGCGGTAGCGGTAGATGCTGCCGTTCGGCCGGCGGCAGGCGAGCGCGAGCGTGCGCTGACCGCGGATGAGAACGCCTTCGATGACCGCCTGGCCCCCATACGCGGGCCCTGACATCAGGCGCGCGGTGCGGTCGGCTGCTCCGCCTTCTTCTCGGTCTTGCCGTAGCGCTTCTGGAAGCGGTCCACGCGGCCCTGCGTGTCGATGAGGTGCTGCTTGCCGGTGAAGAACGGATGGCAGTTCGAGCACACCTCGACGTGCAGCTCGGGCTTGATGGACATGGTCTCGAAGGTGTGGCCGCACGCGCACACGACCTTCGCGCGCACGTACGTGGGGTGGATCTTCTCTTTCATGGGGTCCTGCTCTCTAGCCCGCGACGACGTTGACGCGACGTCGGTCGTCGCGCGCCGGCTTGTATCGGACGGTGCCCGCGACGAGCGCGAACAGCGTGTGGTCCTTGCCCACGCCGACGTTCGTGCCCGCGAGCAGCCGGGTGCCGCGCTGCCGCACGAGGACCTGCCCCGCGTCGACGACGCTGCCCGCGTACTCCTTCACACCGAGCCGCTGCCCGGCGGAGTCGCGTCCGTTGCGGGTACTGCCCCCGCCTTTCTTGTGTGCCATCTGTTACTTCCCTCGCTCGATCTTGGTGACCTTGATCCGAGTGGTCAGCGCCCGCTGCCCGCTCAGCTTCCGGTACCGGACCTTGTTCTTGTACTTCAGGACCTTGATCTTGTCGCCCTTGTCGTGGCCGACGATCTCGCCCGTCACCTTCGTGCCGGTGCCCGCACCCGCGTTGTCGCCGTCCGCGTAGAAGAGGACATCGTCGAGCGACACCGTCGCGCCGGGCTCGCCCGCGAGCCGGTCGACCGTGATCGTCGCGCCCTCTTCGACCCGGTACTGCTTTCCGCCGCTGCGGACGACCGCCTGCATCAAAGTCCCATCCTTGTGGAAAAGAGATCGCCGCGCCGAGGCGCGACGTACGCAAAGTGTACCAGTTAGGCGCGAGCGCGAGAGTCGAGGGCCACCACCTGGAGCTCGGCGGGGAGCGACGCGCGCGTCACCGAGAGCTTCGGCACCGGCGTCACCTCCTTGACCCCGAGCTCGAGGAGGAGGCGGTCGAAGGGCGCGTCCTTGCGACGGCCCTCCGTGTCGTAGGCCATCGGCACGACCACTTTGGGCTCGAGCTGGTGCACGACGTCCGCGGCCATCGCCGCGGACAGGTTCGTGTCCGCGCCGCTGATGGGCAGGAGGCACACGTCGACCTGCCCGATGCGCTCGAGGTCCGCGGCGACGAGCGCGTGGCCGAGGTCACCGAGATGGCACACCGCGAGGTCATCGAGGTGGATCGTGAAGACGGTGTTGCGGCCGCGCTCCTCGCCCTTCTTCTCGTCGTGGAACGTCGGGATGCCGGTCACGAGGATCTCGCGGACCTCGTACTCGCCCGGCCCCTTCAGGACGACGGGGTCGCCCGCGACCGAACGGAGGCTCGAATGCCCGTCGTGATCGTGGGAGATGGTGACCAGGTGCGCCTCGGTCCGCGGGATGGCGTGGCCCGACTTCGGATCGGGCGGGTCCGTGAGCACGACGCCCTCGCGGCCTCGCAGCCGGAAGCACGCGTGGCCGAGCCATGTGAGGTCCATCGGGTCGGCTCACGATAGCCACTTACCTGATCCTCATGCGCTACCGGAGCGCGCTCCTATCGTTCACGCTGTAGGCAGGACACGCGTGCGCGGGAAGGGATGAACGTCTTGGTGTCGTCGGCGCTCCACTTCGTCGGGTCCACCGTCGCTGGCCGCGTGCTCGCGGCCGCGGTCGGCGTCGCGCTGATCGGCGGCCTCGTCGTCGCCCCGCGCCTGTCGGGCGGCGCGGCGCCCGTCGCGACGCGCACGCAGCCCGTCGCGCGCGGGAACGTCACCCAGACCATCGGCGTCTCGGGTGCGGTCAATGCCTCCTCCGTCTACAAGCTGAGCTTCCGCACGTCCGGCCGGCTGACGGACGTGATGGTCAAGGTCGGGCAGATCGTGACCCTCGGTCAGGCCCTGGCCAAGATCGACCCCGCAGACCTTCAGACGTCGGTGAAGCAGGCCGAGGCCAACGTCCTCAACGCGCAGGCCAAGTACGACACGACCGTTGCGGGCGCGACCTCCGAGGACGTGGCGCTCGCGAAGAACTCGCTCGATAGCGCGCAGAAGAACTACGAGGACTCGCAGCGCACGACGCAGCGCGATGTTTCGACCGCCGACCAGGCGTTCACCAAGATGAAGCAGACCTACTCGGGCGCGCAGACGAACTACTCATTGCTCACCGATGGCGTGAAGACGGACCTCGGCCAGTTCACCCGCTCGATCGACGAGCTCCGCTTCCTCGTCGCGACCGCCCTCGCGGACTTCAAGACGATCTCGACCAGCGACGTCACCAGCGCGAAGTCGTCCCTCGGCCAGGTCGATTCGTCGTTGATCAACGCCGGGACGTACGCGAACAACCAGCTGGCGAGCGCGCTCAGGGAATGGATATCGGCGCGCGACAACGTCGTCTCCGCGTACCTGCAGTTCGACTCGGCCGTCCTGCGTGGCACGGACACCACCGGAGCCGTCGGCGCCGTGCAGAACGCGCAGCTCGCCTACACCCTCGCGACGAACAAGCTCACGACCGCGCTCGATCCGGCGTCGAGCCCGATCTCATCCGCCCAGAGCAACGTGAGCTCGGCGCAGAACTCGCTGAACTCGTCGACCAGCAAGATCGACCCCGGCCTGGACCTCCCACGTGCGGATCTCATCAGCCTGCAGACGGCGCTCGTCAACGAGTCGACGCTGGTCGCCAACATCAAGACCAAGATCACGCAGGCCGGGACATTCCTCGGGACCATCATCGACGCGGTCAACGGGAGCTACCTCTCGTCGAAGCAGGCATTGGATACGGCCAAGGACAAGGCGGCCTCGACCGTGACGTCGCAGGAGAGCGCACTGCGCTCATCGCAGCTCAACTTCGAGAAGACGACCGCGAGCGCGAAGGTCTCCGACATCGCGAGCGCGTACGCAAGCCTTCAACTGGCGCAGCTCGCGCTCGACAAGGCCCGCGCCGACCTCGACGGGGCGACCCTTCGGGCGCCAGCCGCCGGCGTCATCGCCACGGTCGCGAACGGCGTCGGCGAGTCTCCCGCGAACCCGGTCATGACCCTCGCGGTCGTGAGCACGCTCGTCCTCCACGGGACGACGGGCGAGGCCGACATCGCGAAACTGAAGACCGGCCAGGTGGCCACGGTGACGGTCGACGCTGCCGGCGGGGGCGGGCGCATGACCGGACGGGTCTCCGGACTCGACCCCGTGGCGACGATCCAGCAGGGCGTCCCCGTCTACGGCGTCGATGTGCAGATCGACATCCCCGACCCCGCGGTCCGCCCAGGCATGAGCGGCACGGCGACCGTCATCATCGCGAGCAAGCAGAGCGTCCTCACGGTCCCGAACTCGGCGATCCGCACGTCCGGCGGCGTGCGCACATTGCAGGTCATGCGCGATGGCAAGGTCGAGGACGCCCGCGTGACATTCGGCATCGCGAACGACACGGTCACCGAGGTCCTCACCGGTCTCTCCGAGGGCGACCTCGTCGTCCTGCCACAGCCGCGCACGGGCGCCACGACCACCACAACGCAGCAGCGCCCCGGCGCGGGCGGGACCAACTTCCAATTGGGCCCTGGGGGCGATGTGCCGCATTGAGCGCGCTCCTCGAGCTCCGAGGGATCACCAAGACGTACCGGATGGGCAAGGACGTCGTCGTCCAAGCGCTCCGCGGCGTCGATCTCGACGTCAGGCAGGGCGAGCTCATCGCGGTCATGGGCCCGTCCGGATCGGGCAAGTCGACCCTCATGAACGTGGTCGGCTGCCTCGACGTCCCGGACGGCGGCACCTACCGCCTCGCGGGCACAGAGGTCAGCAAGCTGACCGATGACCAGCTGGCGCTGATCCGCAACAAGCGCATCGGCTTCGTGTTCCAGACCTTCAACCTGCTTCCCCGCCTCAACGCGCTCGAGAACGTCGAGCTGCCCCTCGTCTATGGCGGCGATGGCCACGAGCGCCGGAGCCGCGCGCTCGAGGCGCTGCGCATCGTCGGCCTCGCGGACCGCGTGCGCCACCGGCCCAGCGAGATGTCGGGGGGTCAGCAGCAGCGCGTCGCCATCGCGCGCGCGCTCCTCAACGACCCCGCGCTCGTCCTCGCGGACGAGCCCACCGGCAACCTGGACTCGCGCTCGAGCCTCGAGATCCTCGCGATCTTCCAGCGGCTCAACGAGGAAGGCCGCACGGTGGTGCTCGTGACGCACGAGCCGGACGTCGCGTCGCATTGCCAGCGCATCGTGCGCATGCGCGACGGCGTGGTGTGGTCCGACGAGCGTGTGCTGCGACCGGAGCGCGCGGCTAGCAAGCTCGCGGAGCTCGTTCCGGCATGAAGCTCTTCGACTCGTTCCGCGAGGGCCTGCGCTCCATCTCCGTCAACAAGCTCCGCTCGTCACTGACGATGCTCGGCGTGATCATCGGCGTTGCCGCCGTGATCGCCATGGTGGCCGTCGGGAACGGCGCGTCGGAGCGCGTGCAGCAGACCGTGCTGTCCCTCGGCTCGAACCTCATCACCGTGTCGCCGCAGGCGCAGACGCAGGACACGCTTCGGGGCGCCGGGGTGCAGAGCCAGAGCCTCACCCTCGACGACATGAACGGGCTCGCGGCCCAGCTCGGGACGAGCATCGCCGCGATCGAGGCCGAGCAGCAGGCGGGGCGCTGGCAGCTCACGGCGAACGGGACCAACTGGAGCTCCCAGGTCACGGGAGCGACGGCGGACTACCCGATCGTGCGCGACTGGGAGCTCGCCAGCGGAACGTTCTTCGACGAGTCGCAGATCAGCACGAACGCGCTCGTCGCGGTGCTCGGCAGCATCACGGCCACGAACCTCTTCGGCGAGAACGACCCCGTCGGGCAGACGGTGCAGCTGCGCCAGGCGTTCGGCGGCCAGGGTGGGCAGACCCGCGCGCGGATCCTGTCCTTCAAAGTGATCGGGGTCTTCGCGCCGAAGGGGAGCACGTTCGGCTTCAGCCGCGACGACCAGGTGATCGTGCCGACGACCACGGCCCAGCGCGTCCTCACTGGCCGCACGGCCAGCGTGAACAACATCGTCATCAAGGCCGCCTCATCCGAGGCCATGACGCAGACGACGGGCGACGTCCGCGAGATCCTGCTCGCGCGCCACAACATCGAGGATCCGGCGAACGCCGACTTCCAGGTGCAGAACCAGAACGACACGCTCGCCGCGCTCGGCTCGGTGACCGCGACCTTCACCATCCTCCTCGCGTCGATCGGAGGCATCTCGCTGCTCGTCGGCGGGATCGGGATCATGAACATCATGCTCGTCTCGGTCCACGAGCGGACGCGCGAGATCGGCATCCGCAAGGCCGTCGGGGCGCGCCGCCGCGACATCCTCTCGCAGTTCCTCATCGAGGCCGTGACCCTCACCGGCACGGGCGGCCTCCTCGGGATCGCGCTCGGGTGGGCCATCACGAAGGTCGTCGAACGCGTCCAGTCGAACCTGGTCCTGCTCATCACGACGGCGACGGTCGTCATCGCGGTCGGGGTCTCCGTCGCCATCGGGATCGTCTTCGGGCTCTACCCCGCGATGCGGGCCGCGCGTCTCCATCCCATCGAAGCGCTGCGTTATGAATAGGGAGAACTGAAATGACGCTCACACGGATCCAGATCATCGTCGCCGCGGTCGCGGCGCTCGTGCTCGGGGGCGGCGGCTTCGTCGCCGGCATGACCCTCGCGCCCGCCAAGACCGAGGCCACCGCGACGCAGACCGCGGCCGGGGCGCAGGGGCAAAGCGCGCGCCGGTCCGAGGCGCCGGGCGGCGCGCGTGCCGTCTTCGTCGGCCCGGGTGGGAACCAGACCGCGGGCCGCGTCATCTCCGTGAACGACGGCTCCCTCACCGTCGAGGTCCGGACCCCGGGCAGCGACGCGACGCGCTCCGTCATCGTCCTCGTCGGCGGTGACGCGCGACTCGTGAAGACCGTCGAGACCGACATCAAGCTCACCGACATCAAGCCGGGCGATCAGGTCGTCGTCGCCGGGACCACCGACCAGACCACCGGCACGGTCTCCGCGAACGCGGTGATCCTCGGCGCCGGTGCGCTGCAGAACGTGTTCGGCTCCGGTGCACCCGGCGCCAGCGGCGCGCCGATCCGGCGGCCTGGAGCTAGCGCAAGCCCTTCCGCTCGGCCCTAGTCCCAAAGTCCGACGCGCGAGCGGCCTGCCTAGCGCCCGCTAAGTCCATGTAGGCACCAGCACTACTCGCCCGCCGCACGGGCATGCTGCCTGCAGGTCGTTCGCTGGGAGAGCATGAGTGGGCTGGCAGGCGCGCACGACGTTCGTCCTGGTCGCGGTCTTCATAGCGACCGCGCTTGCCCAGCCGGGCGCCTCCGCGCCGCTCGCGCAGGTACCGCCGCTGCCGTCGGCGACACCCGAGCCGCCGCTCGGGGTCCTCCGGCCGCTGCGCAAGGTCCCGCGCCGCCTCATGCCGCCCTCCTTCGCCTCCGACGCACTGAGTGCGGTCGACGCGATCTTCGGGCCGCAGCGCTACGGCGCCGCCGTCGGCGACCCCATCGACGTCGGCTCGGGCGCATACACCTTCACTGCGACGGACCTGTCGGTCCGCGCGCGTGGGGCGAGCTTCACCTTCGCCCGCGCGTATAACTCCGCCGACGACAGCTACGAGCCCGACGGCTCGGCCTTCGTCGGCGCGGGCTTCACGCACAGCTACCACTGGGAGATCAGGGTCCTGGTCGGCGCGAGCCCCTGCTTCGCCACGCTGCGCAAGGGCGACGGGGCGCGCGACCGCATCGGCACGGGGACCGATCCCGGCCAGTGGTGGCCAGCGAGCGCCGACTACGCGGCCTGCGCCTTCGACGGCGCCACCGCCACGCTCACCCTGCGCGACCAGAGCCGCTACGTCTTCGCCGAGCGCTTCGAGTACACCGACGACTGCGACAGCGGTTGCCTGCGCTACCGCGTGTACCGCCCGAGCCGCATCGAGCTCCCGAGCGGCGACCGGCTCAGGCTCGGGTACGCACCCTCGCCCGCCGGGGCCGGGCGCATGCCCGTCCTGGCCACCGTCACCGACACCGTGGGCCGGACGTTCACCTTCTCCTACGACGCCCAGGCGCGCCTGGCGCGCGTGCAGGACCCCAGCGGCCGCGCCGCGACCTTCATCTACGACGGCCTCAGCCGCATGGTCGCGGCGACCGACCCCACCGGCGCCACCACCACCTACGCCTACGACGGCACGAGCCGCCACATCGCCACGTACACCGACCCCGACGGGCGGGTGCGGGCCACCAACGTCTACGGCGCGGCCGACGCGGTGACCCAGCAGACCGACGGCGAAGGCGGCGTCACCACGCGCAGCGTTAACGGAGGCGTCGAGGTCACCGACCCCCGCGGCACGCGCACCTCATACAGCTTCGACGCCTCGGGGCTGAGCCAGGAGCGCCTTTGGACCGATGCCACGACGTTCTACGACACCGTCTACAAGTACGACACCTGGGGCAATCGCAGCAACGTCACCGACCGTCTCGGCAACGTCACCGGCCTCGTCTACGAGGCCCGCGCGCGCGGCAACCTGCTGAGGCGCACCGACCCCGCGGTCGGCGGGACGAGCCCCGTCACGACCTACGAGTACAACAGCAAGAACGACCTCACGCGCATCACCGACCCGCGCGGCTTCACCACCGAGCGCACGTACGACCCGAGCACCAACGTCCTGCTCACGGAGCGTCGCCAGATCGACGCCGCGACGTACGCCACGACCACCTACGCCTACGCCGACCCGGCCAACCCCGGGCTGCCGACGGCCATCACCGGTCCGCGCGGTTCCGTGACGGCGCTGCAGTACGACGCCGCCGGGAACCTCGTCCGCAAGACCGACCCCGATGGGAACGCCACCACGTACGCGTACGACGCGCTCGGGCGCCAGACAACGGTGATCGACCCCGAGGGTCATGCGACCACGACGGCGTACGACGCGGCCGACCGGGTGACGTCCGTGGCCGACGCGCTCGGCCACGTGACGCAGTACGCCTACGACCTCGCGGGCAACAAGACCGCGGTCACCGACCGCCGCGGCAACGTGACCTTCTATACGTACGACCGCAACGCCCGCCTGATCAGCGTGCGCCAGAGCCCCGCGGCCGGGGTGACCTACACGACCTCGCTGCTGCGCGACGGCAACGGCAACGTCACGCGGATCACCGCGGGCAACGGCACCGCGCGCGACTCGGCCTACGACCGCTTCGACAAGGTCATCTCGACGAGCGAGACGACCGCGGACGGCGTCCTCACGACGACGTACACCCGCGACGCCCTGGGGAACGTGCTCACGCGCAGCACCCCAGCGCCACCCGCGCCGCCCCCGCCACCGCCCAACGTGGTCACCTTCCGCGCCGCCTCCAGCGCGCACAACGGCGCGGGCGCGACCTCGCTCACGGTCCCGCGCCCGGCGGGGACGCAGGCGGGCGACGTGCTGGTCGCCTTCGTGTACGCCGAGGCCGTCACGGTCGATACGCCATCGGGCTGGACCCTGATCGGCACGGCCTCGTACGCGAGCCATCTCGGGCGGGCCTACTGGCGCCGGGCCAGCGCCGGCGACCCCGCCACCGTCGACTTCACCTTCGGCTGGGGCTACTTCGACGGCGAGTGGTTCCAGCGCAGCGCCGCGGCCATCGCCGCGGTCCTGGCCTACGCGGGCGCGGACAGCGCGACGCCGCTCAGCCCCTCGACCGCCAGCACCAACAGCGGCGGCGGCACGCAGGTCGTGGCCAGCGCCCTCACCACCGGCTACCCGAACGAGACCGTCGTCGCGAGCTACGGCCAGTACGCGCAGTCGACCGCGCCGAGCCCCGCGGGCTGGACTGCGCGCGTGAGCGCCGCCAGCGGCGGGGAGTCTGGGGACCTCAAGGTCGAGGAGTGGCGCTTCAGCGCCGCCGGCTGGACGGGCACGGTCAGCTGGAGCAGCCCGACCAGCGCTCGCTGGGCGGCGTTCCTGGTCGCGGTCAACCCCGTTCCGACCCCGCCGGCGCCTCCGCCGCCGGGGCCCACGGTCACTACCTACACCTACGACGCGCTCTCGCGCCTCACATCTGTGAGCGCTCCGGGCGTGGCCATCGACTACACCTACGACCTCGCGGGGAACCGGCTCACCATGGGCGATGCCACCGGCATCACGACCTACGCCTACGACGGCGCGGGGCGCCTGGTCTTCGTCGGCTCGTCCGCGGGCAACCTCACCTACGTCTACGACCCCGACGGCGACCGCACTCGCCTCGACCACCCCGGCGCAGGGTCGGTGACGTACGCGTACACGCCGGGCGGGCGGCTCTCCACCGTCACCGACTGGGCCGGCCGCGTGACCACCTACGCGTACCGGCCCAGCGGCCTGGTCGCCAGCGTCACGTACCCGAACGGCATGGTCGCCAGCTACGACTACGACGCCGCGGGGCGCCTGGTCTCGCTGGTGAACGCCGTCGGCGCGACGACGGTCAGCAGCCACGCCTACAGCCTCGACAACGAAGGGAACCGCACCCAGAACGCCGAGTTCGTCGCCGGCATCACCGCGCCCGGCTCGACCGACGCGATCTTGTACTCGTACGACGGCCTCAACCGATTGACCGGCTCGAGCGGCGCGCTGGGCGAATCCTTCGCCTTCGACGGCGGCTCCAACATCACCAGCCGCAGCGGACCCTCGGCCACGTACACGTACGACCAGGCCGACCGCCTGCAGTCCGACGGCACCCAGACCTACGGCTGGTCGCTGTCGGACCAGCTGACGTCGCGCGGCCCCGACACTTTCGCGTACGACGCGCTCGACCGGCTGACGTCAGCGACGGTCGCGGGGTCGACCGCGACCTACACCTACGCCGGCGACGGGCTGCTCGCGACGCGCGGCGGCACCGCCTACCTCTGGGACCGCTCGCGGGACCCCGCGCCCATCCTGCAGGTCGGATCCGACCGGATCGTCCACGGTCTCGGTCCCCTCTACCTAGTGAAGGGCGACGGGACAACGACGACGCTCGCGCGCGACGGCCTCGGCAGCGTGCGCGC
>JACPOT010000083.1 GCA_016191385.1 Chloroflexota bacterium | reverse complement strand
TACGAGCTGCGAGTCACGGAGATCGCCCTGGCCGACGAGATCGCCGCCGCCGCGGAGCTCGTCATGGGGAAGCTGGACCGCGTGCCGGTCGCCGTCGCCCGTGGCATAGAGCTGCCCGGCGAGGCCGAGACGGCGCAGGCGTACGTGCGGCCGCGCGAGAAGGACATGTTCCGCTGAGGATTAGTCTCCCGGATCAAGCCGAGCGAGGATCCGGCTCCGCCGGTCCGAGCGAGTCCGACAGAGCGGAGCGGCTATCCGCGAGCCGCAGCCCGAAGGGCCGCGGCCGACGGATATAGAGCAGGAGGGATAGATGAAGGTGAAGGCGGCGCTCGCGCAGCTCGCGTGGGCCGGCGACAAGGACGCGATGGTCGCGAAGCACGTGAAGTACATCGAGCAGGCCGCGCAGCAGGGCGCCAAGGTGATGTGCCTGCAGGAGCTCTTCTACGGGCCTTACTTCTGCCAGGTGCAGGACACGAAGTACTACGCCTACACCGAGGCCATCCCGGACGGTCCGACGACCAAGCTCCTCCAGGTGCTCGCGAAGAAGCACGGCATGGTGCTGATCGCGCCGATGTACGAGGAGGACGGACCCGGCGTCTACTACAACACCGCCGCGGTCATCGACGCCGACGGGAAGTACATCGGCAAGTACCGCAAGACGCACATCCCGCAGGTGAACGGGTTCTGGGAGAAGTTCTACTTCCGTCCCGGGAACATGGGCTACCCCGTCTTCGACACCGCCGTCGGCAAGGTCGGCGTGTACATCTGCTACGACCGCCACTTCCCCGAGGGAGCGCGGGCGCTCGGGCTCGCGGGCGCAGAGATGGTGTTCATCCCGTCCGCGACCTCGCGCGGCTTGTCGATGCATCTTTGGAAGATCGAGCAGACCGCGCACGCCATCGCCAACGGCTACTGGGTCGGGACCATCAACCGCGTGGGCAAGGAGGCCGACTTCGGTCCCAACGACTACTACGGGACGAGCTACTTCGCCGATCCGCGCGGCAAGATCGTCGCGGAGGGATCCGACAAGGACGAGCAGCTCGTGTGCGCGGACCTGGACATGGACCTCGTGCGCGAGGTCCGCAACACCTGGCAGTTCTACCGCGACCGCCGCCCGGACATGTACGAGCCCCTGGTGAAGCCATAGCCATCGTCGATCTTGGGGACGACGGATCCGCCGTCCCGCGCTCGCGGCCGCGGCGCTCGCGCCGAGGCGCAGCCGCGGTCGTCGGCGTGGCCATCGGGCTCGTCATCAGCTCGTGGCCCGTGAGCTCTGCGAGCGTGCCCTCCGCGCGGACATCGTTCGTGATCCCCGTGAGCAGGGCCGTCGTCACGACGACGATCTCTCCCGGGCTCATCCCGCTAGCGCGCCAGCTCGCGCTCCCGCCTGGAGTGATCGGCGTGGATCTCGCCGCCATCCCGGATCAGCTTCTCAATGACCAGCCGGCCGCGCGCCTGCGGATCGGGGTGAACATCCGCTTCACCAGCGGTCTCGCGTCGGTAGACGCGCCGTCCGAGATCGCCTGGACCGAATCGGGCTACTACTACTGGCTCCGATCACCGACGCTCTCCATCTCGCAGCTCATCGAGGTCGCGAGCGCGCTGCGATGAGGACCCTCATCCAGGGCGGCACCGTCGTGACCGCCACCGACACGCACAAGGCCGACGTGCTCATCGACGGCGAGAAGGTCGTGGCCGTGGGGACGGACCTCAAGGCGAGCGGGGCGAAGAAGATCGATGCCTCGCGGAAGTACGTCATCCCGGGCGGCATCGATGTGCATACCCACATGGAGCTGCCGTTCGGCGGGACCATGGCCTCGGACGATTTCCACACCGGAACCGTGGCCGCGGCGTTCGGCGGGACGACGAGCATCGTGGACTTCGCGGTCCAGGGGTTCGGCGAGCCTCTCGAAAAGGCGCGCGACGCGTGGCTCGGGAAGGCGCGTGGCAAGGCCGTCATCGACTACGGGCTGCACATGATCGTGCGTGACGTCTCCGACAAGGTCATCAGGGAGATGGGCACGATGGTCGGCGAGGGCGTGTCGAGCTTCAAGCTCTTCATGGCCTACCCCGGCGTGTTCATGGTCGATGACGCCTCGATCTTCAAAGCGCTCGTGCGATCGGCCGAGGTGGGCGGCCTCATCTGCATGCACGCCGAGAACGGCGGGGTCATCGACGTCCTCGTGAAGAAGGCGCTCGCCGAGCGCAAGACCGAGCCCAAGTGGCACGCGCTCACGCGGCCCCCGGAGGCCGAAGGTGAAGCGACGGGACGGGCGTTCAAGCTCGCGGAGATGGCCGGCGGCGTGCCGCTGTACATCGTCCACCTCTCGGCATCGCAGGCGCTCGAGCAGGTGCGGCAGTTCCGCGACCGCGGGCTCCCGGCGTACGCGGAGACCTGCCCTCAGTACCTCTTCCTCTCCTACGACAACTACGAGGAGCCCGGCTTCGACGGCGCCAAGTACGTCATGTCGCCGCCGCTGCGCCCGAAGTGGCACCAGGACGAGCTGTGGAAGGGTCTCGCGCGCAACGACCTGCAGGTCGTGAGCACCGACCACTGCCCCTTCTGCATGAAGGAGGGCTTCGCGGGGCTGCCCAAGCAGAAGGAGCTCGGCAAGGGCGACTTCTCCAAGATCCCGAACGGCGCGCCGGGGGTCGAGACACGGATGGTCCTGCTCTTCGACGGCGGCGTCGTGGGCGGGCGCATCACGCTCAACCGCTGGATCGAGCTGTGCTCGACGAGCCCCGCGAAGATCATGGGCATGTTCCCGAGGAAGGGGACGATCGCGGCCGGGAGCGACGCCGATATCGTCATCTGGGACCCGAAGGCGACGCAGACGCTCTCCGCCAAGACGCATCACATGCGCGTCGACTACAGCCCTTACGAGGGCCGCAAGGTGAAGGGCAAGGCCACGACCGTCCTCTCGCGCGGCGAAGTGATCGTCGACGACGGCAGGTTCTTAGGGAAGAAGGGCCGGGGGCGGTTCATCAAGCGCGGGAGCCCTCTCCTCCAGACCTAGCCGATACCCTGTCACTGCATGGTGTTGCGAAAGACACGTTCGGGAACGACGAATGAGCTTCCGACGATGCGGGAGCTCATGGAGCGGCGCGGCCTTACGGTGGCGGAGCTGGCGGAGCGCTCTGGGTACACGGTCGAGCACATCCGTCGCGTCATCCGCGGTGACCACCCCGGGTCCAAGCGCTTCCAGATACAGATGGAGACGCTTCTCGGAGGGAAGTTCCGTGTGGGCGAACAGCTCACCTGGGACAAGAAGCTGCTTCCGCAGGGCGTGTGGGGGAACAACGACCTCGCGTCGATCGCGAAGGCGCAAGGCATCACCAAGCCACAGGGCTTTCCTCCGCTGAACCTTCCGCGGCTGACCAAGGAAGAGCGGGAGGCCTTTGGTCGCGCCATGGACGAGTTCGAGCGCATGGAGCACGAGATGCTCGCGCGCGAACAGACCGAGCCTGAAAAGATATAGCCCAAGAGCCCGCGCCGACCGTCCTGTGCGACACGTCCGTCGTCTCCTCCACGCTTCGAGAGGACGGGCGTGTCTCCCTGATAAAGGCCCGCCTCACGGTGGACCTACTGGGAGTGTCCGTGGTCACCGTGGCTGAGCTCAAGCGCGGGGCGATCGCGGCGAGCTTCGGCGAGCGCAGAACGCGCGAGCTCGAAGACCATCTGCGGCTGTACGTCGCCCTATCGATCGACCGCGACATCGCCGAGGAGTGGGCACGTATGCGCGTCCGTTGCGACAGGCTTGGGCGTTCCAAGAACGACAACGATCTCTGGATCGCGGCGACCGCCAAGCGATACGGACTTCCTCTCGCGACGCTTGACCGCGACCAGTACGACATCCCAGGGCTCGCCGTGATCCAGCACGACGGTACCGACGTGACCGTCCCCGAGTAGCGGTCAGGCGATCGCGCTGGGCTGAAGCTCCTTCAGCGCCGGGATGATCTCGCGGCCGTAGGCCTCGAGGACCTTCTCCTCCTCGCCGCTCATGAGGTAGACATTGAACTGCGTGACGCCCGCGGCGGCGAGCGCGCGCAGCTTCGCGACGTGCTCCTCGACCTCACCGATGACGCAGAAGCGGTCCACGGACTCGTTGTCCACGAACGCCGCATTGGACGATCCCGACTCCGCGTGGTGCTGGTAGTCGTACCCCGGCCGGCCGCGCACGTACGCCGTGAGGTCCGCGGGGAGCGACGACTCGCCGTAGCGCTTCACGAGGTCGACGACGTGGTTGCTCACGAGGGCAGGGAACCAGCGGACGCGATCGCGGACGGCCTCGCGCTTGCCGACGTGCGCGGGCGCCGCGGACATGATCCGCAGCTCGCGCACGTCGCGGCCCGCCGCGCGCGCGCCGTCACGCGCGAGGCCTACGCACCAGCCGACGAGGCTGGGGTCAGCGAGCTGGATGATCGCGCCGTCCGCCACCCGCCCCGTGATCGCGAGCGCCTTCGGCCCGTAGCCGGCGATCCACGCCGGCAGGTCGTACGGCCCGGCCCAGTCGAGGCGGATGCGCGTGCCCTCGTGATCGGCTTCGCGGCCCTCGCAGAGGTCGCGGATGAGCAGCGTCGCGCGCTCGAGGTCCTCGAGGGTCGTCGGCTTCTTGCCCATGACCCGCCGCGCGCTGTCGCCGCGCCCGATGCCCAGGTCCATACGTCCCTTCGAGAGGAGCTGCAGGACGGCGAGCGCGCTCGCGGTCACGGACGGGTCGCGCGTGGCGGGGTTGGTGACGCACGTGCCGAGACGCATGCGCTCGGTGTTCTGGACCATGAGCGTGAGGAGCGTGTAGGCCTCCTTCCAGAGGACGTGGCTGTCGAAGATCCAGCCGTACGCGAAGCCGTTCCGCTCCGCGAGCCGCGTCAGCGAGACAAGGCGGTCGAAGGCGACGTTGGGCTTGAGGGTGAAGCCGAATTCCATGAGGGCGCGGATGCTAGCGGGCGCCCACAGCGGTCCAGCGAGCCGCGGGTCCCGCTCACTGGAGCGAGACCCGCGGCCGCGAGGGCCCGCGAGGACAGTCTCGTCAGGGACAGGTCGTCGGGTTGGCCGTCCCCTTCGTGACGTTCGACGAGATGGTGTTGCACCACGCGCCGCCGTCGCCGGTGCGATGGAAGACCTTGTTGTATTGCGTCGAGCCGAGGCTGTAGTCGTAGGTGTCGTAGACGGTGTCGACGCCGCCGACGATCTTCAGGTAGCGCACCGACTCCGCGCCGGTGTTGTTGAGGAACCCGGACGGGATGTCCATGACCCAGCGGCTTCGGGCGGCGATGGTCGTCCCCGCCGGGATCTGACGAGGCGCGCCGCCTCCGCCGGCGACGTCGTCGATGTACAGCCCCGAGATGTCGATCGCGGACGACGTCGGGTTGTACAGCTCGACCCACTCGCCGTTGCCGCTCGGGTTCGGCGCCATGAGGAACTCGTTGATCCGCACCTGCGAGGGGTCGGGGGCGACCTCGTCGTACGCGGCGTAGGTCCGGCTGCTCGCGCCGTAGTAGATGACATAGCCGGTCCCAGTGCCGGTCGTGACGAGGAGGACGTCGCCGTTGGTGTTGAGGAGCCCGGTGTAGTTCGTGGGCGTGGTCCCATCGGATTGGAACGGGTCGCACGGGTTGTTCGCGAGATAGATGTCGGCGCCGGTGCCGCGCTCGTTCACGACGCTGCGCAGCGCGTCGAGCATCCGGTTGCCGGGGTGGCCATAGCTGTTGTTCCCGCAAGAGATGAACGTGGTCTCCGGCTTCAGCGTGTTCACGTAGCTCGCCGACGAAGACTTGTCGCTGCCATGGTGGTTCGCCCGCATCGTCTCGACGTTGCCGAAGAGCGGGCCGATCTTCGCCTCGACGTCGTTGTACGTGTAGCCGTTCCCGCTGGTGCTGTACTCGCCGTCGGAGTCGCCCGCGGTGGCGTACTCCCACAGGCCATAGGTGACCTTCACGGCGACCGAGTAGTCGTTCTCGGATGGCGGGGTCGCTTCGCTCGTGTGGTCTCCGCTGACGGGGGTGGATCCATCGACCTCCATCGTGTCCTTTCCGTTCGCGTTGATGATCGTCGCGGTGACGCCGGTACCGAGGTCGATGCTGGGCCACGGTCCGCTGTTCGTCAGCGTCACGACCTTACCTGCGATGTTCGCGCGGTCGGCCTGGCCTGCGGGTCCGTACAGCCAGCAGATCCAGCGGCGCGCGGTCTGCGACGTCGTGCCGGCGTTGCTCCACGCGACTTCCGGGTCGGGGCTGGTCGCGGTACCCACCGTGCAGCGGCCGTCGCCGTTGGCGTCGGTCCACGTCCCGCCGTCGCGGTCGAGCAGCGTCCCGACGGTGAAGCCGAAACCGCCGGATGTCGTGGGCGTGAGCAGCTGGTAGAGCCCGTTCCCGACGGCGCCGGGCGCGTCCTGGGGATTCCACGCGTAGCCGATGTGATCGAGATGGAGGTGCGAGCCCATGACGTAGTCGAGAGCGACGGGGTTCGAGCCGGTACCGCAGATCGAACGGATCTTCGCCTCGGTCCGCGCCGCCATCGTGTTGGCGCCCTTGCTGTTCCACGCGATCTCGCCCAGGTCGATGAGCAGCGTCTTGCCGGTGGGCCCGACGATGAGCTGGGCGTCGCCCTGCTCGACGTCGAACCAGTACACGGTGACCTCACCGGGGTTCGGGGTCGTGCACGCGAGCGCGGCGGCCGCGGGTTGCGCGGGTCCGGCAAGGGTGAGGATCGCCACGAGCATCGCGACGACGAGGGGCAGAACGAAGGGACGCTGATGGGGATGACAAGCGACGTACCCGAGGAGCATCTCAGCCTCCGCTTTCCGCAGGGCTCCGACGCCGCTCCCCAGGCGGCAGGCGACGCCATCTTAGGGAGCGGACGGGCGGCCCCGCAACAGGCGGCCAGGCGAAACAGCAGGTCTCGGGCCAGGGATCCCGGCGACCGAGTCCTGGTCGAGCCGTGCATAGCGCGTGTCGGGGATCACGCGCCGGAGGCTAACGGAGGCAAGGAAGAAGCCCCGGGTCGCCCCGAGGCTTCGATGATCCTCGCGACAGAGCGTCTAGTAGCGGCTACCCCGCGACGCCGATGGCCGCACCTGCTCGAAGCAGTTGCTGCAGTACACCGGCTTGTCGCCGCGTGGCTGGAACGGAACGCGCGCCTCGCCACCGCAGTTGCTGCACGTCGCGGTGAAGAACTCGCGGGGTCCGCTCATCCCGCGGCTGCCGCCGTAACCACCCGCTCCGCCGGACGAACGGCGCGCGGCGCGGCACGTCGGGCAACGACCGGGCTCGTTGACGAGACCGCGGGACTGATAGAACTCCTGCTCTCCCGTGGTCCAGATGAATTCCTGACCGCAGTCCTTGCAGGTCAGGGTCTTGTCGGTGGAGCTCACGTCTGAGACTTCCTCCCCTTTTTTTGTGGCACTTGAGCTCCGCGGGTCCTCGGGAGGCGAGCCTCGCGCGACGATCGCGTGGTCCCTTGCGCCGCCCTCTTCGGGCGCGCCGAGCCTAACAGATCGGCTTTTTCAGGGGGACGCGCGCGCGCGTATCGATCCCGCGCCGGCTTGTCGCGCGGCTCGAAAGCGATGCGCAGCTTCTGTCCGTACACGATCGCGAGCCGCGAGAGCGATCGAAGTGACGGCAGGTACCGCGGATCCTCCATCCGGCGGAGCTGTGTTTGCGACGTACCGAGCAGGCGTGCGGCTGCGCGCTCGGACAATCCGAGGCCCACGCGCAGCTCGCGCACTGCTTTCGCGACGTCCGCGGCGAGAGCGTCCGGGCGCTCGTGCTCCTGCCCGTCCGGCGGCACACCAGGCGTCGCTCCGGGCGCCGCTGACACCGAGGGTGGTCGCGTTTCGAGCATCGGAGGGGCGACTATGGCACAGGCCGCCTAGCCTTTCCGCGCCTCCGATATCGCGCGGCGGATGTCCCAGTCCGCGCGCTCGAGACGCGCGCGCGCATCCGCCGCCGGGATGCCTGCTTCCGACGAGACGATGGCGATCGCACGGTCGCGGAGCTTCGCGTTGACGGCGCGCAGGTCGGCCATGAGGTCGTCGCGCGTGTGACCGAGGCGGATCATCGCCGCGGTCGAGATCATGTTCAGCACGAGCTTCGTCGCGGTGCCGCCCTTGAGCCGTGACGACCCCGCCACGACCTCCGGACCGACGTCGAGGGCGATCGCGATCTCGGCCGCTGCCGCCAGCTCAGACGATCCTTCGCACGTGACCGCGATCGTCCGCGCTCCCACGGCGCGCGCGGCCCGCATTGCGGCGATCACGTAGGGTGCGCGACCGCTCGCGGAGATCCCGACCACCGCATCGCCGGGGCGCGCGCTGGCGCGGATGTCTCGTTCACCCGCCGCTGCGTCGTCCTCGGCGCCCTCGACGCTCTCGCGGAAAGCGCGGTCGCCTCCGGCGATGATCCCGCGCGCCAGGTCTGGCGCGACGCCGAACGTCGGCGGCCATTCGCTCGCGTCGAGCACGCCGAGGCGGCCGCTGGTGCCGGCGCCCACGTAGCGCACCCGGCCTCCGGCCTGGATCGCGGCGACGACCGCCTCCACCGCGCGCTCGATCGCGCCGATCGCGCCACGTACCGCGGTGGGCACGGTCGCGTCCTCCTCGTTCATGAGATCGAGCACCTCGCGCGTGGTCAGGCTGCCCAGGCGCGACGCCTTCGGATTGCGCCTTTCGGTGCGCGGCGGCTCGGTCACGCCGCGCCCCACGCGAGGCGCGCGGCCAACCGCGCGGCGCCCATCGCGGGCTCCTCCTTGACGGGCTCGACGGCGGCGCGGGGCAGGAGCGTGAGCAGCTCCATCCGGACGTGCTGGGCGAGAGCGGGGATCTGCTCGAACGCACCGCCCGCGAGATAGATGGGGCCATCGGAGAGACCGAGCGACATCGCGACGACACTGGCGCTCCGGGCGAGCGCGTTCGCTCCGCGGCGGAGGATGCCGACGGCGATCGCGTCGTTGGCGGCAGCGGCCGTCGCCACCGCGCGCGCCGCGGCAATGATCGCCAAGGCGGGGTGCGCCTGTCCGTAGACGCGGGGGAGCACCTCGGTCATGTCCGCGAGGCCGAGCTCGCGCAGCACGTTCGCGGTGATCGACGTCGGCGCGCCGCGGCCGTCAGCGGCGTGCGCGGCGGCGCGCAAGCCTTCGACCCCGATCCAGTAGGCCGAGCCTTCGTCACCGATGAGGTGACCCCAGCCGCCGGCGCGGTCTTCGTCGCCTTCGGCATTGCGGCCGTACGCGATCGAGCCCGTGCCGGCGATGAGCACGACGCCGCACCCGCTGCGGTCGCCGGCGTAGAGCGCGGCTTGCGCGTCGTGCGTGACGTCGATGGGCACACCCGGACCGACGAGGCCACCGAGGATCGCGCGCCCGCGCTCGCGCTCCGCGGCGCGGTCGCCGCCCGCGCACGACAGGACCACCGCCTGCGGGCCCCGCCCAGCGAGCGCCTCCGTGAGCGCGGCCATGATCGATCCCTGCGGGTCGGGCGAGGTGAGGAGGTTCCCGCCTCCACCGGCCCCGCGCCCGACGATCTCGCCGGCGCGGTCGATGGCGAAGGCGCGCGTCTTCGTACCTCCGGCGTCGATGCCCGCGACGATCTCGATCACGGCAGGTGGAGCGCGCCGGCGACGACGGCGCGCGATGCTCCGGTCACGCGCGGCAGCGTATTGGGCAGGCCGCGCACGCGGTACAGCGCGAGCAGTGCGAAGGCGATGGCCTCTCGCGCTTCGGTCGGGATCCCGAGCTCGCTGGTGCTGCGCGGTGCGGGTGCGACGTGGCGAGCGAGCGCGTCGCGGAGGGCGGGATTCGCCGCGCCGCCTCCGGCGATCAGGATCTCGCGCCACGGCTTGCCCGCGATCGCGCGCGAGATCGTGCGCGCCGTCAGCTCCGTCGCCGTCGCGAGGGCGTCGTCGAGGCTCCCGCCAGCGGCGCGGACGTCGTGGACCAGGTCCTGCGCGAAGGCCTCGCCGAATTCCTCTCGTCCGGTGCTCTTCGGCGATGGCCGGGCGAAGTAGGGATGCGCGAGCGCGGCGTTGAGCGCCGCATCGACCACGCGGCCGCGCCGGGCGCCGGCGCCGTCCGTGTCGTAGCGGCGTCCGTCCATGCGCGCGATGGCGTCCAGGACCATGTTCCCGGGTCCGGTGTCGAAGCCGGTCACGTGATCGCGTTCGTTGTCGAGGAGCAAGGTGACGTTCGCGATCCCGCCGATATTCACGACCACGCGCGGCGCGCCCGCGGCGAAGAGCAGGTGGTCGGCGAAGGGCGTCAGCGGCGCTCCCTGGCCCCCCGCGGCGATGTCGGCCGACCGGAGGTCGTCCACGGTCGCGATGCCGGTGCGCACCGCGACGCGCGCGGCGTCGCCGATCTGCAGCGTGACGTGATCGCCGGGCAGGTGCGCGACCGTCTGGCCGTGAAGCCCGATGACGACCGGCCGCGCGCGCCGGGCCTTGATCAGCGCGAGCGCCGCCTCGGCGTACAGGTCGCCGAGGTCGCCGTGCAGACGGGCCAGGTCGTGCGCGCTCAGCAGGTCGCCCGCGCCAGCGCTCAGGATCCGCTGCCGCAGCTCCGACGTGAAAGGCATCTCGATGTGCGCGATCGCGTCGATCGAAGGCGGATCGCCGTCGCCGACCGCGATGAGCGCGGCGTCGATGCCATCGGCCGACGTTCCCGACATGATGCCGATGGCGAGGTCAGCCACCCGAGACCGCCTCGTGCACCGCGATGCGGAAGCGGTAGACGTCCTCGTCGTTACCGCGGCCGAAATACACGCGGTTCGTCAGGAGCACCACGGTGAGGTCGAGAGCCGGGTCGGCCCACAGCGTCGTGCCGGTGAAGCCGGTGTGGCCCCACGCGTCCTCGCTGAAGTGGCGGCCGACCATGGGGCCCTCGGTCGCGCGGAGCGCAAGGCCCAGCCCGCGCCGCACGATCCCCTGGCGAACGTGCTCGCGCCTCGCGAGCGTCGCGAGTTCGTTGCCGATGACCGCGCCGTCGCGGTACACGGACGCCAGGGCCGCGACATCGGCCGCGGTGCCGAAGAGTCCCGCGTGCCCTGACGTGCCGCCCATCGCGTAGGCGTTCTCATCGTCGACCTCGCCGCGCAGCCGCTTGCGGCGCCACTCGCTGTCGCGTTCCGTCGCGACGCACACGTCGGGCGGTCGCGGGCCGAACGCACAGGTCTCGGCGCCGATGGGACCCAGCACGCGATCCTTGAGGAGATCCGCGAACGGTGCGCCTCCGGCTTTCGCGAGGCCGGCGGTCAGCATGATGTAGCCCAGGTCGCTGTAGACGAACGTGCCGAGGTCGTGCGCGAGCGGCTCCTCGGCCGCGAGCCACACCGCCTCGTCGATGGTGGCGGCTTCCTTATAGATCGGCTTCCACCACAGCAGGCCCGCGGTGTGGGTGAGCACGTGCGCGATCGTGACCTCGTCCTTCTTGCCGCCGCGGAAGTCGGGGACGATCTCGCGGAAGGGCATGTCGAGAGCGAGGACGCGCTCGCGCACGAGAGCCAGGCAGAGTGCCGTGGTGAACAGCTTCGTGAGAGACGCGAGATCGAAGACGCTCGTCTCAGCGCACGGCGCGTCGGGGCCGGTTTCTGGATCGGGGCAGAGGGTGCCGGCGGCGTAGACGTCGCGCTGGCCGGCCTGCTCGACGAGAAGCACGCACGCGGTGCACACGGTCCCGATGGCGGCGTCGATGGCCGCCCGCGCCTGGGAGGTGATCGCTATTCGGCGTCCTCGATGTCTGCCCAGAACGCGTCGGTGACGCGGTTGTTCATGTTCGCGACGCCTATGTTCATGACCAGCTCCACGAGCTGGCGCTCGTCGAAATGCTTCGCGAGGCGGTCGAAGGCCTCATTGGAGAGCTCCGCCTTCTTCGTGAGCTCGACGGATGCCGCGACCACGGCCTTCTCGGCGTCCGTGAACGCCTCGCTTCGCTCGAAATGGTCGGGGATCGCCTCGACCATCTCCTGGGTGATCCCGAGCGCACGGCCCGAGGCGGTATGTGCCTTCGTTCAGTAGCGGCAGTGGTTGGTGATGTCGCACGCCAGGAACGACAGCGTGCGGATCTTCGGCGTGAGGACGCCGGCGTTCAGCGCGTCGCGCAGCCCCCAGTACGCCTCGGAGACCTCGGGGCTGTGGTTCAGCAGCCGGCGGAAGGACGAGGTGCCCTCCTTGTATGAGATCCGCGCCATCAGTGACCCCGGGCCCGATATCGCGTGATGGCGAGCTCGCCGACGCTGCGCCGCGACCGGCCGGTGGTCCGCTCGAGAACGATGCGCTCGATCTGCTCGTCCGCCACGATGGGTGCGATCCGTCGGGAGCTGCGCGGGCCGGCGATGCGGCCCCCGAGAGCGTCGATCACGTCCTGGACGCGGTCGTCGATGGCGTGCACGGCGAGGGGGCGGGCCTCCAGCGCCAGCGTGAGCCGGAGCTCCAGGCGGTCGGCGTCGTGGTATCCGACGCCGCGCCGGGCGAGGGCCTCGAGCGCTGCCGCATGGACGCGACGCCGCCATTCGTTGCGCGGACGGGCGTAGGGCGGGAGCGTCACGGTGATCGAGAAGCGCCGCTTGGCCACTGCGAGCGGAGCCTAAGCCGTGACGCTGATCTCCTGCGAGTCGTAGCCGGTGGACCCGTTCGGGAAGGGCGGCCGCCGGACGCTGGTCTGGACCGCGCCCGTCCCGTCGGTGGCGCGCGCGACGAGGCGATGGCGCGCCGCCGCCGCCGGCGTCCACACGTAGCGCCAGCGGACCCACGTGTGCCGGCCTGGCGCGGGCTCGAGCTCCGCGGCGGTCCAGCTCGCGCCGCCATCCGTCGACACCTCGACCCGCGAGATGCCGCGCTGGCCCGCGAAGGCGATCCCGGCGATGACGATCTTTCCGTCGACCGCGCGCGTCGACACCGGCGGCGCGTCGATGCGGACGTGCGTGTTGTAGGTCGCGATGTCGCTCCAGCCGCGCTCCATCCAGTAGCCCTGGAAGTCGAACGTGACGACGTCGATCTTCGAGAGCCACTTCACGTTCTTCATCCCGTAGATGCCGGGGATCAGCGCGCGGGCGGGGTAGCCGTGCGCCTCGGGCAGCGGGAACCCGTTCATGAGGTACGCGACCATCGTGTCGGGGTCGAGCGCCTTCGCGATGCGGATGGAGTCGGTGTAGCCATCAACTGAGGTGAGGACCACGTCGTAGGCGCTGGCCTTCGGACCGGCGCGCGCGAAAAGGTCGGCCAGCGGAACGCCCGTCCACACTGCGGTCGAGATGAGGTCGCCGCCGATCTCGTTGCTGATGCACTCGAGCGTGTGCGGGCGCTCGAGCGCTTCCATGTCGAGGAGCTCGTTGTAGGAGATCGAGAACGGGCGCTCGACCTCGCCACCGAACGCGAGCTGCCACGTGCTCGCATCGACGCGCGGCTTGATGAGCGTCGTGTCGACGGTGTAGTGGTCCTCGTTGGCGGTGATGCGCTTCTCGAGATGGTCGATCGCCTCGAATGCCGCCGCGCCCGCGGCGACCGGCTCGCGCGAGCGCAGCCGTCGCGCGGCGGTCACGACCGTGCTGACCTGCGCGCGCGCGGCGCGGACCGTCCCGCCGAGGACGATCGCGAGGACGGCGAGCGCTGCGGCCGCGGCCGCGCCCGTGAGCAGCGCCCGTCTGCGCGTGGCCGCGGCGGCCGTGGACACGCGCTCGGCGGACAGCAGGAACGTGAGCCCGCCGAAGAACGCGGCGGCGCCGATGGCCGATCCGAGCAGGGCGCTCGCGAGATCGATCTTCTCGCCCGCGAGCAGCACGCCGAGCACTACCGTCGCGAGCCACGGCAGGGCGGCGAGCCCGGCGACCGCGCTGGTGCGCACGCGGCGATCGGCCGCCGCGATCCCGGTGGCGGCACCGTCGACGAGGTAGAGCCCGATCACCCCCAGTACCAGGAGGCGCTGCGCCCAGTACCGCAGCGCCTCGATGAGCGGCACGCTGATCCACCCGGGCATGGCCTCGATGATCGCCTGCCCCAACGCGAGTGGCGCGAACGGCACGCCGCTGACGCTCACGAGGTATGTCACCAGGATCGCGAAGGCCATCGCGATCACGCCGGCGGTCGCGGCGAGGGCGTTCATTCACGTACAGGATGGCAGGCGCGCATCCACGCCGCGGGCTAGCATCGGAACGTCGTGAGAGAGCTCCTCGAGGGCCGTCGCTTCGGCTTCGCGCTGCGTCCGCTGCTCGGCGGCGTCGCTCTGGGGCTCGCCTTCGCCATCACGCTCCTCGACCTCATGGCCTGGTTCGCCTGGGGCTCGCGCGAGACGAACGGGTTCGTCATCGCCGCGTCCTGGCTGTGCGTTGCGGCGGCTCTGGTGGCCCTGCTCGCGATGTTCGCCGCCTACGCGGAGAACGCCGACGTTCCGTTCGAGGACCGTCAGCTCGCGCGGCTCGACCTCGCCGGCGTCGGCGTGGCGATGCTCCTGTATGCCGGGAGCGCGATCCTGCGCTCGTTCGACCTGAACGCGGCGGGTGCGACGCCCCCGGCGCTGCTGCTTGCGCTCGCTGGCCTCATCGTGCTCCTCGTCGGCTCAGGCCTCGGCTCGCTCCTCTACGCCGCGCGCGAGTGGGAAGAGATCGAAGAGGTCATACGTGAGCGCCATCACCGGCGGCGCGCCTAGTCCGGTGGCATCCTCCATGCGGGTGACCCGGTAATGCCGCTACGGAAGATCGCGCGCGTGTTCGAGACGGCCGGCAAGGACGCCGACATCGCGCGCCGCGAGAGCCAGTCCAAGGAGTTCCGCAAGAACGTCGCGGCCGACCGTCGCGGGACGCTCAGCGAGTTCTCGGCGGTGCGCGACGCCCTGAAGGACCGTGACCGCATCAACGCGACCAAGAAGGCCAAGGTCATCAAGGCGAAGAGGAAGAGGTAGACCGAGCGAGGATCCGGCGCCGCCGGTCCGAGCGAGTCCGCACGAGCGAGCGAAGCGGGGGCCGCGAAGCGAGGCCGAAGGCCGAGCCGACGGCCGAAGAACTAGAGGGGAACTCCCGTCAGGTAGTAGACGACGCGCGCCGCGACCTCTCCCGCGATGACCGTTCCCAGGGCCACGTAGAGCAGCCCCGTCGACGACTGCGTGTTCATGCGCGCCGTCCACCACGCCGCGAGCACGAGCGCGAACGTCATGAGCAGCCCGACCCCGATGCGGATGGCGATCGGGACGACGAGGGTGGACTCGAGGGTGCCGAGCAGCTGACCCCGCGCGAGGGTCACCGCGACGATCCCGGCCTGGAGCAGCACGGCGGCCGCGGCGATGAGGGCCGCGCGCTGCAGCGGCTTTGGGGAGAGCTTCGGCGTCACGAGGTACCAGTGCCCCAGGAGCATCGCGGCGTCCACCCCGCCGAGGGCGAGCGCGCCGAGCGGGAGGGCGAGGAGCGCGAAGACGTCGTAGGGCGCGTCCGACGGCCGCGCCACCGTCGCGGCCATGAGCGTGAGGCCGCCGCCGATGATCGTCGCCGCGCCGATGACCGCGCGCAGCGGACGGAACGGCAGGAACGTCGTGACCAGCTGCGCGATCAGCAGCACGAAGAGCACCGGGACCGCCTGCGCGAGGGCATCCAGGGCGCCCGGCTTGAGCGCCGCCGCCTCCGCGGCGCTGCCGCGCGGGATCACCGGCAGCAGCAAGAAGGCGAGGACGCCGGCCGCGGCATTCACCGCGGCGGTCACCTTGAGGAAGCCGCCCGGCGCGAGGCGAGTGCGATCGAGCGCCCACAGAACGAAGGCGCCGCCGACCGCGAGCTCGAGCAGCACGACGATGAGGACGAGCGGCAACGTGCTCAACGGCATCGCACGAAGGCTATCGTCCCTCGGGCGCGCAGACCGAGGCGCCGGAGCGACGAGGTCGAGCACCCGAGCCCCGAGGAGGGCTTTGCCCGACCGAGGGGGTCAATGAGGGACAGAGAGATCGCGGACATGTTCGACCGGATCGCGCCGAAGTACGACGCGCTCAACCGTGTCATCTCCTTCGGCACCGACGTCCTGTGGCGGCGCCGCGCCCTCGCGCTCGCGCGCCTGGGCACCGGCGAGCGCGCCCTCGATGTCGGCGCGGGTACCGGCGACCTCGCGCTCGGCCTCCTGCGGCGATCCGCACCTGGTGCCGCGGTCCTCGGCATCGATCTCGCTCCGCGGATGCTGGCCATCTCGACGCGACGGACCCGGCCGTCGGAGCGCTACGCCGTCGCGATCGCCAACGCGGAGCACGTTCCGCTGGCGGACCGCAGCGTCGACCGTGTCATCAGCGGGTTCACCCTGCGCAACGTCGGCGACCTCGCGCGGTCTCTGCGCGAGATACGGCGGGTCCTTCGTCCGGGTGGCACTGCCGTGGTCCTGGAGCTGTCGCATCCACCTCACGCGGCGGTCCGGCGCATCTACCTCGCGTACTTCGAGCGCGTGCTCCCGGTCATCGCCGCGATGCTCGGCGGCGACCCCGAGGCGTACCGCTACCTGCCGCGCTCGCTGCGCGCCTTTCCCAGCGCGGAGCGGCTCGCGGCGATGCTGCGCGAGGCCGGCTTCCGCGACGTGCGCTTCGAGCGGCTCACGTTCGGCATCGCCGCGATCCACGTCGCGCGGGCGTGATCAGAGGTCGGCGAAGCTCGCGAGGGTCACTCCGCCGTCATCGAGGGCGGCCCGGACGTCCGGGTGGGTGAGGGTGGCGAGCTCCACGGGCCTCTCACGCCCGTACGTCGACGTTCGCTCGAGCTCGTCGTCGGGCTCGCCGGGGTGGCACATGAGCTCGGTCACGCCATCGTCCAGCGACGAGATCAGCCCGACCAGCGCGGGCACATCGATGTGGCCCGCGAACTGGAACTCCCGGCGGAAGTGGTCGGGCGTGCGGATGCCCTCCGCGCGCAGGCGCTCGCGCTGCGCGACCGTGTGATGCCGAACGGCCAGGCCGTGCTCGCGCGCGAGCTCGACGAGCGCCTCGAAGACGGCGGGGTCGTCGTGGACGAAGTGGTGCGTGTCGGCGTGGGAGGGATCGCGACCCAGCAACGCCCTGGCGCGGGAGAGCTGCGCCCGGCACTCGCGAAGGACGTCGTCTCTGGTGACGATCCCCCGGCCGACGATGTCGCTCGGCCGGGGGTGGAACGTCCCGTCCGGGCGCAGGAGCGACGGCACCTGGAGCGCATCGCTGAGGGGCCTTCCGAACGTGATCGAGAGATGGATGCCGAGGTCGAGCGTCGGCGACTCGCGCGCCAGCATCGCGGTCCGCTCCGCGCCGGGCACATTCGCCATGAACGTCGCGGACGTGACGATGCCGTCACGGTGCGCGCGAAGGACCCCACGGTCGACCCCCGGCGCGCGCCCGAGGTCGTCCGCGTTGACGATCAGCCTTCTCATGGCAGCCGGACCGGGAGGTGCCCCCGCGCGGGGCGGTCCTCCGCGAGGACGGCCACGAGCGCCTCGAGCGACGCCGGAACATCGCTGTAGCTGAGGAGCGCGGGCCGACCAGGGACCAGCGCCGCGTCGTAGGGCGAGCGCATGGCGCAGAGCACGCCGTCGTTCGCGAGCAATGCGCGCGCCCGCGCGGCCTGGTCATCGTCGAACCACGCGCTGGCGGTGCACACCACGAGCGGTCCCTCGCCCTCGGGTACGCGCCCGTCGCGCTCGATGTGGGCGCGGTCGCCGAACCGGCGGCGCAGGGCGGCGATGAGGTCCTCCGTCCGGTCATACGGCGTCTCGGCGAGAGAGCTGTGCGCGAGCGGGAACACGCTCACGCGCAGCCCGCCCTCGACCAGCGGCAGCGGCGGACCGACGTGGGTGATCGCGCGTTCGGCCACCTCGCGCGCGAGCGCGCGCGCCGCGCTGTCGTCGATGTCTTCGCGGGGGCCCATCGATCCGAAGCGGTCTCGCAGCTTCGCGGCCTGCCCGATGGCCTCGAGCACCCGCGGAGCCGGCACGCCCAGCGCGATCTCTTCGGCTGCCGCGAGCGCGCGCTCGATGGGTCCGACCAGGAGCGCGCAGTCGATGCCCGCGGCGATGGCGCGGGGCACGATGCGTTCCGGCGTCTCCATGTGCGTGACGCCGGCCATGTCGAGCGCGTCCGTGAGGATCGGGCCGGTGTACCCGAGCTCATCGCGCAGCAGGCCGCGCAGGACCTTCGGCGAGAAGGTCGCGATGTCGTCCTCGTCGATCGCGGGATAACGCACGTGCGCGGCCATCACTCCGCTCGCGCCGGCCGCGATGGCCGCCCGGAACGGGACCAGCTCGCGTGACATGAGCGTCGCCCGGTCGGCGCGCACGTCGACGGTGGTGATGTGCGTGTCGTGGCGCGCCGCGCCGTGGCCGGGGAAGTGCTTCGGCGTGCTCGCAACGCCAGCCGCCTGCGATCCGCGCACCCACGCCGCCGCGAACGCGGCGACGCGCTCGGCGTCGTCGCCGAACGAGCGCGTGCCGATGACCGGATTGCGCGGCTCGACATTCACGTCGCAGACCGGCGCGTGATCGACCGTGATGCCGTCGGCGCGCAGGCCCTCGGCCGTCGCGCGCGCGACGCGCTCGGCGTACGCGGGATCGCCGGTGGCCGCGATCGCCATGGCGCTCGGGAAGGCCGCGCGGTAGGCGATCCGGATCACCCCGCCGCCCTCCTGATCGACGGCGACGGGGACCGGAGGAACGCCGCCCCGCTGCGCGGCCGCCGCGACGTCCGCGAGCATGGCGCGGACCTGTTCTCTGGAGCGTGCGTTCCCACGGGCGGAGAAGACGATCAGGCCGCCGATCGTCCCGGCGGCGATGGCATCGAGGAGAGGTCCGGGCACCTCGGGCCCGTCGAAGCTCGACCACACCAGCGCGCCGGGACCGAGGCGTGACACGGCGAGCACTATCCTCCAGCGCGGTGATCGGAGGGGCGGCAACGAGCGCGCGAGCGTGGACGCGCCACTACGACGTGGGCGTTCCCGCGACGGTCGTCTATCCGGATGTCGCCCTGCCAGCGTTCCTGCGCGACACCGCGGCGCGGCACGGCGACGCGACCGCGACCATCTTCTTCGGCCGCAAGCGGACGTACGCCTCGCTCTACCGCGACGTGCGCCGCTTCGCCGCCGGGTTGCAGCGGCTCGGAGTGAAGAAGGGCGACCGCGTCGCCGTCGTCCTGCCCAACTGTCCCCAGTTCCTCATCGCGTTCTGGGGTGCGCTCGAGGCGGGCGCGACGGTCGTCCCGACGAACCCCCTCTACACGGACCGCGAGATCCGCCACCAGCTCGACGACTCCGGTGCGGAGACCGCGGTCGTCCTCTCGCGCCTCTATCCGGTCGTGAAGCGGGCGCGCGAAGGCACGCGGGTCCGCAATGTGGTCGTCACCAACATCAAGGAGGAGATGCCGCCGCTCCTGCGGCTGCTCTTCACCCTGGCGAAGGAGAAGAAGGACGGCCACCGCCAGCCGTTCCGCGGCGACAGCGGCGCGGTCGCCTTCGCCGACCTGCTCGTCGATGCCGACCCGCAGCCGGCCGAGGTCACCTCCTCCGACATCGCCGTGCTGCAGTACACGGGCGGCACCACCGGAGTGCCCAAGGGCGCCATGCTGTCGCACCGCGCGCTGGTGGCGAACACGCTCCAGTGCCGCGCCTGGTTCACGAGCATCCGGGAAGCGCAGAGCGCCCTCATGACGGTGATGCCGCTCTTCCACGTGTACGGGCTCACGGTGGCGATGCTCCTCGCGGTCAACGGCGCGGCGGCGCTCATCCTCGAGCCGCAGTTCGACCTCGAGCGCATCCTCAAGGACATCCAGAAGTACCGGCCGGACACCTTCCCCGGCGCGCCGCGCATCTACAACGCGATCATCAACTCGCCGCTGGCGGCGAAGTACGACCTGCGCTCGATCCGCGCGTGCATCTCCGGGTCCGCGCCGCTCATGGTCGAGACAGCGCGGCGGTTCGGCGAGATCACCGGCGGACACCTCGTCGAGGGCTACGGCCTGACCGAAGCAGCCCCGGTCACCCACTGCAATCCGCTGTTCGGCCCCGGGAAGCAGAAGGTCGGGAGCATCGGCGTCCCGTTCCCCGATGTAGATGCGAAGATCATCGACCTCGAGACCGGCGAGCACGACCTGCCGAACGGTGAGGCCGGCGAGCTCGTGCTGCGCGGGCCGCAGCTGATGGACGGGTACTACCGCGACCTCCAGGCGACGGCCCAGGCGCTTCGAGGCGGCTGGCTGCACACCGGCGACATCGCGCGCAGGGACGATGAGGGCTATTTCTTCATCGTCGACCGCAAGAAGGAGATGATCATCGTCTCCGGCTTCAACGTGTACCCGCGCGAGGTCGAAGAGATGCTGGCGACGCACCCCGCGGTCATGGAGAGCGCGGCCATCGGCGTGCCGCACCCCATCAAGGGCGAAGAGGTGAAGGCATTCGTCGTGCTCAAGCCCGGGATGACCGCCACCGCGGCCGACCTGACCAGCCACTGCCGGACCGGCCTCGCGCCATTCAAGATCCCCAAAGAGGTCGAGTTCCGCGCCTCACTGCCCAAGACGCTCATCGGGAAGGTGCTGCGCCGCCAGCTCGCCGAAGAGGAGCGCGCGAAGCGCGCCAACTAGCGGAGCCCGAGACCGTGGTCGTCCGCGCGGGCGACGCCCTGCTCGGCGACCCGCCGCGCACGGAGCACGTGAACGTCTTCGCCATCGCGAAACGGCCGGTGACCGGCGCCGAATACTCCCGCTTCAAGGAAGGCGACGGGAGCGAGGGCGCGATGCTCGGGGTCACCTGGGCGGACGCCGTGAGCTACTGCCGCTGGCTCACGACGAACACCGGCCACATCTATCGGCTCCCCGACGAGCGGGAATGGGAGAAGGCCGCGCGCGCGGGCGTGTTCGAGGACGTGCTCGCTCTCGAGTGGACCAACTCGTGGGCCGACGGCGCCCGGATCCTCCGCGGTGGCGAGGACGTCGCCAAGCGCCGGCACGCGAGCGATCCGAGCGGCGCCGGGTTCCGTGTGGTCCGCTCCATGACCGGCCGCTAGTGTCGGTCGCGATCGTCGCGAGCGCGAACGGCGCGGGCGCGCTGCCCGAAGCGATGCGCATCCGCCGGCGCGGTGGCAGCGCGCTCGACGCGGTCGAGGCCGCAGCGCGGATCGCCGAAGCGGACCCGCGCGACACGAGCGTCGGCCGCGGCGGGTGGCCCAACATCCTCGGCGAGGTCGAGGTCGACGCGTCGATCATGGACGGAACGACGCGGCGCGCGGGATCCGTCGGCGCGGTGCGCGGCTACCTCTACCCGATCTCCATCGCCCGCGCCGTCATGCAGCGCCTCCCGCACGTGATGTTGGTCGGCGACGGCGCGATGCGGTTCGCGGCCGAGATCGGCGCGGAGCGCGCGCGCTTGCTCACGCCACGCACGCGCCAGGTCTGTGGTTCTCGCGCGCGACGGGACCTTCGCCTCCGCGACGAACCGCGCCGGACAGCAGTTCGCGGTCATGACGAGCGACATGGAAGCGCCGCGCCTCCTGGCAAGGCGGGTCGTGCAAGAGACGCAATACCGCGCTTCCCAGATCTGAGGCGGCTTCCGCTGACGCCCGTCGCGGGATAGCCTGCGATCCACAGCAGTGGCGAAGAAGATCGACATCTCCGTTTCGAGCCTGGTGGATATGGTGCAGCAGGGTGATCTACGGCTGCCATCGATCCAGCGCAGATACGTCTGGCCAGTTACGCGTGTGCGCGACCTTATGGACTCCCTCTACCGCGGCTATCCCTCGGGAAGCATCCTCGTCTGGGAGACGGACAAGGATGTACCCGAGCGGGAGTTCGCGGTGGAGCAGGATGATCGCACGTTCCGGGCTTACAAGCTGTTGCTCGACGGTCAGCAGAGGCTGACCTCGCTGTCCGCGATCACGCGAGGCGTGCCGCTGAAGCTGAAACGCGTTAGGCCCGTGGAGATCGCCTTCAACCTGGACCATCCGGAGGGAGCGCCCTCTGAGGCGACAGAAGTCGAGGGCGACGCTGCCTCCGAAGACGACGACGAGGACGGCGAGGATGAGGTCAGCGTTCAGGAGAGGGTTCGCGGCCTGGCCTTCGTCGTTGCCAACCGGTTCCTGCTGAAGGACCCTCACTGGATCCCGGTCTCGCGGATCTTCGACACCACCGTGACCGATTGGCATCTGCTGAAGCCTCTCAACCTGACGCCTGACCAGCCCGAATGGGAGAAGTACACCAAGCGTCTACAGAGGGTCCGGGCCATCCGCGACTACCCGTATGTCATGCATGTGCTGGAGCGTGACCTAAGCTACGAGGAAGTTACGGAGATCTTCGTTCGGGTCAACTCCTTGGGCATGAAGCTGAGGAGTTCTGATCTGGCCCTCGCCTTGATCACCTCGCGGTGGCCGGCCGCAGTACAGCTGTTCGAGGACTTTCTCGAACACTGCGAGAAGGTGTGGTTCACGTTCGACCTCGGGATGATCGTGAGAACGCTTGTCGTCTTCGCGACGAGGCAGAGCCGGTTCCGGACCGTCGGGCGGATCCCGATCAAGAGGCTGCAAGACTCGTGGCAGGACGCCAAGCGCGGGCTCGACTTCGCTGTGAACTTCCTTCGCAGCAATGCGGGGATAGAGGACGAGTCACTCCTCTCATCACCCCTGCTCGTCGTCCCCGTCGCCGTTTTCGCGGTCCTCCGTCAGATGCGCCTTAGCCGGGCTGATGAACGGGCACTCCTCCACTGGCTCTTCACCGCGAATGCGCTGGGTCACTACTCGGGCGCGACAGAGACCACCCTGGATAAGGATCTCGGTGTGCTGTTCGCAGGCGGAGGCCCGGACGAGCTGACCGCCCTGCTTCAGCAGCAGCACGGCCGACTGCGATTCGAGGCGAGCGACTTCGCCGGGCGCAGCGCGCGCAACCCCCTCTTCCAGACGACTTATCTCGCTCTGCGCCACGCCGGAGCGAAGGATTGGTGGACCGGTCTCGGGATATCACTGACTCATCAGGGCCGCTTTCACTTCGTGCAGGAGCACCACATCTTCCCGAAGTCCCTTCTTGCCAAGAAGGAATATGAGCGGCGGGAGATCAACGAGATCGCCAACCTCGCGTTCGTCGGCGGCGGAGCGAACCGGTCGATCGGGAACAAGCCACCTTCGGTCTACTTTCCCGCGATCGTTGCAAAACGTGGAGCCGATGCCCTCACCTCTCAATGCGTGCCCTTGTCCGGCGAGCTCTGGGAGATCGATCGATATCGCGAGTTTCTTGCGTACCGCCGTACGGCGCTGGCGACGACGGTCAACGAGTTCCTCGACAGTGTGAGCACCCAGCCCGAAGAAGCGGTGGACATCGAAGGACTTCTCGCTTCGGGAGAAGGCGACCGTGCGGAGTTCAAGGAGTCCGCACGCGTCAATCGTCATACCGCGGGCGAAGACCGGACCTTGCGGCTGTCACTGGCCAAGGCGGTCGCGGGACTGATGAATGCGGATGGCGGCTCAGTCGTGGTGGGTGTGAGTGACAACGGCGATGTCGTAGGGATAGAACACGATGTGGTCGGACTCGATGGGAGGAAGCCGGAGGATGCGTACGAGCAGTTCCTCCGATCGACCCTCGGTGCAGTGCTCGGGAAGGTCCCAACCTCGGAGCTGAGGATCTCTTTCCATCAGATGGACGAGCTGACCGTGTGTTTGCTGCAGGTCCCGCGGGCTACCCAGGCGGTCTATGTGGGGGCCGATGGGACTCAGAAGCTGTTCGTAAGGTCGGGAAATACGACACGGTCGTTCGGGTTGCCCGAAGCCGAGCAGTATCTCAAGAGGAGATTTTCCTAGGCCTACCGGTCTTTGGCTTCATCGGCGTGACCGGCGTCGAGCTCTCGGCCGACTTCATCTACCTGACCTTCTGAATTCTGCCGTGCTCCGGAATGAGGGCGACGAACGGACGCCCATTGGTCTCTGTGAAGCGCTTGAGTTCCAGCCAGCGGCGGACAACGAGCTCAACCCAGCCCCATCGATCGGGATCCCTCTTCTGGGAAAAGATGAAGACTCGGAGGCCGTGGGATCGAAGTGCGTCCAGCTCGAGCGGCCGCGTTCGGATGTGCTTGTCGCGCGTGACCACGACCCATCCACGGCGAGCCACTTCGGGGATCCACTCCGTGTCGGGCGCTTCCGCGGCGAAGGAGTCACGCAGATGCTGGACGTCTTCGCCGAAAGCCCGAAGCCCTTGGACGAGAACAGGGCTGAGATTGTTATCGAAGAAGAAGGTCACGCCGCTGCGAGAAGGGTCTCTTCGTACCTCAGCGCGTCACGGATCTGCTTCTCCTCGAGGCGGAACCATTGCGCAAGGGATGCCTCCGACTCGGTGTGGGACTGCTCCCAGATGACGCTCGTCGGGACACCTGTCCCTTCCACCACGGGCCGCCCAAAGGCGATGCCTGGATCGACAATGATCCCTCCGCCCACGCCGGCCGCATGCCAGCGGCGCGCGAGACGCGTTTCGGTGGCGAATGTGAGTTCGCGCAGGGACCGCTCGACGTGCTCCGGGAAGGTCCTCTGGCCAGCTGCACTGAGGTTCAGCAAGCCGACGTCGGTCGCGTCGACGACGACTTCGGCGAAAATGTCCCGTCCGTCCGTCTTGAACCGCTCGGACGCGAATGGGTGCGATGTCCTAAAGACGTCGGCGGCGGTGACACCGGCGGTCCTGATCTTCTGCAGCGGGACACCAGCGCCGCGGAACCCCTGTACTAAGCGCAGTTGAACGAGGTCAAGGAACGTCAGTCCCAAATGGCCATGTGCTCGCGGCAGGGCCGGGGCAAAGACAGGCGGCTTATGACTCTTCGACCATCGCGACAGCGGAAAGCTATAACCGTTGATCCACCGCACGAGGGTTGTCGCAGGCAGCCGGAGGAGACGAGACGCCTCTGGGACCGAGTAGAGGCCTACACCAAGCAGCGTCTGGTCTGATCGCGCGATATCGGCACCTCCGCGAGGGATGCTAAGCCGTCCGCGCGAGAGTGCAGCGCTGTTCAGAGCGCCGCGACGGCGGACTCGATCCTCCTCGTCGCATCATTCGGGTCGGTGACGGCGGAGAACCACAGCGGGTCGCCGAAAACGACCTCGACATCCCCGCGGAATCCGTTGACCTGAGAGCGGTCCCAGCGCCGGTCGCCACGGTCCAGCACCGACACCTTCCGGATCTTCAGCTTCATCGGCACCACCGGCGTCGCGCCTTCCACGGCGATCAGTCCGGTGCCAGACTTGAACGGCTGCATCGGGCCACCGACGGTGAGCTCGCCCTCGGGGTAGATGAGGACGCTGAACTTGCGATCGAGCCGCGCGCCGAGGAGCTCGAGGCTGCGGCGGATCGCGCCCTCGCGCGCGAGCGGGAACGCGTTCGCGAGGACCGCCGAGAAGAGCCCGTTGAGCCGGTTGCCGAACACGTCGTCGGCGGCCGCCGCGACGGCGAGATGCCACCGCCACCCGAGCGGGATGGCCGTGAGGATGATCCCGTTGTCCCAGTGCAGCGTGTGGTTCGGCGCGAACATCACCGGTCCGCGCAGGCCGTGCAGCTTCTCGCGTCCGGTCACCGTCACGCGGTAGAAGATCGTCACCAGCGGCCACACCAGCAGCTGCTGCATGAGCATCCCCAGCGACCGCACGAGGGGGTTCAGCGGCCAGCCGAAGATCCCCGTGTCGCGCTTCAGGTCGCGCGTGCTCGCGACCATCCGCTCGAGATCGGCGACGGTCGCGTTCGGATCGAGCGCCGC
This sequence comes from Chloroflexota bacterium, assembly GCA_016191385.1. GTDB lineage: Bacteria > Chloroflexota > Limnocylindria > P2-11E > P2-11E > JACPOT01. Next base: position 10,894 of record JACPOT010000083.1, on the reverse strand, counting down.
GTCGTCGATGTACGTGCCCAGCTCCTCCTTATCAGGCCGAGCAGCTCCACGCGCTGAAGAGAGTCGAGGCCGAGGTCCGCGGAGAGCTGCGCCTCGGCGACGACGCGAACGTCCGGGACCTCGGCGACCTGCGACACGAGGCGCTCCACGTCGGAGAGAGCGCGTGCCGGCGTTCCCGCGGCGGGGGCCGGTGCGGTCTCCGCCCGGCCGAGCTCGAGCAGCCGCTCGATCACGAAGCGCTTCTTCACCTTCTGCGTCGGGGTCGTCGGGAAGTCGTCGTCGGGCCAGATGCTCCAGCCGCGGATCTGTTGGCTTCCGCTCAGCTTCGTGTTGGCGTCGCGAACGATGGCCCGCACGAGGCGCTCGTCCTTCAGCAGGAAGACGGCGTGCACCTGGACCTCTTCGCCCGAACGCTGGAGGCCCACGACAGTGGCGATGGCGGGACGCTGCGGCGTCGCCGCCGCCTGGATGCGCGCATCCGCGGCGAGGACGTTCTCGATGTCCTCGGGGTACACGTTGAGTCCGTCGGCGAGGACGATGATGTCCTTCTTCCGTCCGCGCAGCCACAGGAATCCGTCCTTGTCGATCTCCCCGAGATCGCCCGTGTGGTACCAGCCGTCCGCATCGAGCACCGCGCGCGTCGCTTCGTCGTTCTCCCAGTACCCCTTGAAGACGTTCGGCCCGCGCACGAGGACCTCCGCATCCGGAGCGATGCGCACGTCGACGCCGGGGAGCGGCACGCCGACGGATCCGAGGCGGTTGCGGTCGAGGCGGTTGAAGGTCACGGCGGGCGCGCATTCGGTCGTTCCGTATCCGTGGAGGACGTCGATGCCGAGCTCGGCCCAGGCCTGGCCCAGTGCGGGATCCAGCGCCGCTCCGCCCGAGACGATGTAGCGGAACCGCCCGCCGAACTGGCGGTGCACGCTGGTGAACAGGATCCGCCGCGCGCGCATCGGCAGGCGCCGCGCGAAGCGGCGCAGCTTGCGAAGCAGCGGCCCGCGGCCCTGCGCTTCGGCGTTGCGCTCGATGGCGAGCAGCAGCGAGCGAACGACCGCGGGAGTGATGAGGATCATCGAGACCTTCCTCTCGCGGAACGTTCGCCGCACGACCGTGGGCTGGCGGCTCGTGGGGTACACGACGCTGGCCCCCGAGAGCAGCACGGTCCAGAAGCCCGCGAGCTGCTCGAACATGTGCGAGAGCGGGATGAACGAGAGCAGCCGCTGCTCCGGTCCGATGGGGAAGATCTCCGTCGCGGCCATCGCGTTCGAAAGGATGTTGCGGTGGGTGAGCATCGCGCCCTTGGGGTCGCCCGTCGTCCCGCTGGTGAAGACCACCTCCGCGAGGTCGTCGGCGGCGACGTCGGCCGCAGGGAGCGGGTCCCGGCCGCGCGCGCGATCGGGCAGCGCCTCCATCTCGATCAGCCGCAGGCCGAGAGCGCGGGCCCGCTCGCGCGTCTGCGAAGAGACGATGGCGGCGTTCGCGCGCGTGCGCTCCGCGATCCGCTGTGCGAAGTCGGTGAGCGAGCCGACGTCGATGGGGACGAGCACCGCTCCGCTATGGAGCGCGGCGAGGAACGCGATCCCATATTGGGGACGGTTGACGCCCCAGATGAGCACGCGGTCGCCCTTGTGGACCCCGTCCCCGGCCAGCACCTGCGCGGCGCGCGGGACGACGTCGGCGAGGTCGCGGTAGGTCCATGTGCGTGTGCGGAAGCCGGGCTTGATCACGAACGCGTCCTTGCCGCCGAATCGGAGCGCCGACGCGGGCACGATGTCGTTCAGGGTCTCCGTGGTGTCCCTCCCGCCAGCGCCGCGAGCCCCTCGCGGGCCCCTTCCCGCCACGTGGAGTAGTGCGCGAAGCAGATCGTGTCAACGTCGAGCCTGGAGAGCCGCTGGATGGAGGCTTTCGCGAGCTCCATGTCCTCGGAGAAGACGAGGCTGGGCGGGTGCAGCCGGCCCCGCATGACTTGAAGGACGTCGCCGACGATGAGGACGCGCCGGCTACGCGAGTACAGGCACACGCTGCCCGGCGTGTGACCGGGCGTGTGGACCACCTCCAGCCCCCCGAGCCCCGGGAGCACGGCTCCGTCATCGAGCGGCTTGGCGTCCTCCGGCCCGCGCGTGATCGCGGCCAGGAGCGTCCATGGCCGCAGGTGCCGCAGTGCGTCGCGCACGCTCATGCGCAGCCGCTCGGCGTCGGCGGGATGCATGAGCACCTGCGCGCCGGTCATCGCGGCGATCTCCCGAACGCCGCCGATGTGGTCGGGGTGACCGTGCGTGCAGACGATGCGAGCGACCTCGCGGGGCAAGCGACCGATCCTGTCGAGGTAGTGGCGGAGCAAACGGCCTGACCCGCGCAGGCCCGCATCGATGAGGGTGATCTCGTCCTCGACGACGAGGAACGCGGCGCTGCCCCGAAGGGGGACGCGGTGGAGGCCGGGGACGATCTCTGTCACGGCCGCGCCTGGGGCATCAGAACATCGCCTGGAGCATTCCCCCGTCGACCTGCAGCGACACCCCGGTGATGTAGGACGCGCGCTCGGACGCGAGGAAGACCGCGGCCGCGGCGTACTCCCTCGGGTCGCCGTAGCGGCCCAGCGGGATCTGCGCGTGCCAGCCCGTCGCGACCTGCTCCTGGCTGCGGCCGGTGCGCTTCGCGGTATCGGCATCGAGCGAGTCGATGCGATCGGTGTGGACGCGTCCGGGCTGGACGGCGTTGACGCGGATACCGTCCTTGCCGAGGTCCTTCGAGAGCGTCTTCAGCATCCCGTGCACCGCGGCGCGCAGCGCGTTCGAGAGGATCAGCGCGACGTACTGCGTCGGCTGCCGCACGGACGTCGACGTCGAGAAGACGACGTTGCCCTTCGTCTTCTTGAGCTCGGGAAGCGCGAGCTTCACGAGCCGGACCGCCGACATGAGCGTGAGCTGGTAGGCCTTGTCCCAGGCCGCCTCGTCGAGCTCTTCGAATCGCCCCGGCGGCGGGCCGCCGGCGTTCACGATGAGCACGTCCATGCGGCCGAACTTCTCGAGACCGGCGTTGATGAAGCGCTCGCAGTCCTCTTTCTTCGACAGGTCCGCGGCGACCGGGAGCGTTTCGCCTTTCGTCGCCGCCGCGATCTCGCGCGCGGCCGTCCCGATCGCGGCCTCGTCGCGGCTGCACATGACGACCTTGGCGCCCTCGCGCGCGAACTCTTCGGCGATGGCGCGGCCGAGGCCCTTGCTGGCCGCGGCGACGAAAGCCACTTTTCCGACCAGTCCTAGGTCCATGTTGTCCTCGCTATCGATGTGATCAGACGCTCAGTGTCCCTTCTTGGACTTCGATCCGCTGCTGCTCACGCCACCCCGAGGAACGCCGCCAAGAGCAATGCGGCAGCGAGCAGCAGCCGGTAGGGGATGAACCAGTTCAGCGAGTGGGCGCGAAGGAAGCGCACGAGGAACGCGACGGCCGAGAACCCGGACACGAACGACACGATGAACCCGGCGACCGCCAGCTGCGGCTCCGCGAGCAGGCCACTGGCATCGCGGGCGTCGAGGAGCGTCTTGGCGCTGGCCCCGATGATCACCGGCGTCGCCAGGAGGAAGCTGAGCCGCGTGGCGTCGATCCGCTGGACGCCGGCGGCGAGACCCGCGGAGATCGTGATCCCCGAGCGCGAGACGCCGGGGATGAGCGCGATGGCCTGTGCCGCGCCCATGAAGATCGCCGTGCCCCAGCCGATGCGCGCGAGATCCACGCGCTGCGTCGCCATCCGCTCGGCGGCGAGGAAAACGAGCGAACCGATCACGAGCGCGGCCGCGACCACGCGCACGTCGCGCAGCTGGTCCTCCACCGCGGACTGGAAGAGGACGCCGGCGATCGCGGCCGGCAGCGTGCCGACGACCACGAGAAGCGGCAGCCGCCAGCGTCCGGAGAAGACGTCGCGGACCAGGCCGATCCACGTCCCCGCGAAGTAGAGGAGCACCGCGAGCGCGGTGCCGAGGTGCACCGCGACGTCGAACGTGAGGCCGAAGCGCTCGGGGTCAAGATGGAAGAGCTTCTCGGCGATCACCAGATGCGCCGTCGATGAGACCGGCAAGAACTCGGTGAGTCCCTGAACGAGGCCGAGGAGCGTGGCGATCGCGAGATCGCTCACGCCCGCAGGGCCGCGCGTGCCGAGCGCAGCGCTTCATGCGCCTCGGTCTCGTGAGCGATGGCACCTTCGAGAAGGTTGGCCCACGCGCGGCGCTGGCCGCCCTCGATGAACCGCAGCGCGATCGCCGGATCGAACGCGCCGGCGCCGGCGCGATCCGCGGCGTCGGCGACGTGCCCATACGCCTCCGCCGCCCGCAGCACGTCGCCGCCCGCCCGCGGCGGCAGCGACCCGCGGACGGAGCGCAGGTATCGCGCGGCCGACCGCCGCTTGTCCGCGAGGATCGTGCGCATCGCGTGGTCAGCGTAGGCGGCGACGCCGCCGTGTTTCGCGTCCGTCCATCGCGCCTCGTCGCGCAGTGCCGCGAGCCAAGCTCGCAGGGTCGCGTCGCTGGCATCCGCGCTTTCGCACGCGAGGACGACGGCCTCCCGGGCCAGCGTCTCGCGAGGCGGCTTCTCCGCGCGATCGAGGAACACCGGCTCGCCCTGGCCGGGTCCCGCGAACACCTCCCAGCCCGCCCGGGTCGGCTCCTCGCCCCGGTCGAAGTACGTCCTGAGCAGGAAGGTCGGCCCCTTCTCGACCTGCTCTTCGCGCTCGGCCTGCGGCCTCGCCGCTCGCTCCGCTAGCCCGACGATCAGCCCGAACTCGGCGGGGCCGACGGCTCCCTGGATGAGCGGAGCGAGCTTCGCCTCGAGCGATCCCTGTACCCGGTCCAGGACGAGCTCGCGCATCTCCTCGTCGAAGGGAGGCGTCACGCGATCGGTGCGCACACCGGCCGCGCGGGCGGCGCGACCGAGCGTGGCGTCGTCGAGCGGTGCTGCCGCGAGCGGATCCCAGGTGTCGAGGTCGATGGCGGCGGTGAAAGCAGCGCCGCTCGCGCCCATGAGGTCGTCGTACTCGGCTCCGGAGGCGGCAGCGAGGCACGCCGGAAGGCTGCATTCGCGGCCCTCACCCGTCCTCAGTCGGGCAATGGGAAGCGGTCTCAGTTCCTCTAGCAGGGGGGCTATGCCCCCTGTGCCCCCACCGGGCCGGGAAAGGCGTGCTTGAGGAGCGTGATGGCCTGCAGCGTGACCCACTTGCTGCCGTCGATCTTCGAGGGCATGCGATCCGCGTATGGCGCGCGGCCGCCCCAGCGGCCGCGCTCGTCCTGCCGCGCGAGGAGCCAGGCGATGGACGACTGCGCGCGCGGGTCGTCGAGCGCATCGGCGGCGTCGAGGGCACGAAGGACGAAGAGGACGTCCGCTTGGTAGAAGAGTGGAAAGCTCAGCTGGCGCCAGAGGTGGCTCGCCCCATACGGGGCGGGGTAGTCGCCGCGTTCCGGCCGGTACGTGAGCAGGAACTCGACACCGCGGCGGATGGCGCGCTCGACCTCGCGCGTGCGCACGGCCTCCGGGAGCGCCGCGAGGCCCCACACCAGGCGGGCGTAGCCCCAGGCGCAGGGCTGCTCGTTGTTGATGAAGCAGGCGGCGTCGAATTTCTTCGCGTCCCGGACCAGCCGCTGGACGAAGGGCTCGAGGCGGGGGTCCGCTCCATAGCCGGCGGTGGCGACGTAGCGCACGACGTTGGCGAAGAAGCACGACACGCCGTGGTCGCGCTCGGTCGCCCACTCCATCTTGGCCTTGCCGGCGCCGAGATCCTCGAGGATGCGGCGAGCACCCAGGCGGACGCGCGGGTCGGAGCCCTCGATGCCGTATTCGCTGAGCAGGAGCATCGACCAGTGCGAACCGGTGTACTTGGGCGCGTACATCTCACCACCGTTCCAGCGGCCGTCAGGCTTCTGCCGGTGGAGGATCGTGGAGATAGGCGGCGAGCTCATCGCTCGTGTGGCGGCTTCGCGCACTTCCGGATCGCGCGCGCTCTTGTCGAAGATGTTGCGAAGGGCCATAGCGCGCACGGAGGGGTCGCGCTTCTCGAGCAGCCACGGCAATGGATCGCCACGTAGCAACGCGCGCCAGGAGCTCAAGAGACGATCGCCCTCCCCGTTGAGCGACGAATGTTATTGCAGCGCGTCCCCGATGCAGGTTATGGACGCGGATCGATCGCGATCAGGCCGGAGCGCTCTCCTCGATGCCCGATCGACTCACGTCGCTGGTCCGATCGGACAGGATCTTGGCCAACATGGCAGGCGCGGCGTTCCCGCCGCTGAGGACGAGGACGGCGCGCTTCCCGGCCACGCGGACCTTCCCGCTGCGCAGCGCGGCCAGCGGCGCCGCGCCGGAGGGCTCGACCATGAGAGAAAGGCGGTCCAGGTATTCGTACGTCGCGTCCGCAAGGGCGGTCTCGGTCACGGTGACCATGTCGTCGACGACGGCACGGCCGATCTCCACGTTCAGGTCTCTCGTGGTCTTCACGACGAGCTTGTCCGCGATGCTGTGCGCTTCGTCGAGCACGACGGGCCGGCCTGCGCGCAGCGATCGGCCGAAAGCGTCGGCTCCTTCGGGCTCGACACCGACGATGCGCACACCGGGCTGCTGTGCCTTGATCGCCAGGCCGATGCCCGAGATGAGGCCGCCGCCACCGACGGCGACGATGACCACGTCGACGTCGCGGAGCTCTTCGAGGATCTCGAGCCCGATCGTGCCCTGACCCGCGACGATGAGCGGATCCGCATAGGGATGGACGAACGTGCGCCCCTCTTCCTCTTCGATGCGGTGGGCAAGGGAAAGGGTGTCGTCGTAGAGGTCGCCCTCGAGCCGCACCGTCGCGCCGTACGCGCGGCAGACACCGACGATCGTGGGCGAGACCTCGTTGGGCATGACGACCGTCGCGCTCACGCTGAGCGCCCAGGCCGCATACGCGACCCCCTGCGCGTGGCTCCCCGCCGACGCCGCGACGACCCCGCGCGCGCGAGCGCGTTCGTCGAGGGAAGCGACCTTGTTGAGCGCGCCCCGCACCTTGAACGTGCGTGTCGGCTTGAAGGTCTCGATCTTGAGGTGGATCTCGGCTCCCAGCTCACCCGAGAGGAGGGGGGAGCGCTCCAGCGGCGCCCGCGGAAGGTAGCGGTCCACGATGCGCCGCGCGGCGACGATGTCCTCGCCCGTCACGGGGAGCGCCACGGGGCGAGGATATGCGCGTGATGCGAGGCGAGGCGCGCGCGCGGGCGACGGCGCGGCTGCGCGAGATGGACGATCCCACCGCGAGCCTCGACGCGGACCTGCTGCTCGCGCACGTCTGCGGGATCTCGCGGGAGCAGCTCTACGCCCACCTCGACGTTCCGCTCGACCCCGCGCAGCAACGCGACCTCGACGAGCTTGTCGAGCGCCGCGGCGAGGGCGAGCCGATCGCCTATTTGCGTGGCTTCAAGGAATTCTTCGGACTGCGCTTCGTCGTCGACCATCGCGTGCTGATCCCGCGACCGGAGACGGAGGTCCTGGTCGAAGCAGCCATCGCGTACCTCGATGCCACGGAGCGCACTCGCGTCGTCGACGTCGGAACGGGATCCGGCGCGATCGCCGTCGCCATCGCCGTCCACCAGCCGCGCGTGCGCATCGTCGCGACCGACGTGTCCGCCGACGCGCTCGAGGTCGCGGCGCTGAACGCCGCCGCCCACGGGTTGGCTGGGCGGATCGACCTGCGCCTGGGCGATCTGCTGGATCCGCTGGAGCGGCCTGTCGACCTCGTGGTCGCGAACCTCCCATACCTCACCGAGCGTGCGGTCGACGAGCTCACCGCGGAGCGAACGTCGCTGCGCTTCGAGCCGCGCGTCGCGGTCTTCGCCGGACCCGCTGGCCTCGACCTCATTCGGCGTTGTGTGGCGCAGCTTCCCGCGAAGCTCGAGCGCGGAGGCGCGGCGTTCTTCGAGTGCGATCCGCCTCAGGTCGACCCGCTCTCCGCGATGCTGAGCGAAGCGCTCGGTGCGAACACGCACGTGCACCTCGATCTCATGGGCGCACCGCGCGTCGTCGGTATCATCCGACCGTGAAGACGCGCCTCCTCGACGCGAACGCGCGAGGAGCGGTGGAAGAAGCCGCGGCGGCGCTCGCGCGCGGCGAGGTCATCGCGTTCCCGACCGACACGGTCTACGGCCTCGCCGTCGCTCACGATCGCATTCGCGACCTCTACAAGGTGAAGGGCCGGCCCAAAGACAAACGCATCCCGGTCATGCTTTCCGACGCATCTCACCTCGAGGCCAGCGCGATGGTCACGCCGTCAGCGCGCATCCTCGCGGCGCGTTACTGGCCCGGGCCGCTGACGATCGTCCTCGTCGCCCCGCGCCGCGGGACCCTCGCCTTTCGCGTTCCGGCCAACGACGTCGCGCGCCGGCTCATCGCGGCGAGCGGTGGCGGCCTGCCCGTGACGAGCGCGAACCTGTCGGGCGAGCGCGACGCGACGACGGCCGAGGAGGTCATCGCGCAGCTCGACGGCCGCATCTCGCTGATCCTCGACGGCGGGCGCACGCCCGGCGGCGTTCCGTCGACGATCGTCGACTGCAGCGGACCTGTGGTCACGATCCTTCGCGAGGGCGCGATCGCCGCGCGCGACATCGAGCAGGCGCTCCGGGACGCGGCCGCATGAAGGTCGGGATGGCCTCGGATCATGCCGGCGTCGAGCTGCGCGACATCCTCGGGAAGCACCTCAAGGCTCAGGGTCATGAGGTCGTGGACTTCGACGGCGCGCGGACGGGTGACGACGACTACCCGCTCATCGTCGTGCCGCTGGCTCACGCGGTCGCAAGCGGGAAGGTCGAGCGCGCCATCTTCTGCTGCGGCTCCGGCATCGGCCCGGCCGTCGCGGCCAACAAGATCCCGGGCGTTCGCGCCGCCGTCGTGACCGACGAGTGGTCGGCGCGCGACGCGGTCTCGCACGTGGACGTGAACCTGCTGACGCTCGGCCAGCGCGTGATCGGCAGCGAGGTCGCGAAGAGCATCGTGGACGCCTATATGAGCGCGAAGCCCGAAGGCGGTCGCCACGCCCGCCGGCGCGAGCAGATCATGGCGCTGGAGAAAAGGGAGGTCAGGACATGACCGACCTGTCGCACGTCGAGCACACGGATCCCGAGCTGTACGCCGCGATGCGGAACGAGGAGCAGCGCCAGGTCGAGAAGATCGAGCTCATCGCCTCCGAGAACTACACGAGCGCGGCCGTTCTCGAGGCTGTCGGCAGCGTCCTCACCAACAAGTACGCCGAGGGCTACCCAGGCAAGCGCTACTACGGCGGCTGCGAGTGGGTCGACGTCGCCGAGACGCTCGCGATCGAGCGCGCGAAGGCGCTCTTCGGCGCGGAGCACGCCAACGTGCAGCCGCACGCCGGCGCGCAGGCCAACATGGCCGCGTACGCGGCGATCGCGAAGCCGGGCGACACGTTCCTCGGCCTCGCGCTCGACCAGGGTGGCCACCTCACGCACGGGTCGCCGGTGAACTTCTCCGCGCAGCTCTACAAGTTCATCCCCTACCACGTGAAGCGCGATACCGAGACGCTCGACTACGACGAGATCCGCTCGCTCGCACGCGAGCACCGGCCGCGCGTGATCGTCGCCGGGGCCACCGCGTACCCCCGCTTCTGGGACTTCCGGCTGCTGCGCGAGATCGCCGACGAGGTCGACGCTTTGCTCGTCACCGACATGGCCCACTTCGCCGGGCTCGTCGCGGCCGGCGAGCATCCGAACCCCGTGCCGCACTCGCACGTGGTCACGACGACGACGCACAAGACGCTGCGCGGCCGGAACGACGGGCCGCGACGCGGAGAAAGCGCTCGACGCCGTGAACATCACCGTCAACAAGAACACCATCCCCTATGACACCAACAAGCCCGCGATCGCCTCGGGCATCCGCGTCGGGACACCCGCGGTGACGACGCGCGGCATGAGGGAGGCGGAGATGAAGCGCATCGGCGCCCTCATCGCCCGCACCCTTCGCTCGAAGGGCGACGAAGCCGCTCTCGCGTCGATCGCGGCCGAGGTCCTCGAGCTCACCGCGCGTTATCCGGTCCCGGGCATCACGCGCGAGCACGCGCGCGCGTGATCAACGTCTCGCGGCATCCTCTGGTCCGCGAGAAGCTCACGCGTCTCCGCGACACCACGACGCCGCCGCCCGAGTTCCGCCGCCTGGTACATGAGATCGCGACGCTCGTGCTCTACGAGGCGACGGCCGATCTCGCTCTCGAGGACCGCAAGGTCGACACGCCGCTCGCGCCGTGGACCGGCTCGCGCCTTCGGGAGAAGGTCGGGCTCGTCCCGGTGCTGCGCGCCGGGATCGGGATGGTGGAGGCTGCGCTCTCGCTCATGCCGGAGGCGCAGGTGTGGCACATCGGCCTCTTCCGCGACGAGCGGACGCTGCGGCCGATCGAGTACTACAACAAGCTCCCCACCGAGGCGACCGTGCAGGTGTGCCTCGTGCTCGATCCCATGCTCGCCACGGGCGGATCGGCGGTCGCGACGATCGACGTCCTCGAGAAGTGGGGCGCGAAGCGCATCAAATACGTCGGCCTCATCGCCGCACCCGAGGGCGTGAAGGCGCTGTCCGACGCGCATCCCGACGTCCCCATCCACGTCGCCGCGCTCGACGACCGCCTCAACGAGAAGGGCTACATCGTCCCCGGCCTCGGTGACGCCGGCGACCGGCAGTTCGGGACCGGATGACCGTCGTCGTCCTCTTCGTCGGGTCGACCCTGCTCGCCTTCCTCCTCGCGCTCGCCGCCGGTCCGGTCGTCGTCGCGCTCTCGCACCGCCTCGAGATCCTCGACGTCCCGGGCGGCCGCCGCATCCATCTCGCGCCGACACCTCGCGCGGGAGGGATCGCGATCGCCGCCGCCTTCGGCCTGACGATCCTC